>DASVRA010000018.1:0-18859 GCA_036388855.1 Caulobacteraceae bacterium | reverse complement strand
CACGCTGCTGGTGCGGCCGCGACGGGTGCCTGGAGACCTGGATCTCTGGCCCGGGTTTCGCGCGCGACTACCAGGCGGCGACCGGCGATCTCGCCGCGCCGCCCGAGATCGTCGCGCGCGCCCGCGCCGGCGACGCGGCGGCCGGAGCCGCGCTGGACCGCTACATCGACCGGCTGGCGCGCGGCCTGGCGGTGATCGCCGACGTGCTGGACCCGGACGTGATTGTGCTCGGGGGCGGCGTGAGCAACATCGACGAGCTCTACGCCCGCACGCACGAACGCGTGGCCGAACACGTCTTCTCCGACGCGTTCGCCACGCCCATCCGCAAGGCGCTACACGGCGACTCCTCGGGCGTGCGCGGCGCGGCCTGGCTGTGGCCGGTGGAGCCATGAAGTTAGCGGGGGTCGGTTACGGTCTCTCAGCCCTGTTCTTCAGGACGAGGGAAACAGCTTGGATAGTGCGGTTCACATCCGCCTCGTCCGTGCGCCAATTGCACACGCTGATCCGCATCGCTCGCCGACCCCGCCAAGTCGTTCCGCTGAAGAAAGCCTCGCCGGTGTCGTTGATGCATTGGATGACCTGGTCCGTCCGCCGATCATTGTCCACTTCGCTGCAATCGCCGCCCGCGAGGAAACGAACCAGCCCCTGGTTCAGGGTGGGCGCAGCCAAGAGTTCCGCGCCAGGCAAGGCGCCGATCCCACGAGCCAATTCAGAGGCGTGTCGGCAGCAGCGCTCGACAAGCTCGGCCAGCCCCCGCTGCCCCAGTTCCCTCAAGGCCGCATAGACGGCGTAGCCTCGCGCGCGCCGCGTCCAATCCGGCGTCCAGTCGATCGCATCACGCGCATCGCCACTGGCCGACAAGTAACTGGCGCTCACCGTCATCGCCGCCCGATGCGCCTCCCAGTCACGCACAATGGCGATGCCGTTGTCTTGGGGGGTGTTCAGCCACTTGTGCGCGTCGGTGGCCCAGGAGTCCGCCAACTCTACGCCCTCGGCCAAATAGCGGCGCTCGGGACTGGCCCGCGCCCACAGCCCGAAGGCGCCATCGACATGAACCCAGGCCCCCGCCGCCTTCGCGAGCGGGACTAATTCGTGGAATGGATCGAGAGCGCCGATGTTGAGGTCCGCCGCGTTGAGGATGACGATGGTGGCGCCATCGTCCGCTTCCAACGCCTCACCCAGGGTGGCGGACGCAAGCCTTCCGTCCTCCCCCACCTGCAGAGGAATCAGCGCTCTCGTGCCTATGCCCAGGTAGCGTAGAGTCCTTTCGATCGAGCCATGCCGCTGCTCGTTCGCTAGAACCCGAATGACGGGGGCGCCCGCAAGGCCGTTCGCCTCGACATCCCACCCTCGGGCTTGGAGCAAGGCATGGCGCGCGGCGGCGAGGCAGGTCATGTGCGCCATTTGGCAGCCGGTGGTGAAGGCGAAGGAAGCTTCACCCGGTAGGCCGAGCACCTCCTTCACCCATTTCCCCGCCACCTCCTCCACCACGGCCGCCGCGGGTCCACAGGCGTAGAGGGTTGCATTCACATCCCAGGTGGAGGCCAGCCAGTCCGCCGCCAGGGCTGACGGCAGGGCGCCGCCGATTGCCCAGGCGAAGAAGCGCCCGCACGCCGAGCCGAGTTGGCCGCCGTCGGTCGCGCGCACCAGATCATCGATCACGCTCCCGGCCGGCTCGCCCGAAAGCCCCAGCGGCAGGTCTAAGGCGGCGCGAAGCTCGTCCAGCCCTTTAGTTGTGGCAACCGGACGAGTATCCAGTGTCGTCAGGTACTGGGATGCGTGATGGTAAGCTCGTTCCAGCGCGACGAGTCCCCCGTCCATAATCGTCTCCAGGTGCAGCACGTGGCCCGTACCTCTCTGCCGGTGAAAGCCGCGACCCGTTTCTTGCTCCCCGCGCGATCGAACTGCGGCTAAGTCGGGTGACGGCAACCGCCCTCTGCCGCGACTGCTTCTGGACCGGCTCCGAAACCCGCCGCTGCCCGGCCTGCGGTTCGCCCCGAGTGCTTGCCCATCCCGAACTGGAGCGGCTGACCATCGCGCACCTCGACTGCGACGCCTTCTACGCCTCCGTTGAAAAGCGCGATCGGCCCGAGCTGCGCGACAAGCCGGTGATCGTCGGCGGCGGCAAGCGCGGGGTGGTGACCACCGCCTGCTATATCGCGCGGATCTCCGGCCCCCGCTCGGCCATGCCGATGTTCAAGGCGCTGAAGCTCTGCCCCGAAGCGGTGGTGATCAAGCCGGACTTCCGCAAATACGTCACTGAGAGCCGCCGGATCATGGACAAGCTGCGCGCGCTCACCCCGCTGGTGCAGCCCCTGTCGCTGGATGAGGCCTGGGTCGATCTCGCCGGCACCGAGCGGCTGAACGGCGGTTCCGCCGCGCTCCAGCTGGCGCGCCTACAAGCCGAGATCGAACTCGAGATCGGCATCACCGTCTCAGTCGGTTTGGCGGCCAACAAGTTCCTGGCCAAGATTGCGTCGGACCTGGACAAGCCGCGCGGCTTCTCCATCATCGGCGGCGACGAGGCCCAGGCCTTCCTCGCACCCCGCCCCGTCGCCATTCTGCCGGGCGTAGGCCCCGCCTTTGTCAAAACGCTGGAGCATGACGGCTACCGCACCGTCAACGACCTCGCCCGCGCCGAGCCCCGCGCGCTCGCCGACCGCTACGGCGCCTATGGGCTTAAGCTGTCGCGGCTGGCGCATGGCGAAGACGCCCGCGGCGTCGACCCAGATGAAGGCCGCAAGGGGATCAGCGCCGAGAACACTTTCAACGAGGACCATGCCGACAGGGGAACGCTGGAGGATGAGCTGTGGCCGCTCTGTGAAAAGGTGGCGAGGAAGCTGCGCGCCGACGGTCTTGCAACCCGCGCGGTGGTGCTGAAGCTGAAAGACGCCGCCTTCCGCCTGAAGACCCGGCGGCGCACCCTGCCCGTCCCTACCCAGACCGCCCGCACCCTGTTCACGGTCGGGCGCGAGCTGCTCACCACCGAACTCGGCCCCGCCTACCGCCTGATCGGCATCGGTGCGGTCGAGCTGATCGAGACCGACCCCGACCCGGACGACCTGTTCGCCGACGCCGAAACCCGCGCCCGCAGGGAGGAGCGCGCGATAGATCGCCTGCGGGCCAGGTTCGGTGATGCGGCGGTGGTCAGCGCGCGGGCCTTGCAGCGGCCCGTGCGCTGACCGCCTACGCCAGTTTCCTGCCGACCCCAGCTGCCAGTAGCGGGTGGCGGAGCCGTCGAAGAAGCCTGTCTCGTTCAAGGTTCGGGCGGGTCAGAAGGCGCCCCACGTCCAACAACTAGAGAGCGTGGTGATGCACTACCGCGCCTTCGTCCAGGCGACGTTCCTGGAAGCGTGAACCTGTCGCCTCCCATTCATGGGAGAGAAGGCTGCGACGCAACGGCCGGGGAAGTTGAGCTTATAGTGGTAGCAGCGGAAAACCTGCTTGAACTCCAAGGCGGGCCAAGCGTTGCCGTTCGGTTGCCCATGCGCCGGCGTTCCCGCCGTGAACCGTTCAAGGTGGGTTCATGCCGGACCTGCGTAAGTCGCGCATCGGGGAGCAGAGCGGGATCGGCCCGCGCAAGGAGAGGAGCAACCAACGTGAAGAAGTTGATGACTTCGGCCGTGGCGCTCGCACTGGTCGCGGGCTCCGCCGCGCCGGCGCTGGCCCAGCAGAATGACCGACGAGAACAGCGCCAGGACAACCGCCAGCAGGAGCGCCGTCAGGAGAAGCGGCAGGACGCTAGGCAGGAGCAGCGCCAGCAGGCCCGCCAGCAGGAGCGCCGCCAGGAAGCTCGCCAAGACGCACGCCAGCAGCAACGCGTCCAGGAGCGGCGGCAGGAAGCCCGCCAGCAGCAACGCGTGCAGGAGCGCCGTCAAGAACAGCGCCAGGATGCCCGTCAGCAGCAGCGCGTCCAGGAGCGCCGCCAAGAGCAGCGTCAAGACGCGCGCCAGCTGGATCGCCAACGTGAGCGGCTCCAGGATCGCCGTCAGGACATGCGCCAGGACGCCCGGCAGCTGGACCGCCAGCGTGAGCGGCTGCAGGACCGCCGCCAGGACCTGAGGCAGGACCTGCGCCAGGCCCGCCGCTGGGACAACGTCAACGATCGCCGCTGGTACCAGAGCCGCTGGAACAACCGCGCCCGCACCTTCGACGCGCGCGTCTATCGCCGGGCCTTCTTTTCGCCCCGCCGTTACCGCGCCGGCGTCTATTACCGGCCGTATGGCTGGTCCTACCGCCGCTGGGGCGTGGGCGCCTACTTCCCGCGTTCGTACTGGACGCCGAACTACTTCATCAACAGCTGGTTCAGCTTCGGCCTGATCGCGCCGCCCTGGGGCTACGAGTGGGTCCGCTACGGCCCCGACGCGGTGCTGGTGGACGTGCGTACCGGGATGATCCTCCAGGTCCGCTACAACGTCTTCTACTGAGGCCTGGAAGGCGTGAAGTCGGCCCCGGGAGCAGCCGCTCCCGGGGCTTCTTCATTTCTGATTAACTCATTCAACTCCGGTTCAGGTGGCTCGGCGGATAGATCGGCCCAAGCCACCGCCAGAAGTCCGTCTGGAGCCTTTGTGGCCAAGGAGAGCAACATGAAACGCATGCTACTCGCCGCCACGGCCTTGAGCCTGCTGGCGGCCGATGTCGCCGCAGCGCAGTCCCGCGGCGGTGACCGCAGGGGCGGAAGCGGCGGCGGCCGCTCCGTGGCCGCTCAACGCTTCAGCGCCCCCGCGCCCCAACGCGCCCGCGCCCCAGCCCCCTCGCAACAGCGGATGGGCGGCGCCCGCTACGACTACCGCCATGGCGACTTCAACCACAACGGCCGCGTCGACCGGCGCTTCGACCGCAACCGCGACGGCCAGATCGACCGCCGCTTCGACCGCAACAACAACGACTTCCTCGACCGGCGCTTCGACCGCAACCGCAACGGCGACATCGACCGCCGCTTCGATCGCAACAACGACAACCGCATCGACAGACGCTGGCAGCACGGCAACTACTGGCGCGACTGGCGCGGCGGCCGCGGGCCTTGGGTGAACGACCGCTACTGGTGGCGCAGCCACTGGTACACGCCGGCCTACCGCCGCTGGTACGCGCCGGCCTACCGCTGGCCCTACGGCTGGGGCTACCGGCGCTGGAGCTACGGCATGATCCTGCCGAGCGCCTTCTTCCTGTCGAACTACTTCATCAACAACTGGTGGTCGTACGACCTGTACGAGCCCCCCTACGGCTACGTCTGGATCCGCGTCGGTCCGGACATCCTGCTGGTTAATCCGCGCAACGGGCGGGTTATGCAGGTGGTGTCGGGCGCCTTCTACTACTAAGCCGCCCCGCACGTCTGCCGGAGCCCCGGGAGCAAGCCACCCCCCGCTCCCGGGGCTTTTGCATGCCTGCTTGACGCCCGCGCCGCCCTGCCGCGATTAGTCCGTTCATGCGCCGCATCGACCGCGTCTACCTCGCCGGCCCCCAATCGACGCTCGCCGGCGCCGACGGCCTGCTCGCCGACCAGCGCGCCCTATGCCTGGCCGCTGGTCTGACGCCGTTGACGGCCGAGGCGTCCGGGCTGGTCGAGCAGGACCCTTCCGAAGCCATGGCCCGCGAGATTTACACCCATCGCATGGGCCGCCTGCGCGAGGCCGACGCCATCATCGCCAATCTCACCCCTTTCCGCGGCCCGGCCGCAGATCCTGTCACGACATTCGAGGCCGGCTTCGCCGCCGGCCAGGGCAAGCCCCTGTTCGCCTATCTCAACGTGGCCAATGAGGAGGAGGTCGAACTGGCGGTCCGGATCGAGAGCTATGAAGGCGCCGAGGCCGCCGATGACGGCCTCTGGCGCGACGGCCAGGGATACGAGATCGAGGACTTCGGCCTGCCCGAATCGCTGATGCTCTGGGCCGAGGCCCGCCGCCTCTACGTGATCGTCACGCCCCAGCCCAAGACCGACCTCACCGGCCTGCAGCTCTGCCTAGAGGCGATCAAGCTCTACAGCGACTAGGCCCAGCCGAGCCCTGCCTCCCCCCGCAGCACCGCCTCCGCCTCTTCCGTGTGCTTGGCGCCGCCGCGGTCGTGCAGCACCAGGGGCGGGTGGAGGACCAGCGGGGCCTTTCCGCCCTTGACCGCGCGCACCAGCACGCGCTTGGCCGGGGCGTCGGCGAACGGGTGAACCGGGCGCACCTGGAACGAGCCGGCCTGCGTCCCGAGCAGCGCCAGCACGTCGAACAACCGCTCGGCGCGGTGGATCATCACCACCCGACCGCCCTCGCGCACCGCGCGCAGGAGGAATCGGGTCCAGGCATCCAGCCCGGCATCCGCGATCCACGCCCCCTGCTTGGCCGGAGCCGGGCCGCGCAGAGCCGCCGGATCGTCGAAAAACGGCGGGTTGGCGAAGGCGAGGTCGAAGGGCGGTTCGCCGGGCTTGAGGAAACCCTGTCCCGCAAAGCCCCGTCCCACGTCGCCCGCGCGCACCGCCACCCGCCCCTCGACGCCATTCAGCGCCACGTTCTGCTCGGCCAGCGCCAGGGCGGACAAGTCGCGCTCGACGCCGGTGAACAGGGCGCCCGGCGCCCGCGCCGCCGCCTGGAACAACGCCGCGCCGGCCCCGCATCCGGCTTCCAACGCCCGGTCACCGCCCGCCGCGTCGACGGCGGCGGCCAGCAGCGCCGCGTCCATGCCGGCGCGGTAGCCCTTCAGCGGCTGGCGCAGGCGCACGCGCCCGCCCATCAGCGCATCCTCGCTGAATGGAGGGACGTAGCTCTCGGGCACGGGTTCGGGCATGGCTTGCGGCTTGTCGTGAACGGCCCCGTGACCTAATCCGGCGGGAGAGCCTGCCGCAACGGGAGCCTTGCTTGGACGCCGCCCGCGCCATCGCCGCCTTCGCCCCGGCCGCGCTCCGCGAGCCGCCCCGGACGCCGGGTTCGGCCGACCCGCTGGCGACGCTGGCCGCGCGCGACATGGCCGCCGTCGACCGGCTGATCTCTGATCGTATGCGCAGCGAAGTCCCGGTGATCCCGGCCTTGGCCGAGCACCTGATCTCCGCCGGCGGCAAGCGGTTGCGCCCCCTGGTGGCCATCGCCGGCGCGCGCATCTGCGGGGGAACCGGCGACGAAGGCCTGAAGCTCGCCGCCGCAGTGGAGTTCATCCACACCGCCACCCTGCTCCACGATGACGTGGTCGACGCCTCGCGCCTGCGCCGGGGCAAGGTGGCCGCCCACCTGATCTGGGGCGGCGCAACCAGCGTCCTGGTTGGCGATTTCCTGTTCGCCCGCGCCTTTGAACTGATGGTCGAGACTGGCTCGATGCGCGCGCTCGAAATCCTTTCCCGCGCCTCAAGCGTGATCGCCGAAGGCGAGGTGCTGCAGCTCACGCGCGCCCACGACTTGGCGCTTGCTCAGGACACCTACCTGGAGATCATCGGGGCCAAGACGGCAGAGCTGTTCGCCGCCGCCGCCGAGGCCGGCGCCGTTTCCGCCGGCGCAGGCGCGGCGCAGGCGGCCGCACTGCGCGCGTACGGCCTCAACCTCGGTCTCTCCTTCCAGCTCACCGACGACGTGCTCGACTACGGCGGCGCGTCGGAGACGCTGGGCAAGAACACCGGCGACGACTTCCGCGAGGGCAAGGCCACCCTGCCCCTGCTGATCGCCATGAGCCGCTCGGGCCCGCGCGAAGCCGAGTTCTGGGAGCGTGCCGTCGGACGCCTGGAGCAGACCGAGGCCGACTTCCGCCGCGCGCGCGAAATCGTCATCGGCACGGGCGCGCTCGACACCACCCTAGAGCGCGCCGCGGCCTATGCCGTCCGCGCCAAGGCGGCGCTGCGGCCACTGCCCGCCGGCGAATGGAAGGCGGCGCTAGCCTCCCTCGCCGACTTCGCCGTCAGCCGCCCGGCCTAGCCGCCGGCGCGCTCGGCGCCGCGCAGACCGCGCGCCTGCTGCAGGTGCCCCTGCACGACCGGCACGGCTCGGGCCGCCACCGCGCGCAGCGGCGGCGCGTCGCCGCGGGCGGCGTAGGTCTGGTGCAGGGCCAGCGCCATGCGGTGCGCGTGCACCTGGTTGCGGGCGAACACCAGGTCGAACTCGGCGGGCGAGGCCCGCTGCATTCGGTCGAGCATGGTCTGCTGCTCGGGCGTCAACATCGGCGGCCCGGCCGGCACGCGCGCCGCGCTCGCCGCTCGCATAACCTCGCTGGTGGTCATGTTATGGTCGGCGACCAGCATCTGGGCGAAGGCCCGCACCTGCGGGTCACGCGAACGCTGCAGCGCCAGCTGCCCGGACTGGATCTCGAACATGTCGCTGGCCCCGGCCATGGCCACATAGCCCGGCGCATCGGTCGGCATCGGCGGCATGGGCATCCTGTCGCCGCCCATCGGCGGCGGAGGCGGCCCCGCCATCGGCGGAGGCGGCGGGCCGTAGTCGCTGGCGCAGGCGCTCAAGAGGGCCGCGCCGGCGGCGCAAAACAGCAGCTTCTTCATTTGGGTATCTCCGGTTCCTGACGGAAACGGCGGCCGCCGAGCGGCGTTCCGGGGCTTAGCCTTTGCTAGGCCGCCAGTTCCGCGCAGAACCGTTGAATGCGCCGGCACGCCTCCTCCAGCACCTCGGTGGAGGTGGCGTAGGAGATGCGGAAGAACGGCGACAGGCCGAACGCGGCGCCGTGAACCACCGCCACGCCCTCGCGCTCCAGGAGCTCCACCGTCACGTCCTCGTCGCTCTCCAGCACCTTGCCCGAGGGCGAGCGCTTGCCGATCAGCCCGGCGCAGGAGGGGTAGACGTAAAAGGCGCCCTCGGGCCGAGGGCAGTCCAGCCCGTGCGCCTGGCACAGCATCGAAACCACCAGGTCGCGCCGCTGCTCGAACACCTTGGCCCGCTCGGAGATGAAGTCCTGCGGCCCGTTCAGCGCCTCCACCGCCGCCCACTGCGAGATCGAGGTGGGGTTGGAGGTCGTCTGGCTCTGCAGCTTGGCCATCGCCTTGATCAGCGCCTCGGGCCCTCCCGCATAGCCGATCCGCCAGCCGGTCATGGCGTAGGCCTTGGACACCCCGTTCATGGTCAGGGTGCGGTCGTAGAGCCGCGGCTCCGCCTGCGCGATGGTGGCGAACGCGAAGCCGCCGTAGACCAGGTGCTCGTACATGTCGTCGGTCAACACCCACACCTGCGGATGCCGTAGCAGCACCTCCCCCAGCGCCCGGAGCTCCTCGCGCGTGTAGGCCGCGCCCGAGGGATTGGACGGGGAATTGAGGATCAGCCACTTGGTGCGCGGCGTGATCGCCGCGTCCAGCGCCTCAGGCTTCAGCTTGAACCCGTCCTCGGCCGAGGCCGCCACGAACACCGGCTCCCCGCCCGCCAGCAGCGCCATGTCGGGATAGCTGACCCAGTAGGGAGCGGGGATCAGCACCTGATCCCCTGGCGAAAGCGTCGCCATTAGGGCGTTGAAGATGACCGCCTTTCCTCCCGGCGCGACGGTGATCTGCTTGGTCGAATACTCCAGCCCATTCTCGCGCCGAAACTTGGCCGCCACCGCCTCCTTCAGCTCGGGGATGCCATCCACGTCGGTGTATTTGGTCTTGCCCTCGCGGATCGCCCGGATCGCCGCTTCCTTGATGTTGTCGGGCGTGTCGAAGTCGGGCTCGCCGGCGCCCAGCGAGATCACGTCGCGGCCCTGGCGGATCAGCTCGCGCGCCTTGGCGCTGGCGGCGATGGTGGGCGAGGGCTTCACCCGCCGCAGCGCGGCCGATTCGAGGCTCATGGGCGGCTCCAGGACGACGTCTCCGGTCTAGCTACTCCGCCCGCCCCGCGCCACCCGCCGTTATCGCCGGGAACCCGGAACCGCGTCGCGTTCAGCGCCTTTTCCCACAGGGCGGTCGAGGCGTATCAAATGCTTGTCCGAACGCTCCTGCCCCTCCTCTTGCTGCCTGCGCTGCCGCTCGCCGCCTGCGACCGGCGCGAGAGCATCGTACGCGCCGAAAGCCCGCTGGAGGCCGCCTCTCCCGCCCAGGCCCAAGGCCAGCCCGCCTTCGTCGGCGCCTGGGCCAGGACAGCGGCCGAATGCGCCCAGCGGCCCTGGCGGCTCAGCTCCACCCACCTTGCGGGTCCAGGCGGCGTCGACTGCAGCATCGACCAACTCGACGCCTCCCTGGCCGGCTACACCGCCCACTCCGCCTGCACCCGAGGGGGCGTCGCTACGCCGGGCCGCATCGTGCTCACCCTCGGCCCCGCCGGCGGGCGCACCCTGACCCTCTCGGAAGGCCCGTTCCGCGAGCCGGTCTCCCTGGTCCGCTGCGCGGCCGGGGGAGGAACTTGACCGCCGCTGGGTGATCGGCGAGGCAGGCCCATGGTGCGGCGACTGCTCAGCTTCCTTTCCAACATGGACGCCAGCGCCTGGCGCACGGTGCTGCTCACCTTCCTGCTGGCGGGGGGAGTGGGCGGCATCTTCTTCTTCGGCATGGCGGTGCTGGGCTACAAGGACGAGGCCCTGGTCGAGCAATGGCTGGGCTTCGCCGCCCACAGCCCAGTCTCGCTGCTGATCGCCATCGGCGCCTTCGCGGCGCTGGCCTTCCTAGGCGTGCCGCAGGTGGCGCTGATCGCCGCCGCCGTGCTGACCTTCGGCCCCACGCTGGGCTTCGCCTACAGCTGGATCGGCACCATGGTCTCGGCCTGCATCGGCTTCGCGCTCGGCCGCGCCTTCGGACCCAGGCTGCTCCGCGACTTCGCCGGCCCCGCGGTGCAGCGCTTCATGGCCCTGATCGGCCGCAATGGCCTGTTGGCCAGCCTGGTGGTGCGGCTGGTCCCCGCCGCCCCCTTCGTCGCCATCAACATGGCCGCCGGCATAGCCCCCATGCGTTTCCGTGACTTCCTGATCGGCACCGCCATCGGCATCGTCCCGAAGATCCTGCTGATGGTCGCCGCCGGCAAATCCCTGGCCGACGCCCAGAAGGGGGGGTGGCTGGTCAACGCCCTGGTCCTGGTGTTGGTGCTGACCCTGTGGGTCGGCGCCGGACTGCTGGCGCGCCGCTGGATCAGGCGCGACGAGCCCGCGGAGGCGGAGCCGTCCCCAGCCGCCGTGGCCAAGCCCTCGTGATCCCGCTAGCGATCGTCGTCGCGCGCGCCCGCAACGGCGTGATTGGCCACGCCGGGGGCCTGCCCTGGCGGCTGAAGTCCGACATGGCGCTGTTCAAGGCGACCACGCTCGGCAAGCCGGTGATCATGGGCCGCAAGACCTGGGACAGCCTGCAGAAGCAGCCCCTGCCCGGCCGCCTCAACATCGTGCTGTCGCGCAACGCCGCCTTTGAACCCTCCGGCGCCGTGGTGTGCGACGACCTGGCCGAGGCCCTCGCCATCGCTCGCGAGCAGGCCGCGGAGGACGGCGCCAGCGAGGTGTGCGTGATCGGCGGCGAAGCCTTGTTCGAAGCCGCCTTGCCCAAGGCGCGGCGGCTCTACCTCACCGAAGTGGACGCCGATGTCGAAGGCGACGCCCGCTTCCCGGCCTTTGACGAGGGGATTTGGCGCGAGGTCCGGCGTGAGGCCCATGCCGCGGGCCCGCAGGACGACCATCCGTTCGTGTTCAGGATGCTGGAGCGGGCCTAGGCCGCCAAGCCGCCCAGGCGGGCCACGTTGCAGTGGGTCCAGAGCCGGTCCATCGCCGCGACCAGGTCGTCCATCATCCCGTCGGTGTGCAGCGGCGTGGGCGTGAAGCGCAGCCGCTCGATGCCGCGCGGCACAGTCGGGTAGTTGATCGGCTGCACGTAGACGCCGTGGTCGTCGAGCAGCATGTCGGAGACCATCTTGGTGTGCACCGGATCGCCGACGAACACCGGCACGATGTGGCTGGCGGAGTGCATCACCGGCAGCCCCGCCGCCTTGAACCGCGCCTTCAGGGTGGCCGCGCGCTCCTGATGGGCCGCCCGCACCTCCGGATGCGTCTTGAGCCACCGCACCGACGCCGCCGCGCCCGCCGCCAGAGCCGGCGGGATCGAGGTGGTGAAGATGAACCCGGACGCATAGAGGCGGATCGCGTCCACCAGGTCCGCGTCCCCGGCGATGTAGCCACCCATGACCCCGAACGCCTTGCCGAGGGTGCCTTCGACGATGTCGATCTCGCCCATCACGCCGTCGCGCTCGGCCACCCCGCCGCCGCGCGCGCCGTACATGCCGACCGCATGCACCTCGTCGAGGTAGGTGAGCGCGTCGTACTTGCGGGCGAGCGCGATGGTGCCGGCAAGGTCGGCGATGTCGCCGTCCATCGAATAGACGCTCTCGAAGGCGATCAGCTTAGGCGCGGCCGCGGGGGCCGCCGCCAGCAGCGACTCCAGGTGCGCGAGGTCGTTGTGGCGGAAGACGTGCCGCTCGCAGCCGCCCTGGCGGATGCCCGCGATCATCGAGGCGTGGTTGGCGGCGTCGGAGAAGATGATCAGGCCCGGCAGGATCTTCTGCAGGGTCGACAGAGCCGCCTCGTTGGCCACATAGCCGGAGGTGAACAGCAGCGCCGCCTCCTTGCCATGAAGGTCGGCCAGCTCATGCTCCAGTTCGACGTGGTAGCGCGTGGTGCCGGAAATGTTGCGGGTGCCGCCCGAGCCCGAGCCGGCCGCGTCGATGGCCGCCTTCATGGCGTCGAGCACCACCGGGTTCTGCCCCTGCCCCAGGTAGTCGTTGGAGCACCAGACGATCACCTCGCGGTCGCCGTCCGGCCCGCGCCAGACCGCGCGCGGAAACGCGCCGCGGCTGCGTTTCAGGTTGGCGAAAACCCGATACCGCCCCTCCGCGCGCACCTGCTCGACCGCGGTGCGGAACGCGCCCCTGTAATCCACACTCATGATGCGGCTTTTACACCCGGCGGAGCCGGAATCCAGTGGCGGCCCCAAGTTGATAACGGTTCGCAGCGTCAGGCGAGTTCGCCGGACTTTCCCCGGAGCAGCTGCAGCAGCGCCGAGAAGTCCTGCCCGCCGTTCCCCAGGCCGTCGAACAGCGCGTAGAGCGCCTCCGCCTGCGCGCCCAACGGCGTTGAGGCGCCCGAACGCGCCGCCGCCTCCTGCGCCAGCTTCAGGTCCTTCAGCATCATCGCCGTGGCGAACCCGCCCTCGTAGCCGCGGTTCGACGGCGCGTTCGGCACCGGGCCAGGCCAGGGATAGTAGCTGGTCACGCTCCAGCACTGGCCCGAGGACTGCGAGGCGATATCGAAGAACTTCAGCGGGTCGAGCCCCAGCTTCTCCGCCAGCGCGACCGCTTCGCACGTGCCGATCATCGAGATGCCGAGCAGCATGTTGTTGCAGATCTTCGCCGCCTGCCCCGCCCCATAGTCTCCCGCCCGGATCACCACCCGCGCCATCGGCTGGAGCACCGCCTCCACCTCCGGGAACACGGCCTCGTCGCTACCGACCATGAAAGCCAGTGTCCCCGCCGTTGCCGCCGCAGTCCCGCCCGACACCGGCGCGTCGGCGAAGCGGAAGCCCTGCGCGCCAGCCTGTTTGGCCACGTCGCGAGCGCTGTCCACGTCGATGGTCGAGCAGTCGATCAGCAGCGCCGACTTGGGCGCGTTCGGGAACACGTCGTTGGCGTAGACCGCGCGCACGTGCGGCCCGGCCGGCAGCATGGTGATCACCACCTCCGCTTCCCGCACCGCCTCCGCCGCCGAGCCGGCCACTTGGCAATCGGCCTCCCGCGCTCGCTCCAGCGCCGCCTGCGACAAGTCGAAGGCCCGCACTTCATGCCCAGCCTTAGCCTGGTTGGCGGCCATGCCCCCGCCCATGTTGCCAAGGCCGATGAAGGCGATGCGGGTCATACGCGGCTCCCGAGAGGACGGCGCCGCTTAGCCCCGGGCCCCGGCGGGGGCAAGCACGGGCGACAGCGCCTCCCGCGCCTGTTCGCGCCGCCGCACCTGCCAGGCGAACGCGACCGCCGTCGCCAGCAGCACCGCCGCCGTCGCCTGGTGCAGCAGGCTGAGCCCGAGAGGCGCGCGCGCCATGAGGGTGGCGATCCCTAGGGTCAGCTGCGCCGTCACCAGCCCTGCCAGGGCCACGGCCAACCTCTTGGAGCGCCAGCCGAGCGTCTCGGACCGCGCCGCCCCCCAGGCGATCAGCAACGCGCAGCCAAAGACGGCGTAGGCGCCCAGGCGGTGGTTGAACTGCACCGCCGCCTGGCTGTGCAGCAGAGCGAGGCCAAGGGGCCGACCCTCCAGATAATCGGCCGGGAACAGCCGCCCGTTCATCCACGGCCAGTCGTTGAACACCAGCCCCGCGTCGTTGCCCGCCACCAGGCCGCCCAGGAGGATCTGCAACAGCACCAGTCCGGCGAACCCCGCCGCCAGCGCCTTCCACCGGCCCGGACGCGCCGCCTCGCCAAGCCCGCTCCAAGCCTCCAATCCGGTCCAGATAGCCAGGCAGAAGATCGCCAACGCCACGCCGAGGTGCACGGTCAGCCGCTCGGGCGCGACCTCCACCCGGTGGACAAGCCCACTGGCCACCATCCACCAGCCGATCAGCCCCTGCAGCCCGCCCAGCGCGAACAGCGCCAGGCAGCGCCCAATCAGGCGGCGGGGGATGCGCCCGAAGGCGAGGAACAGCAGGAACGGCAGAGCGAACACCGCGCCGATCGCGCGGCCAAGGAACCTGTGGGCCCACTCCCACCAGTAGATCGCCTGGAACTGCGCCAGCGTCATGCCCGCGTTCAGCTCCCGATACTGCGGGATGCGCCGGTATTTGCCGAACTCCTCGGCCCAATGCTCAGCGCTCAACGGCGGGACCGCGCCGGTCACGGGCTTCCATTCAGTGATCGACAGTCCCGACCCGGTCAGCCGCGTCGCCCCGCCGATGATCACCATGGCGAACACCAGGGCGGCGACGGCGAACAGCCACAACGCCACGGCCTTCGAGCGTTCAGGGAGAGCCGCTTTCATCTGAGTTCGTCTTTTACCGGCCGCTCGCGGCCATCGTGGCGGCAACAGCCTTCACCATAAACTGCTCCCCGGGCGGAACCTTCTGCATAGCCCCGTCATTTGTGGCGCATGGGTTCATGGAGAACCACGGAGGGCTAAATGGACACTGGCGGCGACAACATGGCCATCGGCTGGCTGTTGTGGATCATCGTAGGCATCGCGGCGGGCTTCCTCGCCGAGAAGATCATGAAGAGCAACCAGGGCCTGATCATGAACCTGATCACCGGCCTGGTCGGCGCCGTGATCGGCGGCTTCCTGTTCCAGAACCTGCTCCATCTCGACCTCGGCCCGAACTGGCTCAACGCCCTGGTGTTCGCCACCATCGGCGCGGTCATCCTGCTGTTCGTGCTGCGTTTGGTGAAGCGCAGAACCTGATCCATCGAGCGTTTGATCAAAGCCGCCGCGGGTCACCTCGCGGCGGCTTTGTCGTGCTTGGGGGAGAAGGAAGGATGGTCGGAGCGGCGGGATTCGAACCCACGACCCCTTGACCCCCAGTCAAGTGCGCTACCAGGCTGCGCTACGCTCCGATCAAGGGCGGCCCATATAGAGGCGACCCGCCGGGGCGGCAATCGCTTTCGCTCAGGCCCGCCGCCAGCGCCGCGTCCAGCCGCGCCTTGGCCGCTTCGAGCTCCCGCAACACCCCCGCCAGCACGGAGGCGTCCGCTGCGGGCGGGGTCTCGCGGAACGCCGGCGTCTGGTCCTGCTCAACTGCGGACGGAGCGGGCGCGTCCACTCCCCCGCCGGAAGCCGCCAGTCCGGCGATCCCCTTCTCCCGGTGCAGCCGTTGTACGCCCTTGATGGTGTAGCCCTGCTCGTGCAGCAGCCCCCGCACCCCCCGCAGCACCTGCAGGTCCGAGGGCCGGTAGAACCGTCGCCCCCCCGCCCGCTTCATCGGTTTGATGAAGGTGAACTTGGTCTCCCAGAAGCGCAGCACGTGCTGGGGCACGCCGACCTCCTCGGCCGCTTCCGAGATGGTCCGGAACGCCTCCGGCCCCTTGGCCACTTAGGTCAGCGCCTCGTCCACCCGCGCCTTCATCACCTGGCTGGCGCGGAAGCTGATCACCCGGCGCGGCTCGATCGGCGCGGGCTCCCCCGTTTTGGGGTTGCGCCCCACCCGCGCCCGCTTGGCGCGCACCTGGAACACCCCGAAGCCCGACAGCTTCACCGTCTCCCCCCGCTCCAGCGCGGAGGTGATCAGGTCCAGCGTCCGCTCCACCAGCCCCGAGGAGTCGTGGCGCGTCAGCCCCACCTCCTCGTGCACCGCCTCGCACAGGTCCGCCCTGGTCAGCGTGTCGCCCTTCATGCCCGTCCCCTCTTGCCGCTCCTGAATGCCGCGAATGCCGGGGCAAGTCAAAGGCTTCGGCGACGGCCGTGCACCACTCTCTCAGAGCCGCAACAGGCACGCGCCCCAGGTCAGCCCGCCTCCCATCGCCTCGACCAGCACCAGGTCGCCCCGCTTCAGCCGCCCGTCGCGCCACGCCACGTCCATGGCCAGCGGAATCGACGCCGCCGAGGTGTTGGCGTGCTCGGCGATGGTGGTCACCACCTTCTCCTCCGGTATGCCCAGCCGCGTCGCCACCCCGGCCAGGATGCGGGTGTTGGCCTGGTGGGGCACGAACCAGTCGACCTCCGCCACCGACACCCCCGCCTTGGCCGCGGCCGCCTCGATCGCCTCGGAAATGTTGATGATCGCGTGGCGGAACACCTGGTTGCCCGCCATCCGCAGCTTGCCCACCGTTCCGGTCGTGGACACGCCCCCGTCCACATAGAGCAGCTCCTGCTTGCTCCCGTCGCAGCGCAGCGCCGAGGACAGGATGCCCCGGTCGGCGCTGGTCCCCTGCCCCTCCACCGGCTCCAGCACCACCGCCCCGGCGCCGTCGCCGAACAGCACGCAGGTGCCGCGGTCGCTCCAGTCCATCAGCCGAGTCATCTCCTCGGCGCCGATGACCAGGCAGCACTTGGACTGCCCCCGTGCCACGAACCCGTCCGCCACCGTCAGGGCATAGACGAATCCCGAGCACACCGCCTGCACGTCGAACGCCACCCCCACCGGCGCCCCCAGCTTGCGCTGCACGATCGCCGCGGTGGCCGGGAAGGTCTGGTCGGGCGTGGTCGTCGCCACCACGATCAGGTCGAGCTCCGCCGCCGTGCGCCCAGCGTCGGCCAGCGCGCGCCGCGCCGCCTCCACCGCCAACTCCGACACCGGCACGTCGTCCGGCGCGCGCCTGCGCGCGTGGATCCCGGTGCGCTCCACGATCCACTCGTGCGAGGTGTCGACGAACTCGGCCAGGTCGTCGTTGCTGACCCGCTGGGGCGGCAGGTAGCCGCCGATGCCGGTCACCGCCGAGCGCAGGACAGGACTCAAGACGCGGCCTCCGCCGGGGGCTGGGCCGCGCCCATGACATCCCCGAGCCGGCTCATGTTGCGCTCGATCTGCGCCGCGTAGTCGCTGGCCGCCATCTCCGCGGCCACCACGATGGCGTTGGCGAAGCCGCGCGCGTCCGCCCCGCCGTGGCTTTTCACCACGATGCCGTTCAGGCCGAGCAGCGGTCCCCCGTTCACGGTGCTGGGGTCGATCCGGCTCTTCATCCGGCGCAGCGCCGGGGCGGCGATCAGCGCCCCCGCCTTGGCCTGCAGGCTCGACCCCAGCGCCTCGCGCAGCAGCTGGCCGAAGAACAGCGCCATCCCCTCCGCCGTCTTCAGCGCCACGTTGCCGGTGAAGCCATCGGTGACGATCACGTCCACAGTGCCCTTGGCGATGTCGCCCCCCTCGACGAAACCGCGGTAGTCGAGCTGCAGCCCCCCCTCGCGCAGGATTCGGTGCGCCTCACGCACCTCCTCATGCCCCTTCTGCTCCTCCGAGCCGACGTTGAGGATGCCGATGCTGGGCTGCCTGGCGCCATGCACCGCCCGGTGGAACGCCTCGCCCATGATCGCGAACTCGACCAGCTGCGCCGCGTCGCTGGTGACGTTGGCCCCCACGTCCAGCACGGCCGTCACGCCCTTCTGGGTCGGCCAGCTGGCCACGATCGCCGGCCGGTCCAGATCGCCGGAGATCATCCGCAGCTGCAGCTTGGAGATCGCCATCAGCGCTCCGGTGTTGCCGCCCGAGACGCACGCCTGCGCCTCGCCGCTCTTCACCGACTCCACCGCGTTCCACAGGCTCGAGCCCTTCCCCCGTCGCAGCGCCTGCGCCGGCTTCTCCTCGGTGGCGATCACCTGGTCAGTGTGGCGCACCTCGCACGCCGCCCTCGCCGCCGGAAACCGCGCCAGCTCCTTGGCCAGCCGTCCCTCGTTGCCGTGCAGCAACAGCCGCGGTCGGCGTCCTTCCAGGCGCTTCAGCGCGATGGCCGCGCCCTCGGCCGCCACGGGAGGCCCGAAGTCGCCCCCCATGGCGTCGATGGAGATGGTGATGGAATCCGGCACGCCGGGCCTTCAGCCCCTTTGAACCGCCCGCGGCAGGGCGCGCGGACCATACATGGGGCCGGAGTCGATGCAAGCACGGCCCCTATCTCCCTCCCCTTCATGGGGAGGGAAAGAGCGCGCAGCGCTCGGGGTGGGGAAGTGCGGGCCATCTGGGGCGGCGGGAACGGCCCGCCCCTTCCCCACCCCGGCCGCTGACGCGGCCTTCCCTCCCCATAAAGGGGAGGGAGACGATGTCCCAATCCGGCTGATAACTCACGCCTGCGCGGCGCCTCCCGAACCGCCAAGCCGTTGAACCCTCACCCGAACCCGACCGCGCGCTCGCGCCGCAATAGGGGGAAAACCCCGAACTTATCCCCCTGCCTTCCGCCTGCCCCATACTCCTCTCACGACTTCCGGCGTGGGAGGGGGCAGGGCCCGCACCTTTGCCGCCGGGAGTGCGGTCGAACGGGGAGCCCGGCTTAGCGAGCCGGGCGGCAGGCCGGCGGGGGTTACGCCGGCGGTCCGGGGATGGGGCAGTGCGGCT
>DASVRA010000017.1:0-114387 GCA_036388855.1 Caulobacteraceae bacterium | reverse complement strand
CGACCGCAGGGTCGGAATGGATCATCAGGTAGGGGGCGTCGCTGGACGCGGCCAGCCGTTCGACCTCGGTGGAGCGGCTCTGCATGAAGAGGTTCAGAAAGCGGCCGAAAAGGTGGTCCTCGTTCGTATCGACGGGAAGCTGGAGAACCACCTCTGTCATAGAACCCCCACACTCAACGCGGCCTTCGGGAAGCTTAACGATCCTGACGCCCCTGAGTTCCCCCCTGAGCGCAGGCATCCCGCAGTGCAACACGTTGGGGACGGCGCCGCAACAGCAACTTCTTGTTAACGATTGCGTGGGTCGCGGGCCGCCCCCGGGGCTGCGCGCCGCTTGGGAATGGTACCACCTCTCGGGCTCGAACCGAGGACCTCTAGATCCACAATCTAGCGCTCTAACCAACTGAGCTAAGGCGGCCGACACTCGTGGGGACGGTTCTAGCCGCCCCTCCCCCAGCGATCAAGCGACCCGCGGGGCAAAGAAAAACCGCCCCGGCGTGAGCCGGGGCGGTTTCCTTGTGGTCGAGGTTGGAGCCGATCAGCTCGCCAGACGGAAGGCGATCGGGATCCGAACCGTAGCGCCATCGACCGCTTGTCCATCCCGGGTCCGCGGCTTCATGCGGAACAGGCGAGACAGGCGGATCGCGGCGTCGCCGAAGCCGAAGTCGGCCGGATCTTCCGAAACCACCGAGCAGTTGTCGACGGCGCCGCGCGCGTTGACCGTGCACTGCAGCGTGACACTGCCCGACCGCTCCAGACGCTGAGCGCGTTCCGGATAGTAGCGGGCCATGTCGTCGCCCGAGGGTCGCCGATCCCAGTCGGGATTGGTGATCACGGACGGCGGCGGCGGCGCCGGAGGCGCAGCCGGCGGAGGAGCCGGCGGCGGCGGCGGCGGCTGCGGCGGCGGGATCGGAATCTCCAGCGGAGGCGGAGGCGCGATACCGATCGGCGGCGCAATCGCAACCCGCGGCTGAATCTGCGGCGGCGGCGGCGGCGGTTGGTTCGCCGGCGGCGGCGGAGGCGGCGGCGGAGGCGGCGGCGGCTTCTGAGCTGGCTTAACCAGGTCGACCTTCACAGCCTCGTCGCTGTACTCGCGGTACACCGGGACGAACTTGGTCTTGTAGACGTACCAGAACAGCACCGCGTGCACGATGATTGAGACAACAATGGCGACCGTCGCGCCTTTGCTTCTCTTCTTTCGCGTGCGCCCTTCGTCCCAAAGCGGGTCGTAGTGGTGCTCTTCCACCGGAGGATTTTGTTGCTCGGCCATGCGTCCTCCTATTTCCGCCCTTCTGTGCCGATCAGCGCCACGCTGTAGAACCCGTTATCCTGCAGCGTATTCATGACGCGCATGAAATCGCCATAGAGGGTCTGCTTGTCACCCCGGATGAAGATACGTTCCTTCTCCGGGTTGCGCGTGCCGATCTGCTTGCGCAGGTCTTCACCCAGACCACCCACGGAGGTCGCAAAGTCACCGACGTAGATGCTTCCCGACCTCTGGATGGAGATGTAGACCGGCTTCGGCGGGTTCTGCGACGGCTGCGCGAAAGCCTCCGGTAGCTCCACTTCCACCGACACGGTGGCGAGCGGAGCCGCCACCATGAAGATGATCAGGAGGACCAGCATCACGTCCACGAAGGGCGTGACGTTGATTTCCGCGTTCTGCTCGACTTTGAACTTCGAGCTGCCGCCGGGGCCTGCCAGTTTGGCTCCCATGGGCGTTACGCTCCCTTGTCGAGCTGCCGCGAGATGGCGTTCATCAGTTCAGCCACGAACCCTTCCGTGCGGGTGCCATAGGCAGCAATCCGGGTCTGGAAGTAGTTGTAGAAGATAACCGCGGGGATAGCGGCGAACAGACCGATGCCGGTCGCGAGCAGCGCTTCGGCGATGCCGGGCGCCACGACGGCCAGGTTGGTCGTGTTGGTGTTCGCGATCCCGATGAACGAGTTCATGATCCCGTACACCGTGCCGAACAGGCCGATGAAGGGGGACATGGCGCCGGTCGAGGCAAGGAACTGCATGCCGCCCGAGAGGCGCTTGGCCAAGCCGGACTGAACGGCGGCGACCGCGGCAGAAGCGCGATCCATCGCAGTGTGGCGGTGTTCGCCGGTCACCTGCAGGCCAGCCTGCCGGGAGAGCTCGATTTCGCCCGAAGCCGCCGCGGCCATGTCGGCCAGTGGGTTGCCTTCGAACTCTTCCGAGGTGGCGATCTTGTTGATGTCGGTGATCGACCGAGCGCCGCGGAAAGCTTCGACGAAGCGGTCCGAGGCCTTGCCCAGGCTCATGAACTCGAAGGTCTTCACGACGAGCATCGTCCACGAGAGCACGGAGGCTAGCAGCAGGCCCATCATGATGGCCTTAACGATCGGCGTCGCGTCGACGAACATCTGGACCGGGGTCAGCTGACCGGCGTGCTTGATGGTGACCGGAGCGGGGGAGCCCGCAGCGGCGGCGTCGGCCGGAGCCGCCGCGGCGCCAGCGCCAGCCCCGGTGGCGTCGGCAGGAGCGGTCGCATTCGCGTCCGCACCAGCAGCCGCCGCGGCAGGAGCCGTCGTGTTGGCGTCCTGAGCCATGGCGGGAGCGCTCGCCGTCATCAGCGCGACAGCGCCGATGAGAGCGAGGAGAGGGTTCATTCTTTTGGTTTCCAGCATCGTTCGCCAGTTCCTGGTTGATCGCACATTGAAGACCCAGGGTCGTCGCGCGAGAGCGTTTCTAACCCCACACAATTCGTACTCGGTTCGTCCGCAGACTTTCCGAGCCGCTTTTAGCTGCGCCGTCCCGATGCACCGTCCTACCTGTTCGGTGCAATCCGGCGTGTCGAAGGCGCAATATGAACCTTACCGGTTTTCGAGCAAGGTCTTACCGCCTGTTATCGAATTTTGCGGTCGAGTTCCTTTGGCAACCCACCGGTGCGGCGTCAAGGGGTTCTTTCCCCGGGGGGAATTCCCTGTCGCGGAGGCTTTGCGATGCACAATGCAGACGCGAAGAAGCTCTCGTGGAGCGCGTAAAGCCGTACTGCGTCGCTGAAACAGTGGCTTGGATCCAGGGCGTAAGCTCAGGCTGTCGCCACGCCGCGATTGGTTGGCCCGTGAGCGCCACTGGCGCCCCGAAGGTGAGAAGATGCGCCGGCGAGATGGTGCCTGGGGCCGGAATCGAACCAGCGACACGCGGATTTTCAATCCGCTGCTCTACCAACTGAGCTACCCAGGCCCGCCGCTTGGAAGGCCGATTTGGGGAGCCGCGTCTATACGGGCGGCTCGGAAGCCTGTCCAGCCGAGCGGGACGGCGGCTTGCCCTCCTCATCCGGGGGTTCGGCAGGGCCGGACAAGCTGTAGGACTCACTGAACCAGCGCTGCAGATCCACGTCGGCGCACCGGCGCGAGCAGAACGGCCGGTAATGCTCTTCGGCGGGTTTGGAGCAGATGGGACAGGGTCTCATAGGCTGCGGATATCGGCATCCCCGGCCACCCTGCCAACCTCCTCCCGCACTCTAAAGCGCGGCCCCAGTTGCGCCGCCAGCGGCCGCAGCTCGCCGGCCACAACGGACGCGCAGACCGCCTCCAGCCTCGCGCCGGGATCGGCCCTCCCCTCCCGTTCAAGCGCACGCACGAGCCGCTGCGCCAGCGTCCGCGGCGTCAGGGTTCCACCTGCGTCGGCCAGCGCTTCGAGCGTCGGTCGCCACCGCCGCGGCAGGGCTAGCGTAAGCGTGCCGAGTTTGCTCACCGGGCCATAAACGACGCCGGGCTCGTCCGGGGCGAAAGCCTTGCGCGCGGCGGCTGTGAGCGCTTCGCCGTCTTGACCCTTGCCGACCACGTCGAACACCACTAGCCCGCCCAGCGCCTTCAGGCGCAAGAGCCGCGCCGCCTCCGCCACCGCAGCCTGGTTCACCTGCCGCGCCAGGCGCCCGGCGTCGCCGCCGCCTTTCGCGCCCACGTCCACATCGACAGCCACGAGCGCGCGCGTCGGTTCGACCGCGATCGAACCGCCGCCAGGCAGCGGATGCTCGACCTCCAGCACCGCCTCTTCGGCCACATCGGCCGCCTCGCTCGCCGCCTCTCCCTCTATGATCGCGGCGCCCATCGACAGATCGCGCAGCCGCTCGGCGGCGGTTGGCCCCGGGCGGATCAAACCAATCGGGTGCGGCGTCGGTCCGCCGTAGCCGGCCGTGGCCGTCTTGCCGCGCCGGGCCTCGGCCACGATCTCGGCCTCGACCGCCATGCCTTCGGCTATGCCATGGCGGCCGAGGGGAACGACGGCCTCCCCGTCCTCACCGAGGTCCAGGAACGCCAGTCCCAGCCCCGGCTCGATCTGCCGGACGCGCGCGGCGTAGCGCGCCCCCAGCCGCGCGCGGGAGGCCTCGCCGTCGCGCTCGACGATCAGCCGCTCGGGTTTGCCGTCCAGGGTCACCACCGCCCGCCGCTCACCCGGGGAGGCATCGAGGTAGAACCGCCGGCTCACCGCCGCCAACCCAGGCCTTCCAGCAGGCAGAGCGTCTCATACAGCGGCAGGCCGACCACGGCGGTATAGGAGCCACTGAGCGCGGTGACGAACGCTCCCGCCCTGCCCTGAACGCCGTAGCCGCCGGCTTTGCCCCGCCATTCGCCGCTCTCAACGTAGCGGCCGATTTCGTCCACCGTCAGCCGCTTCATCTGTAGCCGAGCCTCGCCTACCCGGGATGCGCTCCGCCCGTCCGGCGCCACGACGCAGATCGCGGTGAACACCCGGTGCGCCCGTCCCGACAGCAGCTCCAGATACCGTCGCGCCTCAGCCTCGCCGGCGGCCTTGCCGAGCACCCGCCGGCCCACCGCCACCACCGTGTCCGACCCGATCACGTATGCGCCGGGTGAGCGCGACGCCCCGGCGGCCGCCTTGGCCTCAGCCAGCCTCAGCGCCAGCCGCCGCGGCGTCTCGTCTTTCGATGCGGTTTCGTCGATCTCGCCCGGCTCCACCGCGTCCGGCTCGATCCCGGCCTGGCGCAACAATTCCAGCCGCCGTGGGCTGGCGCTGGCTAGGATGAGCCGGTTGCGGGAGTTTGAGGTATCAGGGGGGGACACGGTGCGTCCTTCCAGACGCGGTCCCAACGGACCGCTCCTCAGGATGGGGATGTTTGTTGGCGAGCACCATGTCGCGTCAGGGTGAGGAGCGCTCCGGCGGGAGCGCGTCTCGAACCACGCAAGGCGCGCTTGCGGCTCACTTGAACCTGTAGGTGATCCGCCCCTTGGTCAGGTCGTAGGGCGTCATCTCGACCAGTACCTTGTCGCCTGCCAGAACCCGGATGCGGTTCTTGCGCATCTTGCCCGCGGTGTGGGCGATGATCTCGTGGTCGCCCTGCTCCAGCTTCACCCGGAACGTGGCGTTGGGCAGCAGTTCGCTGACCGTGCCCGGAAATTCCAGCAGTTCTTCCTTGGCCATGCAGCCTCGCCTCAAATCCATAACAGAACGGCCCGCGCGACCGAGTCGGCCGCGGGCCGTCGCCGCACCTTAACCCACAACGCCCCCGCGCGTCGAACCGCTCACGAAAACCGCGCCCGGATGCGGGCGCGCAGCCCATCGCGCAGGTCGCGGTAAGTCTGCAGCACCTGCTCGCGCGAGCCCTCCGCGCCGGTCGGGTCGGGCGTGGGCCAGTACTCCACGCGGTAGCCTTCCGCCGCCGCCCGGTCCCGCGCCTCCGCCGTCAGCGCCACCACCAGGTCGTAGCCGCCGTGCACGCCGTCGAACCCGCGCCCCGGGTCGTCCGGCAGCGGCGCGCCCGCCTCCGCCAGCACCGCCAGCATGAACGGGTCGAACTCGTCCTCCGGCGCGGCTCCGCAGCTTTCGAACTCCATCCGTGCTCCTAGGTCCAGCCGCGCCAGCGCCTCGGCCAGCGGCGAGCGGGTGCGGTTCAGGGTGCAGGCGAACAGCACCCGACGCGGCCGCTCCCCTTCGGCGCTCAAATCAGCCCCCGCCAGTGCAGCGCGCACAGCAGGGTGAACAGCCGTCGCGCCGTCTCGTGGTCGGTCTTCGCCTTGCCCGCGAGGCGCTCGCGCAGTAGCTCGGAACCTTCGTTGTGCAGCCCGCGCCGGCCCATGTCCAAGGCCTCGATCTGCTGGGACGAGGCGCCGCGCACCGCCTCCCGGTAGCTGTCACAGACCATGAAATAGTCGCGGATGATCCGGCGGAACGGCTGCAGCGACAGCAGGTGGCGCTTCTCGAAGTCCGGTCCGGAGACCGAAATCTCCAACCGGTTGTCGGCACAGCCGAGCTTGAGTTCGTAGGGGCCGCCGGGCGCGCCCTCCGGCTCGAAGTAGTTGTCCGCCAGCAGGTCCTTGACCGCGATTCGCCGCTCCTCCTCCTGCTCGGGAGAACCGGCCGTCAGCGAATCAGGGTCGAAATCGATGCGGCCGATCCGGTGGACGGCGGCGCCTGCCGGACCGGGCACCTCAGCTTCCCGTCAGGTCGTGGCGCGGCCGTGAGCGCGACGGCCAGGGCGGCGAGACGTCCGCCAGCACCGCGTCCACCGCCTCGACCTGGCAGCGCAGGTCGCCGCCCCCGGCGAAGCTGACCGTCAGCTCCCCGCCCGGCGCCTCCCCCGGCTGGAACTCCAGCGCCAGCAGCTCCACCACCGCGTCGGCCGGTTCGCGCTTGACCCGCCGCGCCTGCACCGACAGCACGCCGCCGAGTTGCAACGCCGAGCGGACCCTTTCGCGGCGGCGCTCATCCTCCCAGCGGAAGCGGTTCAGGGCGATCGTCAGCGTCCGCGCCTGGGCGTCGTGACGAATGTCGCCAACCTTGGCCACCGCGTCCTGCAAGGCCGCCGAGACCACCTTCAGGTCCTCGGCGTCCTCCGCCCGCAGGCGCAAGGGCTGGGGCTGGCGGGCCACCCTACTCCTCGCCGTCGCTGTCGCGGCGCCGGCTAATCTCAGCCCCGCAGGCGCCCAGCTTCTGCTCCAGCCGCTCGAAACCGCGGTCGAGGTGGTAGACCCGGCTCACCGTCGTCTCCCCCTGCGCCGCGAGTCCCGCGATTACCAGGCTGACCGAAGCGCGCAGGTCGGTCGCCATCACCTCGGCCCCGCGCAGCTGCTCGACGCCCCGCACCCGCGCCTCGCCGCCGCGCACCTCGATCTCCGCGCCCAGCCGCCCCAGCTCGGGCGCGTGCATGAAGCGGTTCTCGAAGATGGTCTCGCGGATCACGCTTTCGCCTTTGGCGGTGGTCATCAGCGCCATGAACTGCGCCTGGAGGTCGGTGGCGAAGCCCGGATAGGGGGCGGTGTCCACGTCAACGGCCTCGAGGCGGGCCCCGTTGCGCCTGACCAGCAGCCCGTCGTTCAACCGCTCCACCTCCGCGCCCGCTTCCTCCATCTTGGCCAGCAGCGGCTCGATGAAGTCGCTGCGCGTGCGCGTCAGCCGCACCTCGCCCCCGGCCATGGCGGCCGCCACCGCGAAGGTTCCGGTCTCGATCCGGTCGGGCACGACCGCGTGGGTGGCGCCGTGCAGGCGGTCGACGCCGGTGATCCTGAGCGTCGAGGTCCCCGAGCCCTCGATCCTGGCGCCCATGGCGTTCAGGCACTGCGCGAGGTCGTCGATCTCCGGCTCGCGCGCGGCGTTCTCCAGGACCGTCTCCCCCTTGGCAAGGACAGCCGCCATCAGCGTGTGCTCGGTGGCCCCAACGGAGACGAACGGGAATTCGATGCGCGCGCCCTTCAGCCCCCGCGGCGCGTGCGCATAAACGTAGCCCTGATGCAGGTCGATCGTGGCCCCCAAGGCCTCGAGCGCCTTGAGGTGAAGGTCCACCGGCCGGGCCCCGATGGTGCACCCGCCCGGCAGGCTGACCTTGGCCGAGCCTTCGCGCGCGATCAGCGGGCCCAGAACGTTGAACGACGCCCGCATCCGCCGCACCAGGTCATAGGGCGCGAGCGCGCTCATGATCTCGGGCGTGTGCAGCACCGTCTCCGGCCCATTCGGACCTTCGTCGCTCTCGGTGATCTCGGTGCCCAGCCGCCGCAGCAGCTTGCCGAGGGAGCGCGTGTCGGCCAGCCGGGGCATGTTGGTCAGCCGCAGCGGCTCGTCGGTCAGCAGCGAGGCCGCCATCAGCTTGATGGCCGAGTTCTTGGCGCCGGAGATCGGGATCTCCCCGTGCAGCCGCGCCCCGCCGGTGATGACGATCTGGTCCATTCAGCCCCTGGCCGCCGCAGCCAGCCCTAGGCTGCGGAAACCGGCGGTTCTACAGCAGGCCGGGGTGCGCGCAAGCCTAGCGCTCCGGCGGCTCCGCGCTAGGCTTGGCCGCTTTGGCGGCCGCCTTGCGTCGCCTCAGGTTCGCCCTCAGAGCCTGCGCGAGCTTGTCCTCGCCGAGCTGGTCTTCGGCGCGCTTGCCCGGCGGCTTCGGAGGCGGCTGGTCCATCGCTACAGTCTAGCCCAGCGGCTACGCGTTCGCATCAGTCGGGTCGCTTGGGGTCCTTGCCGCGGCCTTGCCGACGGGGCTTCCACCCCGGGGCGGGCGCCGCTATATGGCGCCTTCCTCAAGTCCAGGGCCGCCGTAGCTCAGTGGTAGAGCGCATCCTTGGTAAGGCTGAGGTCGGCAGTTCAATCCTGCCCGGCGGCACCACCACCTTCCGGCGAATGCGGAGCGCCTAGTTCGGCAGCTTGCCGCGCGCTTCGGCCATCGCCCGCTCCACCGCCTCGCGCAGCGCCCGGTCCGACACCGGCTTCTCGCACACGATCGAGTGGGGCTTGGGGGCTTCGTCGGGGTTGGCGGTGACATAGACCACCGGCGTGGCGCCGAGCGCGTCGGCGATCTCGCGCACCGCCTCGACACCGGTGCCGTCGGGCAGGCGGATGTCGGATGCGATGAAGTCGGGACGCGTGGTCCGCGCCAGGCTCAGCGCCTCGGCCTTGGTGGTGGCCAACGAGACGGTCTCGAAGCCGATCTCCTCCAGCAGGTCGCCGATGAACATGCCGATCAGGGCTTCGTCCTCGATCACCAATGCGTGCATCACGTCCTGCATTCCTTCGGCCCTAAGAGCATGGCTAACAAATGAGGGCGGCGGCTGTTCCGTTGGATGCAGGATAACAGCGCTCGCCTGAGTCGCGCTGCCGGCAAGCCACAGCGCTTGTGGACTACTTGGCTTCACCGGCGCCGCCGAACCGGGTGCGCACCTTGATCTCCCCGTGCAGCGTGCGGTGCACCGGGCACTTGTCAGCGATCTCCAGCAGCCTCGCGGCCTCCGCCTGGCCCAGCTCCCGGTCCAGCTCGATCTCGCGGGTGATCTGCTCGATGTGTCCATCCTGCGTTTCGCAGTCGGCGCAGTCGCCCGCGTGAACGCGCTCGTGGCGCAGGCGCACCTTCAGCCCCTCCAGCGGCCAGCCCTTGCGCTCGCCATAGAGCTTCAGCGTCATGGCCGTGCAGGCGCCCAGCGCCCCCAGCAGCAGATCGTAGGGTGTCGGCCCGGAGCCTAGCCCTCCGATTCCCAGCGGCTCGTCCGTGATCACCGTGTGCGGGCCGAAGTGGATGCGCTGCTGGAACCGCCCCTCGCCTGTGGGCTCCACCAGCACCACGCCCTCCTCAGCCGCCGTCTCGGCCGCCGCCTCCGGCATGGCGTAGCGATCCGCCCAGACGGCCGCCAGCGAGGCCACGAACTCGGCATCGCGGGCCCGGCGCAGCAGGTGGTCGGCGCCGTCGAGCGCCACGAAGCTCTTCGGGTGATGGGCGTGGTCGAAGATGGCGCGGGCGTTGGAGACCTCCACCACCTCGTCCTTGGGCGCGTGCAGGACCAGCAGCGGCCGGCCGAGCCGCGCGATCCGCGCCGCCTGATGCTGCTCGGCGAGGTCCTCGATGAACCCGCGCCCGACGCTGAAGGCCCGCCCGCCGAGCGTCACCTCCGCCCGTCCCTCGCGCTCGATGCGTTCGAAGCCTGACCCAAACGACTCCAGCACATGGGCCGGATCGAAGGGCGTGCCGATGGTGATCACCGCGCGCGCCTCGGGCAGCTTCTCCGCCGCCGCCAGCACCGCCGCCCCGCCCAGGCTATGGCCGACCAGGAGACCCACGGGCCGCCCCGCCGCGCGCAGGTGATCGGCGGCGGCGACCAGGTCGGCGACATTGGAGGAGAAGCCCGTGTTGCCGAAGTCGCCCTCGCTGCCGCCCAGGCCGGTGAAGTCGAACCTGAGCGTGGCGATTCCCCGCTCCGCCAGCGCCCGCGAAACGCGGCTGGCGGCGAGGCTGTCCTTGCCGCAGGTGAAGCAGTGGGCGAACAGCGCCGTCCCGCGCGCCGCGCCCTCCGGCAGCTCCAGCCGTGCGTCGAGGGTTGCGCCCGAGTGGCCGGGGAAGGAGAAGCGCTGGGTGCGCACTAAGCGGGGTTCGCCGGCACGGGCGTGCGCGGATCAGGCGGCGGCGGATCGCCCGGAACTGGGCTGCCGCCGCTCTCGTCGATCTCGCCCTCCCAGCGGCCGACCACAACCGAAGCCACCGAGTTGCCGACCACGTTGGTGGCCGAGCGGCCCATGTCGAGCAGGTGGTCCACCGCCAGGATCAGCGCCAGCCCCGCTTCCGGCAGGTCGAAGTACGCCAGCGTCGCGGCGATCACCACCAGCGAGGCGCGCGGCACCCCGGCCATGCCCTTGGACGTCACCATCAGCAGCAGCAGCATAGTGATCTGCTGACCGATGCTCATCTGCACGCCGTAAGCCTGGGCGATGAACAGGGTGGCGAAGGTGCAGTACATCATCGACCCGTCCAGGTTGAACGAGTAGCCGAGCGGCAGGACGAAGCTGACGATCCGCCGCGACACCCCCCACTTCTGCAGCATCTCCAGCGTCTTCGGGTAGGCGGCCTCGGAACTGGCGGTGGAGAAGGCCAGCAGCACCGGCTCGCGGATCAGCCCGAACAGCTTCAGCGCCCGCATCCCGGCGAAGGCGATCGCCACGCCCATCAGCAGCAGCCACAGCAGCCCGAGTGAGGCGTAGAAGCCCAGCACGAACTTGCCGTAGGTGAGCAGGATCTCGAGCCCGTAGCGCGTCACCGTGTCGGCCAGGGCCGCGAAGATCGCGAGCGGCGCCAGCAGCATCACATAGCCGGTGACCTTGAGCATGATCGCCGCGCCCTGCTCGACCAGGCTCAACACCTGCGGCGCCCGGTCGTCCACCGCGGCCACCGCGGTGCCGACGAAGACCGAGAACACCACGATCTGCAGGATCTCGTTGTTCGCCATCGCCTCGAAGATCGAGCGCGGGAACAGGTGGGTGACGAACTCCTGGATGGTGAACTTGGTGGCGTCCACCGTCGCGCCGGGCCCTTCCGTCGGCAGCGCCAGGTTCAGCCCCACGCCGGGTTGCAGCAGGTGCACCATCAACAGGCCGATCGTCAGCGAGACGATCGAGGCCAGGATGAACCAGCCGATGGTCTTCACCCCCACCCGGCCCACGCTGGCCGCGTCGCCCATGTGCGCGATCCCGGCCACCAGAGTGGTGAACACCAGCGGCGCGATGATCATCTTGATCAGCCGCAGGAAGGCGTCGGTGATCACCTTGAACCAGGTCGCGACGGTTGCCGCCTGGTCGGGCGCCAGGAATTGATTGCAGAGGAAGCCGACCAGGATCCCCAGCGCCATCGCGCCGAGAACCAGATAGAAGAACCTGCTTCGCATGGACGCCCCGCCGTGGATGATGCCGCTACAGGGGCGGCTCAGGCTGGGTGTGTCAACCGCGCCTAAAGCACGAAGTCGCCCGCTCCCCGCCACGCTGTTGTTGTCTAGAGCGCCGTAGAGCGCGTCGGCGCCCAGCCGCCAGCTACCCCCCGCTCCCAGCAGTAACGGCGATTTCTTCGCCGCCCGTCCGCCGGCTCGTTGCGGCCGCTCACCCGAGCGCGGTGATCCAAACCTCCCCACGCGCGCCCGCTCCGCCCCCGCCGCTGGTGGAGGTGTTGCGGCATGCGCCGCCGCCGCCGCCGGCGCCGCCAGGCGCGCCGCCCGCGCCTCCCGCCCCTCCGGCGCCGGCCGTGTTCGCCTTGCCGCCGCCGCCTCCGCCGCCCGCGCCCCGGGTCCAGGCCTTGGCCGCGCCCGCCGCGCCTGGGTCTCCGGCCGCCGCCGTGCCGCCCGCGCCCCCCGCCGCCGAGCGTGTGGGCGCACCCACCGCATAGCCGTCGCCGCCCCCGCCGCCCGAGCGCGCCGCCGAGCCGGTAGTCACCGCTCCGCCCGCGCCGCCGCCTCCGGGCGCCCTACCCGTGGAGGAGCCGCCGGAGCCCGCTGGCTCCGCGGCAGTGTTGGCCCCGCTGGCGTTGCCCGCGAAGTCGCCCGCGCCGCCGCCGACGCCCGTACCGGCCACGGTCGCGCCGCCCGCGCCTCCGGTTCCGCCGCCGCCCCTCAGGATCACCGTGCCGCCGCTCGATACCGAGCTGTCGCCGCCGGAGCCGGCGCCCAAGCCGCTGGAAGCCCCGGTCACGCCAGCCGCGCCCGCGCCGCCCGCGCCTATGCTCACCGTCAAGCTGACGGCGAGGTCGGCCGCCGCGAAGGTCTCGCTGGCCCGTCCGCCGCCGCCGCCGCCCGAGCCGCCCACGCGCGTGGACGTGGCGTCCCCCGCCGCGCCCGAGCCGCCCCCGCCGCCCGCGCCGACGCAGACGACCTCCAGCCGCTTGGCCCAGGCCGGTACGGCGTAGGTTCCGTTGGCGGTGAACACGTCGGTCTGCACCCGCGCCAGCCCCTTGGCCGCCGTCACCTGCCCGCTCGTGCGGTCCACGCTCAGGGCCGTGGTCCAGCTCGACCCGTCCGCCGACACCTTCAGCGTCAGGTCGTCGTCCCCGATCAGCCCCAGCTCCGCCCGGCCGGAGAAGCCGCTCTGCAGCAGCAGCGACAGCACGTCGGCCGCGCCCTCCTTGTTCATCGTATAGCGCAGGTCCCCGTCCCCGCCCTCGGACGCCGTCTTCGCCGTCCACAGCGCCTTGTTCAGCTTGGCCGCGAACGGATTGACCGCGTCCGCCGCCGTGCCGACCCCGAGGCGGCTGAGGTTCTGCAGCTCGCCCGGCGCCGCGCCGCGCCAGCCGGAGCCGTCATGGACCACCAGCAGGTCCTCGTCCTTGACGAACACCAGCAGCCCCTCCTGCGGCGCGATCGTCTTCCACGCCCCCGCCTCGAACCGCATCAGGGTGTCGACCGGCTTGCCCGCCCAGGCCGCGCCGGTCGCGCCGGCGGGCAGGATGTAGAGCGCCCCGTCCGCCGGCGACCCCGGCTGCGCCGCGGTCGCACGGCTCTCGGCGGCGGTCTGCACCAGCCCGTCCAGAAGGCTGAGCGCCTCGTTGACGGTGACGTGCTTCTGCGCCTGGGCCGCGGCGAGGTAGGGCAGGTTCAGGCGTGGGGTGGCGTCGTCGCTCATGGCGGTCTCCTTTATCCGCCGCCATTGTCCCCCCACTGGGAACAGGGGGGATAAGTCCGCCTCTTTCCCCGCTTCTTGACCCCCCCTGCGCGCGGGCGCATCCAGCCCGAACAAGGAGTTAGCCCCCGCCGTGACCCTTGAGGCCGCCGACTTATCCGCCGGATTCGCGCCGACCGCGCGCTCGGAATGGCTGCGCCTGGTCGAGAAATCCCTGAAAGGCCGCGCCTTCGAGACCCTCACCTCCCGCACCGCCGATGGGCTGGAAATCGAACCTCTCTACACCGCCGAAGACGCCCCCGAAGGCCGCCTGCTCCCCCGCGCCGCGCCGCACGACGCGGGCCGCCCGTGGGACATTCGCGCACCCGTCGCCGCCCCCACTGCGACCGCCGCGAACGGCCAAATCCTGGAGGGCCTCGCGGGCGGCGCCTCCTCCGTCCTCCTCGCCCTCGACCCTTCCGGGAAGAAGGGCTGCGCCGCAGCCTCCGCCGAGGATCTCGCCGAAGCGCTGGACGGCGTCCTCCTCGAAGCCGCCGGGGTGGCCCTCGACGCCGGCTACCTCGGCCCCGACGCCGCCGATTGGCTCGCCGGCGCCGCCAAAGGCTCCCCCGCCGCCCGCCTCGGCCTCCACCTCGACCCCATCTCCGCCTTCGCCGAGCAGGGCTCCAGCCCCGGCCCCCTCGAGGCTCACATCGCCTGCGCCGCCGAAACCGCCGGCCGCCTCTCCACCGCCTACCCCAACGCAGGCTTGTTCCTCGCCACCGGCCGCGCCGTCCACGAAGCCGGCGGCTCCGAAGCCCAGGAGCTCGGCTTCATGGCCGCCTGCTGGGCCGCCTACGCCCGCGCCCTCGAAACCGCGATGTCGCCCAACCCCCTCCCGCTCGACCGCATAATCCTGGGCGTGAGCGCCGACGCCGACATCTTCGTCACCCTGGCCAAGCTCCGCGCCGCCCGCCTGATCGGCGAGCGCCTCACGCGCGCCTGCGCCCCCGCGCATACGCTCGCGCCCCCGCCCCAGCGCGTGGAAGCCCGGTCCTCCCGCCGCATGCTGACCCGGGTCGACCCCTGGACCAACATGCTGCGCCTCACCCACGCCGCCTTCGCCGCGGCCGCCGGCGGCGCCGACACGATCGTCCTCCATCCTTTCACCGACGCCATCGGCCGCCCCACCCCCTTCGCCCGCCGCCAGGCCCGCAACATCCAGCTCGTGCTGATGGAGGAATCCCACTTGGGCCGCGTCGCCGACCCCGCCGCCGGCGCCTGGTTCGTCGAAAGCCTCACCCACGACCTTGCCCGCGAAGGCTGGTCCGTCTTCCAGGCCATCGAACGCCAGGACGGCGCCGTCGAGGCCCTGAAGTCCGGCTACCTCGCCGCCAACCTCGAAGGCCCCCGCCGCGCCCTCCTCTCCGCCGCCGAACACCGCGGCATCCTGGGCGTCACCCTCTACCCCAACCCCGACGAACGCCCCGTCGAGGTGGAGACTCCCGCGACAGGCATTCCCGATACATCCGGCGACAAGGCGCGACACCTGGCGCGCCTCCCTGGCGAAGACAGCCGCTGCCCGCCCCTCGCCCCCATCCGCGTCGCCGAGACTCTGGAGACAGCCGACGGAGCCCTCGCTTGAGCGCGCGCCCCGGCTACGACGCCTCCACCTGGCGCCTCGTCCGCCCGTTCGCCGCCCATGTCGCCACGCCCCACGACGTCGAGGAGGCCCACGCCGTCTTTGCCCTGTCCGACACCTTCAACGGCCGGGTGATCGACACCGAAGTCCCCCATCCGGTGATCTGGTACGGCGAGGACGAGGAGTTCGCCGCCCTCCTGGTCCAGGCTGAAGCCCACGAAACCGAGGACGGCGTCGAGATGGAGGTCGCCGGCCTGCTCCTGCCAAACGGCGACACCGCCATCGCGCTCATGGAGGACGTGGAGGTCGTGGCCGACACCGACCCCGTCTGGCTCTCCCTGCTGGACGCGGAGTCCTCCGAGGAGGAGGACGAAGACGACGACGCCGACTGGGCCCGTCCGGGAATGTCCGACGATGACGACGACGATTCCTGATTTCACCCATGAGCCCTTCCCCCTCGATGGGGGAAGGGTTGGGATGGGGGTGAACGCACCGTCCGCGAAAGGTTCAGCGCGAACGGGCTCAGAGCCTACAGCGCCAGGTTCTTCCAAGTCGAGTGCACACCCCCACCCCTGCCCCTCCCCCATCGAGGGGGAGGGGTCGTGGCTCACTCCCGAGGGCATCCCCGTCCGTCCCGCCTACGCTCCCGCCGCCATTGAGGGGCTGGAGCACATCCACGGCCACCCAGGCCTGCCGCCCTACCTGCGCGGCCCCTACCCGACGATGTACGTCACCAACCCGTGGACACTACGCCAGTACGCCGGCTTCTCCACCGCCGAGGACTCCAACGCCTTCTACCGCCGCAACCTCGCCGGCGGCCAAAAGGGCCTGTCGGTCGCCTTCGACCTCGCCACCCACCGCGGCTACGACTCCGACCACGAGCGGGTGAAAGGCGACGTCGGCATGGCCGGCGTGGCCATCGATTCGATCTACGACATGCGGATATTGTTCGATCAAATCCCGCTGGATCAGATCAGCGTCTCCATGACCATGAACGGCGCCGTCCTGCCGGTCATGGCGCTCTACATCACCGCCGCCGAAGAACAAGGCGTCAAACCTCGAGATCTTTCAGGAACCATCCAGAACGACATTCTGAAAGAATTCATGGTCCGCAACACCTACATCTACCCGCCTGAGCCCTCTTTACGCATCGTCTCCGACATCTTCGCCTACACGGCCAAGGAGATGCCGCGCTTCAACTCCATCTCGGTCAGCGGCTACCATATGCAAGAGGCCGGAGCGACCGCCGACCTCGAACTCGCCTATACCCTCGCCGACGGTGTCGAATACGTCCGCGCCGGCATCAACGCCGGTCTCGATGTGGACGCCTTCGCCCCCCGCATCTCCTTCTTCTGGGGCGTCGGCATGAACCCCTTCATGGAGATCGCCAAGCTCCGCGCCGGCCGCCTCCTCTGGGCCAAGCTGATGCGCGAGCACTTTGACCCCAAGGACGACCGCTCCCTCTCCTTGCGCGCCCACTGTCAGACCTCCGGCTGGAGCCTTGCCGCTCAGGACGTGTTCAACAACGTCGCCCGCACCTGCGTCGAAGCCCTCGCGGCTGTCGGCGGCGGAACCCAGTCCCTGCACACCAACGCCCTCGACGAGGCGCTGGCGCTGCCCACCGACTTCTCCGCCCGCATCGCCCGCAACACCCAGTTGCTGCTCCAGCTGGAGGGCGGCATCACCCGCACCGCCGACCCCTGGGGCGGCTCCTGGTACGTCGAACGCCTCACCGCCGACCTCGCCGCCCGCGCCCTTGACCACATCCACGAGGTCGAACAGCTCGGCGGCATGGCCAAAGCCATCGAGGCCGGCTTGCCGAAGTCCCGCATCGAGGAAGCCGCCGCCCGCACCCAGGCCCGCATCGACACCGGCGAGCAGGCCGTGATCGGCGTCAACCGCTTCCGCCCCGAAACCCCGGACGATGTCCCGGTGCTCAAAGTCGACAACGCCGCCGTGCGCGCCCGCCAGATCGACAAGCTCGACCGCCTGCGCGCCGAACGCGACCCCGCCGCCGTCGAAGCCGCGCTCACGGCCCTCGAAAACGGCGCCCGCGGCGGCGCCAACCTGCTCCAGCTCTCCGTCGAAGCCGCCCGCGCCAAGGCCACGGTCGGTGAAATCAGCCTCGCCCTGGAAAAGGGCTTCGGCCGCCACGTCGCCCAGCCCAAGCTGGTCCGCGGCGTCTACGGCCAGGGCGCCGGCTCATCTCCCGAATCCCAACGCGCCAAGGCCATGGTCACCGCCTTCCGCGAAGCCGACGGCCGCCCCCCCAAGGTGATGGTCGCCAAGCTCGGCCAGGACGGTCACGACCGGGGTCAGAAGGTCGTCGCCTCCGCCTTCTCCGACTTGGGCTTCGAAGTCGAGGTCGGCCCCCTGTTCCAGACCCCCGCCGAAGCCGCCCGCCAGGCCGCCGACGCTGGCGTCCACGCCGTCGGCGCCTCCTCCCTAGCCGCTGGCCACCTCACCCTGGTGCCCGAGCTGATGAACGAACTGGAAAGGCTCGGCCGTCCCGACATCATGGTCGTCGTCGGCGGCGTGATCCCCCCCGAAGACCTCCAGCCTCTTTTCGACGCAGGCGTAGCCGCCGTCTTCCTCCCAGGCACGAACATCCCCGAAGCCGCCGCCGATCTCCTGGACAAGCTGAACGGGCGTCTGGGCTACGCCCAAATGCGGGCCGCGGAGTGACCGCCCTTCAGGCGACCTTCTCCGCCGCATGGTTGTCGTTCACCACCTCGTGGATGGCGGCGAACAGCACCTGCGCCTGCACCGGCTTGGCCACGTGGCGGTCGGCGCCCGAGGCGTGGCTGGCGCGGACGTGCTCGGGCATGGCGTTGGCGGTGAGCATGATGATCGGGGTGCGCGGGCGGCGCGCGGCGGCCTCGAACTGACGGATGCGGCGGTTGGCGGTCAGCCCGTCCATCACCGGCATCTGCATGTCCATCAGGATCAGGTCGAAGGCGCGCGCCTCGACCGCCTCACAGGCCTCCAGGCCGTTCTCGACCATGACCAGTTCCGCGTCGGTCATGGCCAGCATCATCTCCACCACCTTGCGGTTGGTAGGATGGTCGTCGGCCAGGAGGATGTGCAGCCGCTCGCAGGCCCCGGACTCGGGCGGGGACGGCGCTGACGGCGCCTCCAGGGCCGCGGCGGGCGGCAGACCGAGGGCAAGGGTGAACACCGAGCCCTGGCCGGGCGTGCTTTCGCAGCTCATCTCCCCGCCCATCAGCCTCGCCAGCTCGCTGGAGATGGCCAGGCCCAGGCCCGAGCCGCCATAGCGGCGGGTGATCGAGCCGTCGGCCTGCCGAAAGCGTTCGAAGATGGTCTGGCGGGTCTCCTCGTCGAAGCCGATTCCCGTGTCCGAGACGTGGAAACGCCACTCGTCGCCGGCGTCTGGCCCCTCCACGGCGACAACGACCTCTCCGGCCTCGGTGAACTTGACCGCGTTGCTGACCAGGTTGGCCAGGATCTGGCGAAGCCGCCCAGGATCGCCCAGCACCCGGCGGCCGCCCGCGGCGGCGGTTTCGACGCGCAGCTTGACCTGCTTTTCACCGGCCTTGACCTCGCCCCAGCCGGCGACCGAGGAGACGACCTCGTCGAGGTCGAAGGCCTCCGACTGGATGTCGAGCCGCCCGGACTCCACCCGCGCCAGGTCCAGCACGTCGGACAGCAGCCGCTCCAGCGAGGCCGCCGAGGAGCGGACGATCTCCACCATCTCCTGCTGTTTGCCGTCGAGAGGGGTGCCCGACAGGATGTCGGCCACGCCGATCACGCCGTTCAGCGGCGTCCTGATCTCGTGGCTCATGTTGGCGAGGAACTGGCTCTTGGCCCTGTTGGCCGCCTCAGCGTCCGACTTGGCGCGGCTCAGGGTTTCGGCGGTGGACCGGAGTTCGGCCTCGGCCGCAACCTGGTCAGTGACGTCGAACAGGGCGGCCAGGATCGCCGGCCCTTCGGGGCGAGGGAACACCTCGGTGTAGGGGCGCACGTCGATCTCCGAGCCGTCGGCGCGCCGGTGGCGCCATACCCGCTCGCCGACGTAGCCGCCGTGCGCGCGGGCCGCGATCAGCTGGTGGAGGAACTCATGCTCCTCGGGGGCGAGCACGTCGAATACGCTCATCCCCAGGAACTGCTCGCGCGACCAGCCGTACTGGCGCTGGGCCGCGGCGTTGACGTCGACGAAGGCGAAGCTCCCCTGGTCCCAGAGCCACATGGGCGCGGGGTTGTTTTCGAACATCAGCCGGAACGAGGCTTCGCGGCGCTTCAGCTCGGTCACGTCAACGCACACCGCCGCTGTGCCGCCGTCGGGCGTGCGCCGCTCCTCCACCCGCAGCCAGGTTCCATCGGCCAGGCGGTGCTCGACCGGGCCCGAGGGGGCGGCGTTGCGGGCCAGGCGTTCCGCAAGCCACGCGTCTTCGCGTCCACGGGCGACGGGGTAGCGGCCTTCCGCCAGGCCCTTGCGCAGGAGGTCGGGCAAGGTGAAGCCGGCTTTGAGGTTCGCCCCGCCAGGCGCCAGGTCGGCGTACCTCTGGTTCCAGATCACGCAGCGGCCGTGCGGGTCGAAATAGGCCATGCCCTCGGGCAAGGCGTCGATGGCTCCGCGCAGGGTCCTCAGGCTGCTCCCGCGGCTGGCCTCGTCCACGACCACCATGCCGACGGCGGCGGCGATGATCAGCAGCGCCAAGCTCGAAACGATCAGCACCATGGCGCCGTGCGAGAGCGCGCCCGGCGGCACCGCCCGGGAGGTGTCGGGCAGGATGGCCACCGCGGCCATGGCGGTGAAATGCAGGCCGCTGATCGCGGCGGTAAGCAGCAGCGGCCCCGCCGCCACCCGCCACGCCTTGCGCGAGCCCCCGCCCCCGGCCACCAGCGCAAGCGCCCCCAGGCCCGCCCCGATCAGCAGCGAGGCGGCCACATAGCCCTGCTGCCAGAACACGATCCCCTGGGTGCGGAAGGCCGCCATGCCGGTGTAGTGCATCAGGCCCACGCCGGCGCCGATCAACGCTCCGGCCAGAGCCCGGCGCAACAGCGGCCGCCCGCCGGGCGAAGCCGCCAGGGCGAAGCCGGCCGCGGCGGAGACCGCCGCGAACAGCAGCGACAGCAGAGTGCCGCTGACCAGATAGCCGGTGGCGAAGCCGGGTTCGTAGGCCAGCATGGCAATGAAATGGGTCGCCCAGGTCCCCGCGCCCGCCGCGAAGCCGGTCAGCGACACCCAGCCCCAGCGCGACCGGCCGGCGGCGGCCTGGGCGCGCGCATAGAGGCGGAAGGCCACGATCGAGGACATCAGGCAGACCAGCGCCGCCACGGCGACGAACCTGAGATCGTGGTCCGTCGTGAGGCAGGTCAGGACTTTCATCATCGTCCGCTTCCCCCGCAGGCGCGTGGAAGATGCGCTAACAACCTTCACGGCAGGTTGCGCGGCGGGGCCCCGGCGGCGGCGGAGGTTGCGTCATTGCGACGCACCTACGGCACAAAGCGCGCGAACTCTCCTCGCGGGAAACTGACACGAGCGAGGCCGCGGCTGTCCGTTCCCCCAGTATAGGCGTAACGTCGGCGCCGGTTTGGGGGATGGAACATGGCGATCCGTGGAACTCGCGGGGACGACTCGCTGCACGGCACGGCGGGGGACGACACCTTTTTCCTCGGGCGCGGGGGCGCCGACACGGCGATCGGCGGACGGGGCGGCGACGTGTTCCGGATGGGCGGGGCGCTCGACGACGGCGACCGCATTGACGGAGGTCGTGGGCGGGATGTCGTGGTGCTCGAGGGGGATTACGGGACGCAGGAGTACTGGCTGGACGACGAGTTCAGCGGCGTCGAGGTGCTGCGCATCATTGATGCGGACGGGGCGGTCCGGTTCGACGCCAAGGATGGGCTGGTGGCGGCGGGGGCGGTGCTGACCGTGGACGCCTCGGCGTTTACGGGTTCGGGCCAGGGGCTGGGCTGGTATGGGCACGACGAGCATGACGGGCGCTTCAGGGTGATCGGCGGGAGCGGGTTCGACCTGCTGGAGGGCGGCGACCTGGCCGATACGCTCAAGGGCGGGGACGGGGACGACTACCTGGAAGGCGGCGATGGCGCGGACCGGCTGGTCGGCGGCGCGGGGAACGACCTGTTCGCTTGGGGCCGGGTGGAGGAGTCGCTGGGGCTGGGGCACGACCGGATCGTCGGGCTGGACCTGTCGGAGGACCGGTTCTTCCTGCCCGACGGCGGGTCCGTGCCCGACATTGAGAGCGGGGTGTTCGGGGAGCTGTCGGCCGGCAGCTTCATCGCCGACCTGGAGCGCCAGGTCGGGGCGACCGCGCTGGGGTTGGACGGGGCGCTGATCTTCACCGCGAGCAGCGGCGACCTGAAGGGCCATTCATACCTGATCGTGAACCTGCACTCCGCCGCCGGCTACGAGGGGGCGCACGACCTGATCGTGGAGATCACCGGGTACCAGGGAACGCTGGACCCGGGAGATTTTTACCAGATTTGAGGGGCGGCCGGCCGCTCCAAAGCTCGGACCGACCGCGACGGAAGGTGTAGGCTGGCGTCCCACCGCGCCGCCCGCGCCCAAGGAGAACGCATGGCCCTGTCCCTCTACGACGCCTCGATTCCCGGATACCTGCGCATGCTGCGCAATGTGATCGCCATGCTGGACAAGGCGCAGGCGTGGGCGGGGGAGCAGGGGCTGCCGCTGGAGGCGGTGATGGAGGCGCGGCTGGCGCCCGACATGTTCCCGCTGACCCGCCAGGTGCAGATCGTCAGCGACGCGGCCAAGGGCGGGGCGGCGCGGCTGGCGGGGATAGAGCCGCCGAGCTTCCCCGACACCGAGGCAACCTGGGCGGAGCTGAAGGGGCGGCTGGAGAAGACCGTCGCCTTCGTCGAGGGCGTGGAGCGCGAGCAGGTGGACGGCCAGGAGGAGCGGGTGATCGAGATGAGGTTCCCCGGCCGGACCATGACCTTCACCGGGCGGGACTTCCTGCTGACCTTCTCGCTGCCGAACTTCCACTTCCACGTGACGGTGGTCTACGCCCTGCTGCGGGCGCAGGGGGTTCCGCTGGGGAAGATGGATTACCTGGCGGAGGCGGCCGCGGGGTAGGCAGCTATCGCTTCTTGCCGAGTTCGGCGGCGATGTCCTTGACCATCCGGCCGGCCTTGCGATGAGCGGCGGTGAGCTGGTCTCGCGTCACGCCCCAGCGCTTCATCCAGTATTCCACGGCCTGACGCTCGGACAGGTCCAGCCGGTCCTTGTCAATGAAGCCGCGCTTGTCCTTCAGGCCGGGCATGGGGGGCACGTGGGGATGGGAGTGTCTGTCTGATGGAAGAACGGATCGCGGGCAAGCTCGCGCGGGCCGAGCCGGTGGCGGCGCTGTACGAGCAGGGCCAGGTGGCGCACCTGGGCGAGCTGCGCGAGTTGGAGGAGGAGCTGATGGCGCTGGGGAGCGAGGGCGCGGGCGGCAGCTTCGACCGGGCGGACGCACTGGTGTGGCGCTGACGGAGCTGATCCTGAGGGAGCGGGCGGCGCCGCGGATCAGGGTTTTGTGAGGAAAGGCAGGGAGGCTCGCGGGTAATAAACAGCCCTCGACATCTCGTCAAAATTGTGCCAATTCAACACGCATTGGGAGGATCTGCAAATGCCTGCGGTTGCGATTACTGCTCAAGACTTTGAGGAACTCAATGAGCTAAGCCTCGATGATCTCTATGCCAATTTGGCGCTTTCTGAAACGGGAACGGCTAATTCCTTGGGCTTCGCCCTAGAGGATCTGTCGTCCATCCGCTCGGTCATGAGCGCCGAGGACTCAGCATCCACCACCAACAGTTCGCGCTCTTGGTTTGTCGACAAGGGGCGAGCACTGTTCAAGAAGCTTTGGCCTGCAGTTAAAGGGCTTGTGTGTCGCCTATATAAGGAAGACTCGGAGAAGGGACCGCTGAAAGATTGGGTTAGCGTAGCTGCGACTGCGATTGCAGGCATGTTGAGCCTAACCGCTGCTGCTGCAGTGTTCATCATAAAGATCGCTATTGAACTGGGGCTAGACAGCCTTTGCGAAGTCGCGCCTCAAGCGTAGTGGTTGCATCCGCGAGAAGGCGGTGAAGCACCGTTTCACGCCAGATGCCCGAGAGGCGTTTCGAAGCTCCTCGACTCCTACTGGTCGCGCACGATTCCCAGGAAGAAATTCTAAGGCGCTCAAGCTAGTCGTTAAGTCTTACAAATTGCATGGAGAAGCTTGGTGAAGCGAAAAATCTGGCTTTCGACCATTTTTTTAGCCGCCGTGGTCACTAATGCTCAGGCCGACCCAGGTCAGCAACACGCTGTGAGCAGAGCAGACGGGCCCTTAGCGAACGTATGCCACCTCTCAACGCAGAGGCATTCTTTTGGCCTTGGCGGCCGATCCTATAACAGCTCGGGCCTCCTTGTCCGTGGCAGATACGTGATCACGGCGGCTCATAACGTCTATAGCCCACCTTACCGGCGTCTCTCGTCCCTTAAGGTAGCGTGCGGACAAGTCGATGCCGGAGCCGCCCCCCATCAAAGCGTTCCCATATCGCGTGTTCGGGTGGCCTGCGGTTACGGTTGGGTTCCGAGACAAAGGTACGCCCGAGACTTCGCCGTCGTAGAACTTCCCTCGCAGATCGCAGGCGGAGTGGAATTCGAAATTGGAGAGGAATCAATCCCAACTCAGGTTAGGCTCGCAGGCTATCCCGGCGACAATCCTAGAAACAGCGCTATGAACGGGGAGACACTGCACGAAGGGGCTGGCGCTGTGAGTTCGACGAACGGCGAATTCATCGAGTATGAGATTGCGACTTGGACGGGCAACAGTGGCGGGCCAATCTGGACTGAAAATGGCGCAGCGCCTCGGCTGGTGGGTGTTCATGTCTCCGCATATAAGGAAACAGGACGTGCGCGAAGGGTCAACAAGGGAGTTGCGGACGAAATCGGCAGAATGATCGCATCATTACAGGCGGGGGCTGACCACTGCAATTAAAGCCTCATGGAGGGCGTGAAACGAGAGCAGGTGGACGGCCAGGAGGAGCGGGTGATCGAGATGAAGTTCCCGGGCCGCACGATGACCTTCACCGGGCGGGACTTCCTGTTCACCTTCTTCCTGCCGAACTTCCACTTCCCCACCGGCACACCCTGCTGCGGGCGCAGGGCGTGCCGGTGGGGAAGATGGATTACCAGGCGGGGGCGGCCGCCGGGTAGGAAGCTATCGCTTCTTGCCGAGTTCGGCGGCGATGTCCTTGACCATGCGGCCGGCTTTCCGGTGGGCGGCGACGAGCTGGTCGCGCGTCACGCCCCAGCGCTTCATCCAGTATTCCACGGCCTGACGTTCGGACAGGTCCAGCCGGTCCTTGTCGATGAAGCCGCGCTTGTCCTTCAGGCCGGGCATGGGGGCGCCTGTGTGGTGGGAGGCCTGTGTGGGGAAAGAAGGAGGGACGGGCAAGTTTATCCCTTCTCCCATAGGGAGAAGGAGGAGCCCGCGCGCGGCAGCGCGTGGGAGGATGAGGGGTTACGGCGGCTGGGCTGCGTGTCCGAGGTGGAAACCTGGAGGCCCGTGATCCCTCACCCTCCCGTTCGCCCGCTGCGCGGGCTCCGGGTCCCTCCCTCTCCGCTGGGAGAGGGATTCACGGCTGTCTCTTGTTTCACTTGGCGGCGAGCGTCCGGCGAAAGATCATCCGAGGGATGGAAGGGGGCTCTCTTCCTGGTGGAAGCAAGGGGAAGGGGGTGGTTCCCGTAGGGCGGGGCCAGTTAGAATGACAACGCCAGCTTCCATTCATTCTGGTGGTTCATTTTCGGCATTGAAGCTGCGTCAATTACAATTAATGGAACCACCATGCCGCGCCCAAACTGCATCAACACAGCTAAAACATCAGGATCGTCAGCTTTATTATACCTGTACGAAAATTGGTCACCAAAATTCATGTTAGTACGCCTTCCCTGTGCAACAGCCGGTGTCATCTCGACAAACTTTCGCAGGGAAGTTCGGAGCTGCGGATTCACCACCTGGCCCCACGTGCTCCATGTAAAGTAACCTACGGGCACCGCGCGGCCTTTCTCTTTATAGAAAAGAGCGCAGGCGATTTTTCGGGTGTATCGTAAAATATGCTCATGAATGTTTGGATTCAGGCCAACAATGGGCAGTTCTGTGGCCAACACCTCAGATGGCTTGGAAATACCCATCTGGCGTAACGAGCGGCGTTTATCATTTGCACTTAGATCGAAATCAGGAAGAAAATGCGGAAAGTTGTTAACCATCCCACTGACTGCACGATCAAGGGCCTTGGGATCGAAGTTCTCGTTGTTGAAGTCCATTACTCTTACAAGAAACGAGAATACCTGTTCGTCATGCCGGCTTCGGCCTTGGCAATCTAGACACGCAGGAAATTCAAACCCTTCTGGGTAAGCCCGTCCTTTAAAGCACGCGCGAGCCGGTATGTGATCAATGGTCGTCGCCAGGCTGACTCCACCACAAAAGCAACAATTTGGGTGCGCGGCAAGAAAGCTGGCTCTCTTACGCACGGACGCACCCATAGGTGTGGCGCTCCTCACACCAACCGGCTCTGCTCCACCGCCGCAGCGATGAAGCTGGCGAACAGCGGATGTGGCGCGAAGGGGCGGCTCTTCAGCTCCGGGTGGTACTGCACGCCGATGAACCACGGATGGTCCTCGCGCTCGGCGATCTCCGGCAGCACGCCGTCCGGGGAGGTTCCGGTGATGCGGAAGCCGGCGGACTCCAGGGCTTCGCGGTAGCCGATGTTGACCTCGTAGCGGTGGCGGTGGCGTTCGGAGATGTCGGCGGCGCCGTAGATCTCGGCGACCTTGGAGCCGGGGGCGAGGACGGCGGGGTAGGCGCCTAGGCGCATGGTGGCGCCCTTGTCGTCGTCATGGCGGCGGGTGACGCGCTCGTTGCCTTTGGTCCACTCGGTCATCAGGCCGACGACGGGATCGCCTGTCGGCCCGAATTCGGTGGAGGAGGCGCCCTGGACGCCCGCCAGGTTCCTTGCGGCCTCGATCACCGCCATCTGCATGCCGAAGCAGATGCCGAAGTAGGGGACGGCGTGCTCGCGGGCGAAGCGGGCGGCCTTGATCTTGCCCTCGGCGCCGCGCTCGCCAAAACCCCCGGGGACCAGGATGCCGTCGCAGCGCTCCAGCCGGGCGGCGACCTCGGCGCCCTCGCCCTCGAAGGCCTCGCTCTCGACCCAGTCGATGTCGACCTTGACGTTGTTGGCCACGCCGCCGTGGACCAAGGCCTCGATCAGGGATTTGTAGGCGTCCTTGAGCACCGTGTACTTGCCGACCACGGCGATGGTGACCTCGCCATCGGGGCTGGTCAGGCGCTCGGAGATGCCCTGCCAGCGCGACAGGTCGGGGGGCGGGGCGTCGGTGATGGCGAAGGCGTCGAGCACCTCCTGGTCGAGCCCCTGCGCGTGGTAGGCGAGCGGCACGGCGTAGATGTTGTCCGCGTCCCTGGCCTCGATCACGGCGGAGGGGCGCACGTTGCAGAACAGGCCGATCTTGCGCTTCTCGTCGGGGGGGATCGGCTGCTCGCAGCGGCAGAGCAGGATGTCGGGCTGGATGCCGATCGAGCGCAGCTCCTTGACCGAGTGCTGGGTCGGCTTGGTCTTCATCTCGCCGGCGGTCTTGATGAAAGGCAGCAGGGTCAGGTGCAGGTAGAGGCAGTGGCCGCGTGGCAGGTCGTTGCCGAGTTGGCGGATGGCCTCGAAGAACGGCAGGCCCTCGATGTCGCCGACGGTGCCGCCGATCTCGACCAGCACGAAGTCGGCCTCCTCGCCGTACTCGTCGAGCGCGGGCTTAGTGACGAACTGTTTGATCTCGTTGGTGACGTGGGGGATCACCTGGACGGTGGCGCCGAGGTAGTCGCCGCGCCGCTCCTTCTCGAGGATGCGCTGGTAGATCTGGCCGGTGGTGACGTTGTCGCCGCGGTTGGCGTTGACGCCGGTGAAGCGCTCGTAGTGGCCGAGGTCGAGGTCGGTCTCGGCGCCGTCGTCGGTGACGAACACCTCGCCGTGCTGGTAGGGGCTCATCGTGCCCGGATCGACGTTCAGGTAAGGGTCGAGCTTGCGCAGGCGCACGCGGTAGCCGCGGGCCTGGAGCAGCGCGCCGAGGGCGGCGGAGGCCAGGCCTTTTCCCAATGAGGAGACCACGCCGCCGGTGATGAAGATGTACCGGGCCATGGGCGTTCAGCTTAGCGCGGAAATGATTCGGCGCACCTCAAAAGATTCGCGCGGCGCGGCGATCAGGCGCCGGGGGTGTCGGCCGCGGGGGCGGCGGCGGGCGGCGTAGCCGCGGGAGGCGGAGCGGCAGGGGCCGGCGCGGCGGTCGGCGGCGGCGTGGGCGAGGCGTTGGCCACAGGATCGGCGGGCTGGGTCCGGACCGCCGGCGGCTGCGCGCGGCGGCGCTCGGGCGCGGGACGGGGCGCCGTGCGCGCGGCCGCCGGAGCGGCGGTGGGCGCCGGGGCCGCGGTGGGCAGGGCGGCGGCCGGCGCGGGGGCCGGGGCGCTGCCCGGCAGCGGCGGCGCGGCGCCCGGCAGCGGTGGAACGGCGGGCGCGGCGCCGGGCTGCCCCGGGGCGGCCTGGCCGGCGGCGCCCTGGGCTGGGACCGGGAGCGGGGCCGCGGCGATGCCGGGTCTGGAGAGGTCGATGCGCTCGGCCACGGAGTCAGAGCGGCCGGCGGCGCCTGACAGGAGCGTGATCGCCAGCGCCAGCACGAAGAAGGCGCCGGCCAGGATCGAGGTGGTGCGGGTGAGCAGGTTGGCCGCGCCCCTGGCGCTGAACATGCTGTTGGAGCCCCCGCCCATGCCGAGCGCGCCGCCTTCGGAGCGCTGCAGCAGGATCACGGCGGTCAGCGCGACGCAGACGAGCACCAGCACGGTGAGCAGGATGTTGAGCAGCATGACGTCCGGGGATGTGGGGCGCGGCGGGCCGCACGCAAGTTCGCGCGTCTAGCAGAGGCGGGGCGCTCGGCAAAGGGCGCGGCGTCAGACCACCAGATCGATCCGTCCCGTGGGCGTGAGGATGAAGTCGTCGGCTCCCTGGGTCAGGCCGCTGTTCTTGACGATGATGTCGTAGTCGCTGGTTCCGTCGCCGTTGGTGTCGATCTGAACCAGCTGGTCGTTCGCCCGGTCCTTGACCCGCACCTCGGCGTGGCCGTCGCCGTGGAAGGCGTGGCTTCCGATGTAATCCACGCCGCCGGAATAATCAGAGAGGTCTATCTTGTCGTGTTCGGCGGAAGAGAAGTCCTGGATCACGTTCATGGGCACGCCAAATCCGGAGAAGGCGAAGCGGTCCGCGCCCGCCCCGCCGATCAGCGTATCGCGGCCCGCGTTTCCGTTGACGATGTCGTTGCCGCCGCCGCCGTCGACCAGATCGTTGCCGCTCCCGCCGCCCAGAACGTTGCGGCCGCTCCCGCCGACCAAGGTGTCGTTGCCGAAGCCGCCGAAGGCGTTTTCGATCGATATCAGGGTGACGACAGCCGACCCGTCCGCCGCCGCGGCCACGCCCGCGCCGAGCCTGATCCGCCAATCGTTGACAGCGTAGGAAGTCATCCAGTCGCTGCCCGCGCCGCCGTCCAAGGTCTGGCTGCCGCCGGCTGCGGACTCCCAAGCCAGGCTCAGGAAATCACCACCCGCACCGCCCTGCAGCAGATTGGCTCCCGCGCCATCCAGAAGATGGTCGCTGCCGTCTCCGCCGATCAGGGTGTCGTCTCCGCCGCCGCCGGATATCTGATCGTCGCCGGAAAACCCGTCCAGCCGGTTCGCGCCCTCCGTTCCACGAATGAAATCGACGAGCTTGCACCCGATTACGTTCTCCACGTTCAGCAGGTCGGTGATCACCGTCACGTCGCCCACGGTGTAGGCCGTCTGCGAGTCCGCGAGCAGGGTGCTGATGTTGAGCGCGCCCGCGGGCGCGGTCCAGCCGCTCATGTCCCAGGTATCGGCGCCGTCGCCGCCGTCCCAGCGGTCGCCATTCTCCGAGCCGGTTCGCCGCAACCAGTCGTCGCCGCCTTGCGCATAGATCGTGTCGTCCCCCGGGCCGTCACTGAGTGTGTCGGCGGCGTTCGACCCGTAGATCGTGTCGTTCCCGTCTCCGCCGTTGATCAGATCGCCGGGGAGCGCGCCGGCCTCATAATCCATCTGCGGAGCGTTGGCCGAGCCGAGGGCCACCAGGAAGTCGTCGCCCTTGCCGCCGTTGATGGTGTCCGGCCCGTCGCGCCCGAAGATGGTGTCGTTGCCGTCGCCGCCGTTGAGCCGGTTGCGGCCCTCATCGCCGGCGATGTGATCGCCGCCCTGGCTGCCGTTGACGTTCTCGACATTCAGGATGGATTCCGAGACGGAGCCGTCGCTCCAGTGTCCGGACGCAAGGTCCACGAACACGCCGGAGTCCAAGGGATCGAGCACAAAGGCGCTGATGTCCCAGGTGTCGATCCCACTGCCGCCGTCCCAGTTGTCGTTGGGGCCACCGCTGGTGTCGATAAAGAGATCACCGACCAGGAAGCGGTCATCGCCCTTGCCGCCGACCGAGGTGTCGGCGCCGGCGCCATCGGCGATCACGTCATTGCCGTCGCCGCCTTCCAGCCGGTCGGCGCTCTGGCCGCCGTTCAGCGTGTCATCGCCATCAAGTCCGCGCAGGGTGTCGGGGCCGCCCGTGCCGGTCAGGCTGTCGTCACCGGCGGTTCCTCGCGGAAGCGGCGTCCCGTTCACGCGGTCGCAAGGCGCCGCCACCGTCCAGAAGTCACGCCCTTGCAGCCCCGCCGAATGTCGCAACCGATCCTCCCGCCCCAGCGGGAAACCCTTGGTCCCCTAACGCGGGGATGGCAAGTTCCCGTCCCACTCGGCCAAGGCCTTTGGTTCGACGGGCCTGCCTTCGGGCCTCACGCCGGTTCGGGGACGCGGCAGACGAAGCGAGAGCCGCTCCAGACTTCGATGCTGGCGCAGCGTGAGACGCTGGGCAGCTTCTCGGCGGCGTGGGCGCAGGCCGACGCGTCGTCGTCGCAGTGGGTTTCCTCGACGCCTATAATCTTGTTGAGCGTGTTGACGCAGTAGAGGCGGTAGTAGTTTCGCATGTGCGGACGCCCCGAGCCCCGATGCCCGAAGCGGCACATCTAGCGCGGCCGTGGCGGCGCGCACGGCGGCAAAAGCGCGCAGGGGTTCAGGCGGCGCGGACGATGGCTTCGAAGTCGGCGCAGCGCAGTGAGGCGCCGCCGACCAGGGCTCCCCCGACTTCGGGCACGCGCAGGATTTCGGCGGCGTTCTTCGGGTTCACCGAGCCGCCGTAGAGGATCGGGGCGCCCTGTCCTTCGGCGCCGAACACTTCGGTGAGGATGGCGCGGATGGCGCGGTGGACCTCCTCGATCTGCGCGGGCGTGGGGGTGAGGCCGGTGCCGATGGCCCAGACCGGCTCGTAGGCGACGGCGAAGGCCTGGCCGGCGAGTTCGAGGGGCAGGGAGCCGCGGACCTGGCGGCCCACCACGTCGAGAGTCTGGCCTGACTTGCGCTCCGCCAGCGTCTCGCCGACGCAGACGATCGGCTCCAGGCCGGCACGGAGGGCGGCGCGGGCCTTGGCGGCGGCGATGTCGTCGGTTTCGCCGTAGGTCGCGCGCCGTTCTGAGTGGGCCAGGATGACCAGCCGAGCGCCGGCGTCGGCCAGCATCTCGGCGGAGACGTCGCCGGTGAAGGCGCCCTTGGCCTCGACGTGGCAGTCCTGTCCGCCGATCTCGACCTGCGAGCCGCGCAGGGCCCAGGCCATCTGGGCCACCAGGGTGTGGGGCGGACACAAGGCCACGCGCGGGGGCGTCGGATCGGCCTTGAGGTTTTCGGCCAGCGCGCGGGCTTCGCCCAGGGCTTCGGCCGTGCCGTGCATCTTCCAGTTGCCGGCGATCAGGGGTCGCAATTCAGCCATGGCCGCGACCTAGGGCATCGGCGAAGCTTTGTCATCGGCCGGGGCGCGGGGCCGCTTGCCGCGCGCGCAGCCCCTCCCCTATACCGCCGCGGGGGCCGGGCTCCCGGATGGAGAACCCCTCAATGCTCGCCGCGCTCCGCGCCTTTGCGAAATCCTGGATCGCGGTCCTGCTGATCGGCCTGCTGGTGGTCAGCTTCGCCATCTGGGGCGTGAACGACGCCTTCAAGGCGCGGATCGGCAACAACGTCATCAAGGCCGGCGAGCACGAGGTCAGCCAAGTCCAGTTCCGCCAGGTCTGGGACAATGCGCTGAAGACGATCAGCCAGCAGCAGGGGCGCATGATCACCACCCAGGAGGCGGTGGACGGCGGGCTGGTGCAGACCATCCTGGGCGACATGAGCCAGGGCGAGGCGCTGTGGGAGCTGATCCGGCGCGCGGGCGTGCGGCCCTCGGACGCGCTGCTGGGGCGCCAGCTGCAGTCGAACCGGGTGTTCTACGACCCGATCACCCAGCGCTTCGATCCCGAGACCTACAAACGGGTGCTGAGCGAGAACAACATCACGCCCGCTGACTTCGAGTCCTCGCTGCGTGACGAGATCGCCGAGAACCACTTCGTCTCGGGTATGACCATCGGCCTGCGGCCGCCCGCGATCTACTCCGCTGCGCTGACGGCGTTTTTGCTGGAGAGCCGCTCGGCCGGCTATTTCGTGGTCGAGCCGCGCATGGTTCCGCAGGTCGCGCCGCCGACCGACGCGCAGCTGACCGCCTTTATGCGCGAAAACGCTGCGCAGCTGCGGCGACCCGAGACGCGGACGGTGAGCCTGGTGCGCTTCTCGGCGGCGGCGCTGACGCCGTCGATGCCGGTGGACGAGGCGGCGGTGCAGGAGCGCTGGAAGCTGCAGCAGGGCAAGCTGTCGACGCCGGAGAAGCGCTCGTTCGTGCAGATTCCGGTGCGCAGCGGCCCTGAGGCGCAGGCGGCGGCGCAACGGCTGGCGCAGGGGCAGGATGCGGCGGTGGTGGCCCGCGCGCTGGGCGTGCAGCCGATCGTGAACACCAACGTCACGCGCGAGACCCTGCCCGACCCGGCGGTGGCGGAAGCGGCGTTCCGCCTGCCGAACGGGCAAGTGGCGCCGGTGCGGGGGAACTTCGGCGCCTTCGTGATCAAGGTGACGGCCATCACTCCCGGCAAGACGGCCAGCTTCGACGAGGCGCGGCCGCAGCTGGAGCAGGCGGTGCGGGAGGCCAAGGCGCAGGAGCGGGTTTACGCCGACGTGCAGAAGTTCGACGAGGCCTCGGCCGGAGGCGCAGCACTGCAGCAGGCGGCGCAGGCGGTGGGGGCCAAGGTCTACACTCTGGGCCCGATGACGGCGCAGGGGCAGGATCAGTTCGGCCGACCGGTGGTGGGGCTGAACGCGGCCATGCTGAAGCAGGCGTTTTCCCTGGCCCAGGGGGCGCAGAGCGACGTCGGCGACCTCGGCAAGGGCGAATACTACGCGATGCGGGTGGACCGGGTGCAGCCGGCCGCCCTGCCCACGCTGGCGGAAGTCCGGCCGCAGCTGGCGCGGGTGTGGACCCTGCGCGAGACGGTCAAGCGGATGCAGGCGCGCGCCGACCAGCTGGCCGAGCGGGTGCGCCGGGGCGAGGCGCTGGCGGCGGTGGCGGCCTCGGTGGGGGCGCCGGTGCGGCGGGTGGACAACGTCAGCCGCGCGACCATCCAGCAGAACCAGGCGCTGGGGCGGAATTTCCTCCAGGCTCTGATCGGGGCCAAGCCGCGCGAGGTGTTCACCGCCGAGGCGGCGCAATTCGGCATCGCGGTGGCGCGGGTGGACGCGATCCGCTCTCCCGACCCGCGCATGACCGCGGCGCTGAGCGGCGCGCGGCAGGGCCAGCTGATGGGCCAGATGTTCCGCGAGACGGCGGACCTGGTGAAGGCCTACGCGCGCGAGAAACTCAAGCCGCAGGTGAGCCCGGAAAAGGCGTACCAGGCGATCGGACTGTCGGGGGACCAAGCCAAGGCAGCGGGCGGGGCTCCGGCGCGGAAGGCGGGGTAGCACCCTTCTCCCAGACCCTCTCCCCGCCTATCTCGGCGGCATGAGCCAGCCCGCGCCCATCGGGGCCTTTTTCGTGCCGGTCACGCCGCTGCAGCAGAACTGCACGGTGGTGTGGTGCACGAAGACCATGAAGGCGGCGGTGATCGACCCAGGCGGCGAGGTCGATCGGGTGCTCCTCGCCGCGCGCGGCAAAGGGGTGACAGTCGAGCAGATCTGGCTGACTCACGGACACATCGATCACGCCGGCGGGGCGGCGGAGATGCGCGAGAAGACCGGCGCGCCGATCACCGGGCCGCAGCGGGAGGACGAGTTCTGGCTGGAGATGCTGCCGACGGCGGCGGCCCAGTACGGCATGTCCGGCGTGGGCGGCTTTACGCCGGACCATTGGCTCGAGGAGGGCGACCGGGTGCGGGTGGGCGAGGCGGAGTTCGAGGTGTTCCACACGCCGGGCCATACGCCGGGCCACGTGATCTTCTTCCACCGCGGCGCCCGCTTCGCCCAGGTGGGTGACGTGCTGTTCAAGGGCTCGATCGGCCGCTGGGACTTCCCTCGCGGGGACCAGGCGCAGCTGATCGCCTCGGTGCGCGACAAGCTGTGGCCGCTGGGGAGCGATGTGCGCTTCATCCCCGGCCATGGGCCGATGTCCAGCTTCGGCGAGGAGCGGCGCAGCAACCCGTTCGTGTCGGACGCGACGCTGGCGGCGATGGAGCAACGGGGCTGGGCCGCGGCAATTCCTAGCTGAGCGGTAAGGTTTGGGGCTGGCGTTTCCGGCCTGTTTGTGGTTCTAGCGGCGTTCGCGAAAGCAGGCGGGGGCCGCCGCTTTTTGGAGAGTCCCGTATGTCCGTCACGACCGCAACCACGCCGCGCACAGCGGCCGGCGGGGGCGTGAAGCTGCCCGAACACCTGAAGCGGCTCGAGGCCGAGTCGATCGAGATCATCCGCGAGGTCGCCGCCTCGTTCGAAAACCCGGTCATGCTGTACTCGATCGGCAAGGACAGCGGGGTGATGCTGCACCTGGCGGCCAAGGCCTTCTATCCGTCCAAGCCGCCCTTCCCGCTGCTGCACGTCGATACGCAGTGGAAGTTCAAGGACATGTACAAGCTGCGCGACGAGGTGTCGGAGCGCTACGGCTTCAAGCTGCTGGTCTATACCAACGAGGAGGGGGTGAAGCGGGGGATCAATCCGATCGTCTCGGGCTCCTCGCTGCACACCCAGGTGATGAAGACCGAAGGGCTGAAACAGGCGCTGGACCAGTACGGGTTCGACGCGGCCTTCGGCGGCGCGCGGCGCGACGAGGAGAAGAGCCGGGCCAAGGAGCGGATCTTCTCGTTCCGCTCGGCGGGGCATGTGTGGGACCCGAGGAACCAGCGGCCGGAGCTCTGGCGGCTCTACAACACCAAGATCAACAAGGGGGAGACCATACGGGTGTTCCCGCTCAGCAATTGGACCGAGCTCGACATCTGGGAATACACGGCGGCGCAGAACCTGCCGATCGTGCCGCTGTACCTGGCCGCCGAGCGGCCCGTGGTGAAACGCGACGGCATGCTGATCATGCGCGACGACGACCGCATGCCGCTGCTGCCGGGGGAAAAGGAAGAGGTGATGTGGGTGCGGTTCCGCTCGCTCGGCTGCTACCCGCTGTCGGCGGCGGTGGAGTCGCGGGCGATGACGCTGGAGCACATCATCGCGGAGATGCGCGCGGCGCGCACCAGCGAGCGGCAGGGGCGGCTGATCGATTCGGACGAGGCGGCGTCGATGGAGAAGAAGAAGCGCGAGGGGTATTTCTGATGGCCGACTCGGGCGGAGAATTCGGGCAGGGCGTGGTTTCCGACAAGGGCCTGCTGCGCTTCCTTACCTGCGGGTCGGTGGACGACGGCAAGTCGACGCTGATCGGGCGGCTGCTCTACGACTCCAAGCTGATCTTCGAGGACCAGCTGGCGGCGCTGGAGCGGGATTCGCGCAAGCACGGTACGGTCGAGAACGACATCGACTTCGCACTGCTGGTCGACGGCCTGGAGGCCGAGCGGCAGCAGGGCATCACCATCGACGTCGCCTACCGCTTCTTCAACACACCCCGCCGCTCGTTCATCGTCGCCGACACGCCGGGCCACGAGCAGTACACCCGCAACATGGCCACCGGGGCGTCCAACTGCGACCTGGCGATCATCTTGATCGACGCGCGCAAGGGGGTGCTGACCCAGACCAAGCGGCACAGCTTCATCTGCTCGCTGCTGGGCATCCGCCACATCGTGGTGGCGGTGAACAAGATCGACCTGGCCGGCTACGACCAGGACCGGTTCGACGAGATCGTCGCCGATTACAGGAGCTTCGCCGAGGGGCTGAGCTTCGAGACCATCACGCCGATCCCGATGTCGGCGCGCTTTGGCGAGAACGTCACCAACCGTTCCGAGAAGATGCCCTGGTACGCCGGGCCGTCGCTGGTCGAGCACCTGGAGGGCATCGATGTCGAGGGCGCCGACGAGGGCAAGCCGTTCCGCTTCCCGGTGCAGTGGGTGAATCGGCCGAACCTCGACTTCCGCGGCTTCTCCGGCACGGTGGCGTCAGGCGTGGTGCGCCCGGGCGACCGGATGGTCGTGGCCTCCTCGGGCAAGCAGAGCAAGGTGGCGCGAATCGTCACCTTCGACGGCGACCTGCCGGACGCGCGCGCGGGCGACGCGGTCACCATCGTGCTCGAGGACGAGATCGACATCATGCGCGGCGACTTGCTGGTCGGCGCGCTCGACCGGCCGGAGGTTGCGGACCAGTTCGCGGCGCACCTGCTGTGGATGAGCGACGAGGAGATGCTGCCCGGCCGCTCCTACCTGATGAAGATCGGCGCCCGCCAGCTTCCGGTGAAGGTCACCGCGCTCAAGCACAAGATCGACGTGGACACACTGGAGCAGCTGGCGGGCCGCACCCTGGCGCTGAACGAGATCGGTTTCTGCAACCTGTCGACCTCGCAAGCGATCGCCTTCGATCCCTACGAGGAGAACCGCGACACCGGCGCCTTCATCCTGATCGACCGCTACACCAACGCCACGGTCGGCGCCGGGATGATCTCGTTCGGCCTGCGGCGGGCGGCCAACATCCACTACCACGCGGCCCTGATCAGCCGGACCGAGCGCGAGAAGCTCAACGGCCACAAGCCGGCGGTGCTGTGGTTCACCGGCCTTTCGGGCTCGGGCAAGTCGACCATCGCCAACCTGGTGGAGCGCGAGCTGCACGAGCGGGGGGTGCGCACCTTCCTGCTCGACGGCGACAACGTGCGCCACGGGCTGAACCGCGACCTCGGCTTCACCGACGCCGACCGGGTGGAGAACATCCGCCGCGTGGGCGAGGTGGCCAAGCTGTTCGTCGACGCGGGCGTGGTGGTGCTGGCCTCGTTCATCTCGCCGTTCGAGGCGGAGCGGCAGATGGTGCGCGAGACGCTGGGCGAAGGCGAGTTCATCGAGGTCTTCGTCGACACGCCGGTGGAAGAGGCGATCCGGCGCGACCCGAAGGGGCTCTACGCCAAGGCGCTGAAGGGCGAGATCGAGCACTTCACCGGCGTCACCTCGCCCTACGAGGCGCCCCAGAACCCGGAGCTGCACATCGAGACCGGCAAGCTCTCGGCCGCCCAGGCCGCGGACCTGGTGGTCGAGGACCTCAAGGCGCGGGGGATCGTCTAGGTGAGTTCCCCCGCCCCGCGCGAGGTGCTGCTGGTCGAGGACGAGGCGCTGGTCGCCATGGTCGCGGAGGAATACCTCAGCGAACTCGGGTTCGCGCCGTTTTCGGCGCGCAACGCGGCGGAGGCGATGCGCATCCTGGAGGAGCGGACGAACCTCGCCGTCGCCCTAGTGGACGTGGGCCTGCCCGATCAACGCGGCGATGAACTGGCGAAGCGGATGCGGCAGTTACGCCCGCAGATGCCGATCCTGATGGCCAGCGGCTATGACGGCGGCGACATCAAGGGGCGGTTCGCCGATGATGCGCTGGTGGGCGTGCTGTCGAAGCCCTACACCGAGGGCGACCTGGTCCGCGCCCTCGGCGATCTAGGGGTTGCGGCGGCCTAGAGTTTCGCGGCCAGCAGGCCCAGCACCAAGCCGATGCCGAAGGCCGAGGCGACCACCGCCACCGGCTTGTCCTCGATCACCTCGCGCGCGGTGTCCTGCTGGGAAGCGGCCCAGCGGCGCAGTTCCTGGGAGCGGGACTCGATCGACTGCAGGGTGGCGCGTAGACGCGACTGCGCCTCGGCTAGCGCGGCCTGGGCTTGACCACCACCCTGGGCGCCGTCGGCATCCCCGCCGCTGCTCTGGGCGCCGCCGCCCTGGCCGCCGCCGGTCTGGTCTGAGCCGGACGCCGCGGTGACGCTCGGGGCCTCGTCGAAGGAAGCGGTTTCGGCCGCGCCGGTCGCCCCGCCCGCGCCTTCAGTTCCGCCGCCGCCGCCCTTGCGGCCCGTTCCGCCGGTTCCGGCCATGGACATGTCTCCCGCTTCTGCGCCGTTCGCGCCGTTGCTGCTGCTGAGGTCGGTCATTTTGCACCCTCTCTGGCTAGGCCCACAACAAACATCGCACGGCCAAGTTCGTTCCTACGCCGCGCCTGTCCGTGTCGACGGGTGGTGGAAGAACAGCGCCTGGCCGATCAGCGCCTTCACCGCCTCCTCGCGGAACGGCTTGGTGACCAGGAAAGCGGGCTCGGCCCCCTCCCCCGTCAGCAGGCGCTCTGGGAAGGCGGTAATGAAGATCACCGGGATGTCGAAGCTCTCCAGGATGTCCGACACCGCGTCCAGGCCGCTGGACCCATCGGCCAGGCGCACGTCGGCCAGCACCAGCCCCGGCGCGGCGCCGCGGGCGAGGCTCACCGCCTCGTCGTGGGTCGATGCCACGCCGGCCAGGTCATGGCCGAGGTCCCGCACCATCCGCTCCAGGTCCAGCGCCACGATCGGCTCGTCCTCGATGATCAGCACCTGGGTGGCGAGCTGGCGCTCCACCTCCCGCTGCGCCGCCTCCAGCAGCGCCTCGGTCTGCTCCGCGGTACGATCCAGCACCATCGCCGCCTCGGGAAGGCTGAAGCCCTCCATCAGCACCAGCAGCAGCACCGAGCGGTACTCACGCGACAGGCCCTGCAGCCGCCGGTCGGCGCCCGAGCCCGCGCCGCCGCCGTGGCCGTTGAGGCTGCGGCTCCAGGTCTGCTGGAAGGCGCGGAACAGGGCCGCGCGCGCCGGCATCCCCGGCTCCAGCTCCAGTTCGCGCGACAACAGCCGCTGCAGGGTGGTCTGGACATAGGAGTCGCCCTGCGCCTGGGAGCCGGTCAGCGCACGCGCGTAGCGGCGCAGGTAGGGCGTATGGCGCGCGAGCTCTCGCGAATTCATCCGGTGTCCGTCGCCTGCAGAGCCGGTTCAATGGCCGCTTCCGGCAAAGGTTCCGGGCGTGGAACTCCCGCCAGCAGAGCCGCGTTGGCCAAATGAACAAATGCAATAGCGTTGCTTTAGCCTCTGAAAGGACACAATTTTTGTCGCGCCCCGCCACATCGGCCTCCGGCCGCTGGCGCAAACTGCTCCGCCGGCGGCTGCGCTCGCGGCTGGACGGCAACAGCTTGCGCGCGCGCCTGCTCCTGGTCAGCGCGGTGGCGCTGTTGCCGCTTGCCGTCCTCGCTTCGGTGCTCGCGGTGTTCCATGCGACGGACGCCGCAAACGCCGCCGCGCGCGTGCTGTGGTTCGGAGTCGCGGCCCTTCCTGTCCTCCTGACCGTGACCGCGTGCCTGGCCATCGCCGTGGCCGCGGAGGCCTGGATCCTGCGCTGGCTGCTCTATTTCGAGCGGGTGGCGCGCGCCTACGCGCACGGCCGCTACGCGCTGCGCTCAACCCACCTCGAGGAGGCGCCGGGCGAGTTCCGGGCGCTGGGCGAAGCGGTGAACGAGATGGCCGTTCGGGTGCAGCGGCGGGACCAGGCGCTGCGCCAGGCGCTGGACGAGCAGACCATGCTGCTGCGCGAGGTGCACCACCGGGTCAAGAACAACCTCCAGATCGTGGCCTCCCTGCTCAGCCTGCAGGCCTCGCGTGGCGCGAGCCCGGAGGTGAAGGACGCGCTCACCGACGCCCTGGTGCGCCTGGACGCCATGGGCCTGGCGCAGCGGTTCATGCAGGAGGACGAGGAGCACGGCTCGGTTTCCGCGCGCCAGCTGTTCGAAGGGCTGGGACAGCAGCTGCGCGCGCGGCTGGGGCCGGCCGGGCGGCGGCTGTCGCTGCTCATCGACGTGGACGACCGGCCCCTGTCGCTGGACGTGGCGTCGCCACTGGTGCTGATCTCCAGCGAGGCGGTGATGCAGGCCTTCCGCAGGCATCCGCCGGACACCCCTCTGCTCTGCAGGCTCCACGTCGACGGCAACGACCCGGAGCGCGTCGAGATGAGCGTCACCGTCGAGAACGAACCCTCCGCCTTCGAAGGCCGCGACGGCATCTCGCGCTCGCTGATCGAGGGATATGTGCGCCAAATCCGCGGCAAGCTGACCATCGGGGTGCGCCCCGCCTGCCTGATGGTGGAAGCGCCGCTGCGCGCGGCCGCCTGACGGCGCTTTTCGAGTGAACCACTCGGATTCCCGCTCGTTCCTCTTCTGATCTTCTCTCGACGAAAGCACGGAAGCAGCGAAACAACCGCGCCGGATGCCGAGTTAAGGCCACGCTGGAATGGAGCGAACCCTTGGCTGGACCCGACATCGATCCACAGACTCCGGAGACGGACCTCCCCTCCGGTCCGGACGTGGAAATCCCCGCGGGCTCGCCCTCCGAGGTGGAGCCGGGGCCGGACGTGGGCAGCCCTTCCGACTGGCGGCCTCACGACGGGGCCGCTTCCTTCACGCCGCCGCCCGACTGAGGGCGGCCCAAAGATGCAGACTTCAGGAGATGCTCTGATGCCTAGGGACATGCAACCGAACGGCCGCAAGCCGGCCAAGCGCGGCTTCGCCGCGATGGACCCCTCCCGCCAGCGCGAGATCGCCCGCAAGGGCGGCGCCAGCGTACCCGACGAGAAGCGCTCCTTCTCCCAGGACCGCGACCTCGCCGCCGCCGCCGGCCGCAAGGGGGGCGAAGCCTCCCACGGCGGCGGGCGCACCAGCTCGCGCGGCCGCGAGGACGAAGGCCGCGCCTCGCGCGCCTGACGCCTCTGGCAGGTGACGCCGCGGCCCCAGCCGCTAGAAGGGCGGCTGTGGAGCCCCTTCCCTCCCCCTCCCTGCAGGGCCGCATCGCTCTGGTCACCGGCGCAACCCGCGGCATAGGGCGCGCCTGCGCCCTGGCGCTGGCCGGCGCGGGCGCCCACGTGGTCGCGCTCGGCCGCACGCAGGGCGCGCTCGAAAGCTTCGACGACGAAGTGCAGGCGCTGGGACGCGGAGGCGCCACCCTGGTTCCGCTCGACCTGCGCAGCGGCGAGGCGATCGACCGCTTGGGCGCGGCGCTCTACGAACGCTGGGGCAGGTTGGACATCCTGATCGGAGCGGCCGGCGCCTTGGGCGTGGTGACTCCTGTCGCCCACCTGGAGCCGAAGACCTGGGACCAGGTGATCGCCGTCAACCTCACCGCCAACTACCGGCTGATCCGCTCACTGGACCCGTTGCTGCGCCAGTCCGACGCCGGGCGCGCGGTGTTCCTGAGCAGCGGTGTGGCGGCCGCGCCCCGCGCATACTGGGGCGCCTACGCCGCCAGCAAGGCGGGGCTGGAGACCCTGGCCCGCACCTACGCCGACGAGGTCGAGCAGACCCCAGTGCGGGTGGCGGTGGTCAACCCCGGTCCCATGCGCACCAAGATGCGGGCGCAGGCGTTCCCTGGTGAGGATGCCGACAGCCTCCCGGCGCCGGAAGCCATAACCCCCTTGATCCTCCAGTTGGTCGATCCGGCGTCGGCTCCGGCGTCAGCCGCCACCATAGACTTCCGCGCTTGGGCCAAAGGTGAGCAGAGCCCCTTCCAACCCCCCACGTCCGTTTAACGCACTGTTCAGACCGAGTTCAGGTCACCTCCCCTAAATGGAACCCATCGGACGGGCTTGCATTGGGAGCCTTGCCGACCCGGGGAAGCCTTTCTCCGGCACAACGAAAACATGGAGATGAGTGAGATGAAAAAGCTTCTTCTTGGAGCCGCGGCGCTGGGTCTTCTGGCCGCCGACGTGGCCGCCGCTCAAACCACCGTCCGCACCGACCGCCAGGGCGACACCCGCGTGATCACCCGCCAGCGCGACGGCGACCGCGTGGTGCGCGAGTACCAGCGCGACGGCGACGTGGTCGTGCGCAAGAACGGCAACGTGGTGCGCCGCAACGACCGCCGCTACTACTACGGCGGCCGGGCCTACACCGCGGTGCGGGGGCCACGTTGGGTGGCTCCGCGCGGCTGGGCCTACCGCCGCTATGCGATCGGCACGAGCCTGCCGGGCTTCTTCCTGAGCACCAGCTACTACGTCGACCCGGTGCGTTTCGGCCTTCGCGTCGGTCCCGCCGGCTACGGCCGCCGCTGGGTGCGCGTGGGCAACGACCTCTACTTGGTCAACGCCCGCGGCCGCGTGTTCCAGGTCGTCCCGAACGTCTTCTACTACTGAGACGTGAGGCAAGTGATCCGCCCCGGCTTCGGCCGGGGCGGCGTCCTCGGTTCATCCGCGCCGCCCCTGAAAAGGCGGCGCGTTGCACGTCAGGACCAACCTTATGAAAGCTTTTAGCCTAGCGCTGGCGCTCGTGGCCGCCGCTCCGGCGGTTCAAGCCGGCGAGCCTCAGGGCGCGTCCGACTCCGCCGCCGCGAAAGACAGCAGCGAAGCGCAATCGACCACGGCGCAAGAAGACGCGGCCGGCGACACCGTCGCCGCCTTGGACGACGCCGGCGGCGGCGCCGGCGGCGGGGCCGGCCGGCGCGAGCGTCCGCGCCGCGAGTCGCGCGAGCGTTCGCCGCAGCCACGCTTCCTAGGACCTCCGCAACCCGGAGGGCCGCCACAGGCGAATGGGCTACGGCGAGGCCGCGTCCTGCCGCCGGCCGCGCGGGGCCGGATGGTCATGGACTACCAGCGCCAGCGCCTGCGGCGGCCGCCGCCGGGCTACGCCTACTATCAAGTCGGCGACACCATCTTCCTGGCTAACCGCGACACTGGCCTGATCTTTGAAACCGTGCCCGTGGGGCCGCCGCCTAGGCCGTGAGGCGGGTGGCGAGGATGGCGTTGACGGCCGCCGGGTTGGCCTTGCCGCCGGTCTCCTTCATAACCTGGCCCACAAACCAGCCGACCGCCTGAGGCTTGGCCTTCACCGCCGCGGCCTTGTCGGGATTGTCGGCGATCAGCCGCTCCACGATAGCCTCGATGGCGCCGGTGTCGCTGACCTGGCGCAAGCCTTGGCGTTCGACAATCTCGGCGGGCGAGCCCTCGCCGGCCCACATGCGCTCGAACACCTCCCGGGCGATCTTGGAGGAGATCGTCCCCTCTTCGATCAGCCGCACGAGCTCACTCAGTTCGGCGGGGGAAATCGGACTTTGGTCGATCTCCTGGTCATCTTTCGCGAGTTTGGCCGACAGGTCGTTGGTCACCCAGTTGGAGACCAGCTTGGGGTCGCGGCCCGCCACGGCGGCCTCGTAGAACTCGGCCCGCGCGTCGGAAGTCAGCACGCCGGCGTCATAGGCCGACAGCCCATACTGCTGCTGAAACCGCGCCCGCTTGGCGTCCGGAAGCTCAGGCAGCGAGGCGCGGATCTCCTCGATCCAGGCCTCCTCCAGCTCCAGCGGCAACAGGTCCGGGTCGGGGAAGTAGCGGTAGTCGTGCGCCTCCTCCTTTGACCGCATCGACCGCGTCTCGCCGCGTCCGGGGTCGAACAGCCGCGTCTCCTGCACGATTGCGCCGCCGTCCTCGAGGATCTCGACCTGCCGGCGGGCCTCGTATTCGATCGCCTGCTGGATGAAGCGGTAGGAGTTTACGTTCTTGATCTCACAACGGGTGCCGAGCTCTCCCCCCGGCCGCCGCACCGACACGTTCACGTCGGCCCGCAGGTTGCCCTTCTCCATGTCGCCGTCGCAGGCGCCTAGCGTCTTCAGGATGGCGCGCAGCTTCTTCACATACGCCGCCGCGTCGGGCGCCGAGCGCATGTCCGGCCGCGACACGATCTCCATCAGCGCCGTGCCCGCGCGGTTCAGGTCGACATAGGTGGCGTTGGGGTCGAGGTCGTGGATCGACTTGCCGGCGTCCTGCTCCAGATGCAGCCGCTCTATGCCGACGGTGAAGGAAGAGCCGTCGTCACGCTCGACGCTGACCTCGCCCTCGCCCACGATCGGGTGCTGGTACTGGCTGATCTGATAGCCGGCGGGCAGATCGGGATAGAAGTAGTTCTTCCGGTCGAACCTGGACCAGGTGTTGATCCTGGCGTTCAGCCCCAGCCCCGCCCGCACCGCCTGCTCCACGCAGTAGCGGTTGATCACCGGCAGCATCCCGGGGAAGGCGGCGTCCACCAGCGACACCTGCTCGTTGGGCCCCGCGCCGAAGCCGACGGCGGCGCCGGAGAACAGCTTGGACTTGGACGCGACCTGGGCGTGGACCTCAAGGCCCAGCACGATTTCCCAGGGTCCGGTGCGGCCAGTGATGTAGTTCGCTTCCGACATGGGTTTCTCTTAGCCAGTGTGCGCACCGGAATCATCCCTCCCCTTCATGGGGAGGGCAGACCGCGAAGCGGTCGGGTGGGGGAGTCCGCCGCCAGCGCCGACTGAATGGTGAGCATCACTCCATCCAGATCCCGGTCCACATCATGGTTCCAGAACCTGAGGAGGTGAAATCCTTCACACACGAGCACTGCGTCCCGGACAGCATCATGTTCAGCGTGGACATCCTCGGCGTGATGAGCGCCGTCAACTTCAATGACCAACCGCCGGCCGAAACAGACGAAGTCGAGGTAATACCCGCGAAAAGGGGTCTGCCGCCGGAAGTGAATGCCCTGCGCGTGCAGCCGCTTGAGCTCCAACCACAGCCGGACCTCCTGCTGCGTCATCTGCTTGCGTAGTTCACGCGCACGTTTTGTCGCCGCTCGCACTTCCCCACCCTGGCCGCTTCGCAGCCGTCCCTCCCCATGAAGGGGAGGGAGTAAGCTACCACCACCGCTCAGGTTTGGCGCGGAAGGCGGCCGCCTGCTCCACCGCCGCCCCCAGCGAGAACAGCGTGCCCTCGTCCAGCGCTCGCCCGATCAACTGCAGGCCCAGCGGCAGCCCCTGCGCATCACGTCCCGCGGGCACGCTGATCGCCGGCAGGCCGGCGAGGTTCACCGTCACGGTGAAGATGTCGTTCAGGTACATGGCGATCGGGTCGCCCTCCTTGTCGCCGAGCGCGAAGGCGGCGGAGGGGGCGGTCGGGGTGAGCAGGGCGTCCACCCGCTCGAACGCCTGGTCGAAATCGTCGGCGATGCGGCGGCGGACCTTCTGGGCCTTCAGGTAGTACGCGTCGTAGTACCCGGCCGAGAGCACGTAGGTGCCGATCAGCAGGCGGCGCTTGACCTCGACGCCGAAGCCGTGGGCGCGGGTTTCCTCGTAGACGTCGGTGAGGGTCTTGCCGTCGACGCGCAGGCCGAAGCGCATGCCGTCGTAGCGAGCGAGGTTGGAGGAGGCCTCGGCGGGGGCGATGATGTAGTAGGCTGGCAGCGCGTATTTGGTGTGCGGCAGGGAGATGTCGACCATCTCGCAGCCGGCGTCGGTCAGCCACTCGATGCCTTGGCGCCAGAGGGCGTCGATCTCTTCGGGCATGCCGTCGACGCGGTATTCCTTCGGGACGCCGATCCTCAGCCCCTTCACCGGTTTGCCGACGAAGCTTGGGAAATCAGGGACATCCACGGGCAAGCTGGTGGAGTCCTTCGGGTCATGTCCGCTCATCGAGCGCATCAGGATGGCGGCGTCCTCCACCGTCTTGGCCAGGGGGCCGGCCTGATCCAGCGAGGAAGCGAAGGCCACCACCCCCCAGCGCGAGCAGCGGCCGTAGGTGGGCTTCATCCCTACCGTGCCGGTGAAGGCGGCGGGCTGGCGGATCGAGCCGCCGGTGTCGGTGGCGGTGGCGCCCAGGCACAGGTCGGCCGCCACGGCGGTCGCCGAACCGCCCGAGGAGCCGCCCGGCGTCAGCTGTTGATTGGAGTTGCGGGCGCGCCAGGGGTTGGTGACCGGCCCAAAGGCCGAGGTCTCGTTGGACGAGCCCATGGCGAACTCGTCCATGTTCAGCTTGCCCAGCATCACCGCCCCGTCGCGCCACAGGTTGGCGGTGACGGTGCTCTCGTAGGGAGGGACGAAGTTCTCCAGGATGCGCGAGCCGGCGGTGGTGCGGTAGCCGTGGGTGCAGAACAGGTCCTTGATCCCGAGCGGGAGGCCCTCCAGCGGCCCCCCCTCGCCGCTCGCCAGCCGCTGGTCGGAGGCGCGCGCCATGGCTAGGGCGTGGTCCGACGTCTCCAGCACGAAGGCGTTCAGCGGCCGCGCCGCCTCCACCGCCTCCACGTGCGCGCGGGTGAGCTCCTCGGAGGAGAACCGGCGGGCGGCAAGGCCGTCGCGCGCCTCCTTCAGGGTCAACGAGGTCAGCGCGGTCATTCGATGACCTTCGGCGCCACGTAGAAGCCGTCGGCGGCGCGGGGGGCATTCGAAAGCACCCGGTTCGCGTCGCCGCCGTCGGTGACCAGGTCCTCGCGCATCGGCAGCCTGGCCGCGACCACGGAAGTCATCGGCTCCACGCCGTGGGTTTCCACCTCGCCCAGCTGCTCGATCCAGCCGAGGATGCCGGAGAGTTCGCCTGCGAGCGGCTGCAGACGCTCCTCCTCCACACGGATGCGGGCCAGCCGCGCCACCTTGCGCACCGTGTTCGCGTCGATCGACATGGCGCGTGGGGTTAGGGGGCGAAGGTGCGGTTGGCAACCTTTCGCGCTAGGGAGGGGCGTGCCCGTCGTCGACCTGCCCGAACTCGCCGCCGCCGCGCCGCCGCGCACGCCGCTGATCGGGCTGGACCTCGGGGAGAAGACCATCGGCGTGGCGGTGAGCGACCCGACTCGGACGATCGCTTCGCCGCTGGAGCTGATCCGCAAGACCAAGTTCACCGCCGAGGCCGAGCGGCTGTTCCGTTTGGTGGATGAACGCGGCGTGGGCGGGCTGGTGATCGGGCTGCCGGTGAACATGGACGGAAGCGAAGGTCCCCGCGCACAGTCCGCGCGAGCTTTCGCGCGCAACCTGCTGCGTCTGCGCGAGATTGCGATCGCCTTCTGGGACGAGCGCCTGTCCACCGCGGCGGTGCAGCGGATGATGGTGTCGGAGCAGGACCTGACCCGCGCCCGCCGCGCCGAACTGGTCGACAAGACCGCCGCCGCCTGGATCCTCCAAGGTGCGCTCGATCGCCTCCATTCCCTCTCGCATGTTCGGGCGGAAGGGAGATAAGGCGCGTCCATGTCCGCCAGCGCCGCGCGTCTGACCATCGACCTCGACGCGCTGGCGTGGAACTACCGCGCGCTCGAGCGGCGGGCTGGGGGGACAGAGGTCGCGCCGGTGGTCAAGGCGGACGGCTACGGCCTCGGCGCGGCGCCGGTGGCGCGGCGGCTGCTGCGCGAAGGGGCGCGCACCTTCTTCGTGGCGCGGGTGGCGGAGGGGGAGCGGCTGCGGGCGGCGCTGGGCCCGGGACCAGTGATCTATGTGCTCGACGGCTGCCCGCCCGGGGCGGCGGCGGCTCTGGCGGCGGCGGATTTGCGGCCGGTGCTCAACAGCGTGCCTCAAATCGAGGCGTGGGCGGCGCTCGGCCGCGCGAGCGCGGCGCGCGCGGCGGCCCTGCACATCGACACCGGCATGAACCGGCTGGGGCTGCGGCCGGAGGAGGCGCGCGCGTTGGCGCAGGCGCCGGACCGGCTCGCTGGCGTCGATCTGGCGCTGGTGATGAGCCACCTCGCCTGCGCCTCAGAGCCTGACCACCCGATGAACTCGCGCCAACTCGAGACCTTCCAGGACCTGAGGCGGCTGTTCCCCGGTGTCCCCGCCAGCATTTCCAGTTCCGGCGGCGTCTTCCTCGGGTCCGACTACGGCTTCGACATGGTGCGGCCGGGCATCTCCCTCTACGGCGGCGGACCGTTCGACGAACCGCACCCGGAGATCGGGACCGTCGCCACCTTGGAGGTGCCAATCGTCCAGGTGCGCCCGCTCGAGCGGGGGGAAACGGTCGGCTACGGCGCCGCCTTTACCGCCCAGGCTCCGATGCGGGTCGCGGTGCTGGCCGGCGGCTATGCAGACGGTGTGCTGCGCGCCTCCTCGCCCGCCGGCTACGCCTGGTTGGGCGGGGCGCGGCGGCGCATTCTCGGGCGGCTGTCGATGGACCTGATCGCTGTGGACGTAAACGGTTCCGACGCCGCCGCGCCGGGCGCCATGGTCGAGTTGCTCGGGCCGCACGTCCTGTTGAACGACGCGGCCGCCGCCGCCGGCACGGCCGCCTACGAGCTTTTGGTCAGGCTCGGGCCCCGCGCGGAGCGGGACTATCGGGACTCGGCTTCGTCCGGCTGAACCCCGAGTTCCGTCTCCAGCTGCCGAGCCACCGCGTCGGCCTCGCGCGAGGCGCGCTCAAGCTCCTGGAGGTCCAGGGTCTCGCCCCCTACGCTCACCTCGCGCTGCTCAGCCGCACCGGGAGTGAACGGCGCCGGCGGCGGTGGGGAGAGGGCCTTCGCGACCAGCCAGAGCAGCAGGAGGAGCGCCAGCCCGCCGCCGCCAACGAGAAGCCAGCGGCGGGGGCGGGATAGAGCTCGGAGTCGTTCGCGCAGCGCCAAGTGATGCCTCTGCACACCATCTTGGGCCGCCCTCGCCCTTCGACAAGCTCAGGGTGAGGGCTACTCATGACGGGAGGCTCTGCTGCGGCTGGAGTAGAAATCCTCACCTTGAGCCTGTCCCCTGGGTCGCGCCTTCGGCGCGCCCGAGGATGAACTCCGGGCGAGGATTTCGGCCTACCGCCCGATTCGCTGCATAATGGGTGGGTCGGGAGGAGCGTTTGGCCAGGGACGGCTCAGCCTATGTCTGCCAGAGCTGCGGAGCGGTCCACTCCAAGTGGTCGGGCCGCTGCGACGCCTGTGGGGGGTGGAACACCCTGGTCGAGGAGGCGCAGAGCCGCCCGCCCGGCGCGCTGGCGCCGACGCGCGCAGGCAAGCAGCGCGGGCTGCAGTTGGAGACGCTGAAGAGCGAGGCGCCCTCCCCGCCCCGCATGCTCAGCGGCATTGAGGAGTTCGACAGGGTCGCCGGGGGCGGCATCGTCCAGGGCTCAGCGATTCTGCTGGCGGGCGATCCCGGGATCGGCAAGTCGACCCTGCTGCTGCAGGTGTGCGCGGCGGCGGCGATGCAGGGGGCGTCGGCCCTCTACATCTCCGGCGAGGAGGCGGTAGAGCAGATTCGCGCCCGGGCCGTGCGCATGGGGCTGTCGGAAGCGCCGGTGAAGCTGGCGGCGGAGACTTCCGTGCGCGAAATCCTCGACGGGCTGAAGCGCGAGCCGTTCGACCTGGTGGTTGTCGATTCCATCCAGACGCTGTGGACCGATCTGCACGAGGCAGGGCCGGGCTCGGTCACCCAGGTGCGCGCGGCCACGACCGAGCTGGTGCGGCTGGCCAAGAAGCGGGGGACGGCGGTTGTGCTGGTCGGCCACGTCACCAAGGACGGCCAGATCGCTGGGCCGCGCGTGGTCGAGCACATGGTCGACGCGGTGCTCTCCTTCGAGGGCGAGCGTGGCTATCCGTTCCGCATTCTGCGCGCCGCCAAGAACCGTTTCGGCGCGACCGACGAGATCGGCGTGTTCGAGATGAGCGACGCGGGCCTGCGCGAGGTGCGCAATCCTTCGGCCCTGTTCCTCAACGACTCCGGCGAGCGGGCGGCGGGCGCGGCGGTGTTCGCCGGCATTGAGGGCTCGCGCCCGGTGCTGGTGGAGTTCCAGGCGCTGGTGGCGCCCTCCGCCTACGGCACCCCGCGCCGGGCTGTGGTCGGCTGGGACTCGGGGCGGCTGGCGATGGTGCTGGCGGTGCTGGAGGCGCGCTGCGGCCTGGGGCTGGGCGCCCGCGACATCTACCTGAACGTGGCGGGGGGCCTGCGCATCAGCGAGCCGGCCGCCGACCTCGCCGCCGCCGCCGCGCTGGCCTCCTCCGCGCTCGACGTGCCCCTGCCGCAGGACAGCGTCGTGTTCGGCGAGATCAGCCTCTCGGGCGAGGTGCGTCCGGTCGGCCGCACCAAGGCGCGGCTGAAGGAGGCGGCCAAGCTCGGCTTCGGCCGCGCCATGGCGCCGCAGGGGGCCCGCGACTCCTCGCCGCTCCCCATAGCCGGCGTGGGCAGGCTAGAGGAGGCGGTGCGCCGGATCGGAGAGGCGCGGTGGGACTGAGCGACGCCGCACCCTGATGACCCCTTTCGACGTCATCGCCCTGCTGATCCTCGGCGTCTCCGCCCTGGTCGGCTTCCTGCGCGGCGCCGTGCGCGAGCTGGTCACCGTGGTCGCCTTCATCCTGGCCGTGCTGATCGCGCTGTTTTCGCTCAGGTTCTCCGGCCCGATCTTCCGCGCCTCGATCAGCCCCGACTGGGCGGCCAACGGCCTCGCCATCCTGGCGGTGTTCGCCGCCGCCTACATCCTGATCCGGGTGGCCGGCGGCGCGCTCACGCGGGGGATCCACAACACGCGCGCGCTGGGCATGGCCGACCGGATCGTCGGCGTCGGCTTTGGGCTGATCCGCGCCTTTGTGGTGTTCGGCGTGTTCAACCTCGCCTTCAATGCGGCGACACCGCCCGAGCGGGTCCCTCGCTGGATCACCGGCGCCGTCCTATATCCGCTGTCCTCTTTCAGCGCCCGCGCTCTGGCGGCGCTGGCGCCTCAAGGGTCCGCCATGGCGGGCAAGGTGGCGCCGGTGCTGGAAAACGCGGTGAAGGAGGGTTCGGCGGATCGGCCGAAATCGTCTAAGGGCAACGGCTACGGCGAAAACCAGCGCGACCGCATGGACGCGCTGGTCGAGGAGCGAAGGCGATGAGCAAGGGCTTGGCGCGCGATCCGGACGACGACCAGCTTCGGCTGGAGTGCGGCGTCTTCGGCGTTTTCGACGTGCCCGACGCCGCCGCCGTGGCCGTTCTCGGCCTCCATGCGCTGCAGCACCGTGGTCAGGAGGCCTGCGGCATTGCCAGCTTCGACGGCGCCAAGTTCCACACCGAGCGGCACCAGGGCCTGGTCGGCGACGCCTTCACCGGGTCTGACCTGGTCCAGCGTCTGCCCGGCCACGCCGCCATCGGCCACACCCGCTATTCCACCGCGGGCGGGAGCTTCATCCGCAACGTCCAGCCGATGTTCGCCGACCTGGAGCAGGGCGGCATCGCGCTGGCGCACAACGGCAATCTGACCAATTTCCTGATGCTGCGCGAGCGGCTGGTCGGGGAAGGGGCGATCTTCCAGTCGACCTCCGACTCCGAGGTGATCCTCCACCTCATCGCGCGCTCGCGAAAAGCGCGGTTGCTCGACCGCTTCATCGACGCCCTCTACCAGATCGAGGGCGGCTACGCGCTGGTGGCCCTGACCAACAAGAAGCTGATCGGTGTGCGCGACCCGCTCGGCATCCGGCCGCTGGTTCTGGGCGAGATGAACGGCAGGCCGGTGCTGGCCTCCGAATCGTGCGCGCTCGACATGATCGGCGCCAGGTTCGTGCGCGACGTGGAGCACGGCGAGATGGTGGTGATCTCGGAGGACGGTGTGCAGTCCCTCCGCCCCTTCCCCGCCGCCCGCGCCCGGCCCTGCATCTTCGAATACGTCTACTTCGCCCGCCCCGACAGCGTGGTGAACGGCCGCTCGATCTACGGCGTGCGCAAGCGCATGGGCGAGCAACTGGCGCGCGAGCATCCCGCCGACGCCGACGTGGTGGTGCCGGTGCCGGACTCCGGCGTGCCCGCGGCGCTGGGCTTCGCCGGCGAGAGCGGCCTGCCGTTCGAGATGGGCATCATCCGCAACCACTATGTCGGGCGCACCTTCATCCAGCCGACCCAGGGGGTGCGCGAACTGGGCGTGCGCAAGAAGCACAGCCCCAACCGCGCGGTGCTGGACGGCAAGCGCGTGGTGCTGATCGACGACTCGATCGTCCGCGGCACCACCTCGCGCAAGATCGTGCGGCTGGTGCGTGAAGCCGGGGCCCGAGAGGTGCACCTGCGCTCCGCCTCCCCGCCTATCAAGTTCCCGGACTTCTACGGCATCGACATGCCCGACCGCGACAAGCTGCTCGCCGCCTCGCACACGGTTGAACAGATGACGGATTTCCTCGGCGTCGACAGCCTGGGCTTCCTCTCGGTGGACGGCCTCTACCAAGCCATGGAAGCCGGACCGCGCGACCCTGACCACCCGCAGTTCACCGACCACTATTTCACCGGCGACTACCCCACCCGCCTGCTCGACCGCGAGATCGCCGAGGGCCGCAACGACTTCGTCGAGCGCCAACTCTCCCTGCTGGTCAGCGCCTGAGCTGAGCCGGAACGAAGGCCCCCAAGCGGCGTTCGGACTGCACACTTTCCGGGGAAGGCCGTTCCGCGCCGCGCGGGCCGCCTCTGGGGATCGGGCGAGGTTGGTGATGGCGTGGTGCTCGGCCCGGAGCAGGATGCGGTGAACGGCGACGGCGCGTCCTGGCGCGAGGACGTGGTGGGCATGATCCCCGCCTTGCGCGCCTTCGCCTGGTCGCTCAGCAAGAACGCCTCCGATGCCGACGATCTGGTTCAAGATACGCTGATAAAGGCCTGGACCAACAAGGATAAGTTCGAACCCGGCACCAACCTTCGCGCCTGGCTGTTCACTATCCTGCGCAACACCTACTACACCGCCGTGGTCCGCCGCCGCCGCGAGGTGCGCGACGAGGCCGGCAAATACGCGGCCCAGCTGTCCTCGAGCGCCACCCAGGACTGGAGCGTGGCGGTCCGCTCCCTCCAGTCGGCGCTGCAGCAACTCCCAGACGAGCATCGGGAGGCCCTGATCCTGGTGGGCGCCGCCGGCCTCTCCTACGAGGAGGCGGCCGAAATCTGCGGCTGCGCGCTCGGCACCATCAAGAGCCGCGTGAACCGCGCCCGCGCCCGCCTGCTCAAGATCATGGACGCCGAAGACCCGACCGACACCTTCGGCGGCGGCGACCTCAGCGAAACCGCCTCTACGGCGGAGTAACCGCCTGGTCCCCGCCCGCAGGGGCGACGGCCGTCAGCGACTGCGCCTCCAACTGATCGACGATGTCCACCAAGTGCTGGGGCATCGGCCCGGCTATAATCTCCTGGAACATCTCGCGCAGCTGCTGGCCCAGCCCGTCGAGGGCCGGCCGCCCGGTCGGCGCTGAATGCGTAGCGGAAGCCATGGCGGCGTGCCCTCGGGCGGCTCGAAGCGAAGGCGTTTAGATTGGCCCAGGTCTCGTGAACAGGGGCTGAATTGCCGACAGACTCAGCCGCCTTCCCCTCGCTCCGTCAGTTCTAGCACCGCCTCCCACTCCTGCGCCGTCACCGGCGCGACAGACAACCGGAACTGCCGGAAGATTGCCATGCCTGAAAGCCGCGGGTCCGACTTCATTCGCGCCAGCGTCACCGGATGCTCCAGCGGCCGCAGCGGGGCCACCGCGACCGCCACATAGCGGCCGCTCGAGTCGGTTGGATCGGGGAAGCTCTCTCGCACAACCTGTGCGATCCCCACCACCGCCAGCCCCTCCACCGAATGGTAGAACAGCGCCTGGTCCCCCTTGCGCATGGCGCGCAGGTAGATCGCCGCCTGGGCGTTGCGCACGCCGTCCCAGTTCGTCTCCCCCTCGCGCACCAGATCGTCCCAGCCGTATTTCTTCGGCTCCGACTTGATCAGCCACCGCCCACCCAGCTTGCGCGCCTCGTCTTCGGTCATGCTACTCCCACTCGATCGGTCCCGGCGGCTTCGACGTCACGTCGTAGACCACCCGATTGATCCCCCGCACTTCGTTGATGATGCGGGTGGCGGCGCGGCCGAGCACCTCCCAGGGGAACTCGAAGAAGTCGGCGGTCATGCCGTCGGTGGAGGTGACGGCGCGCAGGGCGCAGACGTGCTCGTAGGTGCGCGCATCGCCCATCACGCCCACGGTCTTGACCGGCAGCAGCACGGCGAAGGCCTGCCAGATGGCGTCGTAGAGGCCGGCGCGGCGGATCTCCTCCAGGTAGATGGCGTCGGCCTGCTGCAGGACCGCCACCTTCTCGGGCGTGATTTCGCCGGGGATGCGGATGGCCAGCCCCGGCCCCGGGAACGGGTGGCGGCCGACGAAGGCGTCCGTGAGCCCGAGCTCGCGTCCAAGCGCCCGCACCTCGTCCTTGAACAGCTCGCGCAGGGGCTCGACCAGCTTCAGCTTCATGAAGTCTGGCAGGCCGCCGACGTTGTGGTGGCTCTTGATCACCGCCGAGGGGCCGCCGCGGGCCGAGACGCTCTCGATCACGTCGGGATAGAGGGTGCCCTGGGCCAGGAACTGCGCCCCCTCGATCTTGGCCGCCTCGCGGTCGAACACCTCGATGAACAGCCGCCCGATGGTCTTGCGCTTGGTCTCCGGGTCGGTGACGCCGGCCAGCTCACCCAGGAACAGCTCGCCCGCGTCCACGTGGATCAGGGGGATGTTGTAGTGGCCGCGGAACAGCTCCACGACCTGGACCGCCTCGTCCTTGCGCATCAGCCCGGTGTCGACGAACACGCAGGTCAGCTGGTCGCCGATCGCTTCGTGGATCAGCACCGCGGCGACCGAGGAATCGACGCCGCCGGATAGCCCGCAGACCACCCTGCCCTCCCCCACCTGTTCGCGGATGCGGGCGATCGCCTCGTCCTTGAACGCCGCCATCGACCAGTCGCCGCGCAGGCCGGCGATCCGGTGAGTGAAGTTCCTCAGGATCGCCGCGCCCTTGCGCGTGTGCGCCACCTCGGCGTGGAACTGGATGCCGTAAACCCGCCGCGCCTCGTCGGCGATGGCCGCAAAGGGCGAGCCGTCGGAGATCGCGATCACCTCGAACCCCGGCGGAATGGCGGTGATCTTGTCGCCATGGCTCATCCAGACGATTTCGCGGGGGTCCAGCCCTTCGGTCAGCGGACTTGGCTTGACCAGCTCGATCTCGGCGCGCCCGAACTCGCGCTCATGCCCCCCAACGACTGCGCCGCCCAGTTGGGCGCAAATCGCCATCTCGCCGTAGCAGATGCCCAGCACCGGCACGCCGAGGTCAAAGACGCCTGGATCGGCTCGGGGGGCAGCCTCTTCGGTCGTGGAGGCCGGGCCTCCGGAGAGGATCACGGCCTTAGGCGAGAACCCTTGCAGGAACGCCCCGTCCACCCGGTCGTATGGCTGAATTTCGCAGTAGACCCCGCTCTCCCGAACCCGGCGCGCAATCAATTGCGTCACCTGACTGCCGAAGTCGATGATCAGGACGCGCTCGTGTTCGGCTTGGGGCGGCATGGCGGGTGAATAGTGAGGAATCGCCCCGATTGCGAGATGACCCCCGTGTTCCTTCCCCCGTGCGGGAGAAGGATCGGGTTCAGGCCTTCTCCAGCACCGCCACGAAGAACCCGTCCGTCTGCGTGCGTGCGGGGGTGAGGCGGAGCTGACCGCCTGACGTCATGTGAGGGCGGAGGTGATCGAGTCCTTCAGGCGTGGCAAGCTCCGAGGCCGTCAGCGCCTCCAGCACCGGAACCACTCGTAACCCGGAGAGGTCCGCCAGACGATCCTCATTCTCCTCCATCAGCACCGAACACGTGACATAGACGAGCCGCCCGCCTGGCTTCAGGTAAGCCGGCGCGGTGGCGAGCAGCGCGTCCTGCTCCGCCATGCGCCGCTCCAGCGCCGCCGGCGTCAGCCGCCACTTGGCGTCCGGGTGGCGGCGCCAGGTGCCCGTGCCGGTGCAGGGGGCGTCGACGAACACCACGTCCATCCGCCCCTCCAGTCCCTTCAGCGGCTCAGGGCCGCTGGGCGGGCGGACCTGCAGGTTGCGCACGCCCGCGCGCCGGGCGCGGCGCACCGCCTCCGACAGTCGCTTCTGGTCGATATCGTAGGCGTAGAGCTGACCGGAGTTGCCCATCGCCGCCGCCAGCGCCAGGGTCTTGCCCCCGCCCCCGGCGCAGAAGTCCAGCACCTGCTTGTGCGCGACCTGGCCCGCCGCCGCCGCGGCGATCTGCGAGCCCTGGTCCTGCACCTCGAACCAGCCCTTCTCGAAGGTCGGATGGCTCTCCACCGCCGCCGCCCGCCGGTGCGCCTCCGGCGCCTCGATGCGCAGCGCGTTCATGAGCCAGGGAGAAGTATGCGCTCCCATCGGCTCCAGCGCCCTAAGCACCTTCTCCCGGTCTGCCTTCAATGTGTTGACGCGGAGGTCCACCGGCGCCCGCCGCGCCAGCGCCCTGCCCTCCTCCGCCCGCGCCTCACCAAACACGCGGGCGAACGGCTCTTCCAGCCAGTCCGGATAGTCACCCGATACGGGAGGCGGCCGCGCCTCCGGCGCGGCATCCTTGGAGAGAGCCGCCGCCTCCGCGACGCTGAGCGCGCCCGGCCCATGCGGCTGTCCCGCCGCCGCGGCGGCGATATCCTCCGTGCTCCAGCCCCAGGCGAAGTGCAGTCCCGCGAGCGCCAGAACACGGGGCGCCTCTTCGCCCATTCGGGCCGCAAGCGAGCGTCGCTTTCTGAGCGCGTCCAGCACCAGTCCCGACACCCACGCCCGGTCGCCCGAACCGGCGTAGCGGGCGCGCTCGCCCCACTCCTTCAGCGCCAGCCGCGCGGGCTTGTGGCGCTCGTCGATGGCGGTGAGGACGTCGATCGCGGCGGCGAGGCGGGCGGAGGGGGTCAAGGCCTCAGACGAACGCCTCCGCCCAGACCATCAGCAGGCCCAGGAAGCCGATGAACCAGACCAGCGAGCGGACCCTCGGCACGCCCGCCGCATACAGCGGGACATAGGCGATCCGCGCCAGCACATAGGCAATCGAGCCCCACGCGCTGAGCCGCCCCGTCTCGTCCAGCGCAATCACCACCAGCACCGACGCGGCGAACAGCGGGAAGGTCTCCTGGAAATTGGCGAACGCGCGCTCCAGCCGCGCGGCCGCGCCTGTCGCCGGCCGCGGCTCGTCGCGCGGACCACGCGCCCATTCCAACCCCTGCTGGCGGCGCGCGGCGATGGCGGCCCAGGCGATCTGCACCACGCCGATCAGCACCGCCAGCAGCAGCATCAGCAGTTCCAGGTGTTGAGACAACATGATGTCCCCGCCTACCACGACTGCGTTGTGGCCTAAGGTTGGAGGTTGTTCAGCGGGATTCACGCGCCCTGGCTCGGGTAATTCGGCGCCTCGCGGGTGATCATCACGTCGTGGACGTGGCTCTCGCGCAGGCCGGCGCCGGTGATGCGGATGAACCGGGCACTGGTCTGGTACGTCGGGATGTCGGCCGCGCCGACATAGCCCATGGCCGCGCGCAGGCCGCCGACCAGCTGGTGCAGGATGGCGCTGAGCGGGCCCTTGTAGGGCACCTGGCCCTCCACCCCCTCGGGCACCAGCTTTAGCGCATCCGACACCTCCTTCTGGAAGTAGCGGTCGGCCGAACCCAGTGCCATCGCGCCGACCGAGCCCATGCCGCGGTAGGATTTGTAGGAGCGGCCCTGGTAGAGGAACACCTCTCCCGGCGCCTCGTCGGTGCCGGCGAACATCGAGCCCATCATCGCCACCGAAGCGCCCGCCGCGATCGCCTTGGCCAGATCGCCGGAGTACTTGATCCCGCCGTCCGCGATCACCGGCACGCCCGAGCGCTCCGCCGCCCGCACCGCGTCCGACACCGCCGTCAGCTGCGGCACCCCCACCCCCGCCACGATCCGGGTGGTGCAGATCGAGCCGGGCCCGATCCCCACCTTCACCGCGTCCGCGCCCGCGTCGATCAGCGCCTGCGCCGCCTCGTAGGTGGCCACGTTGCCGGCGACGATCTGCACGCGGTTGTTCTCGCGCTTGATCCGCGACACCGCCTCGGAGACCTGCACCGAGTGCCCGTGGGCGGTGTCGATCACCACCACGTCCACGCCGGCGTCCACCAGCTGCATCGACCGCTCGAAGCCGTGGTCGCCCACGGTCGAAGCGGCGCCAACCCTTAGCCGCCCCTGCTCGTCCTTGGCCGACAGCGGGTGCGCCTGCGCCTTCTCCATATCCTTGACGGTGATGAGGCCAACGGCGCGGTTGTCGTCGTCGACCACGATCAGCCGCTCGATCTTGTGGCGTCGGAGCAGGGCCTGCGCCTCCGCCTGGGTCGCCCCTTCCTTCACTGTGATCAGCCCGTCGCGGGTCATGATCTGCGACGCGGGCTTGGCGTCATCCGCCTCGAAGCGCATGTCGCGGTTGGTGAGGATGCCGCAGAGCTTGCCCTCCGCGTCCACCACCGGAAAGCCGGAGATCTTCCGCCGCCGGGTGATCGCGCGCACTTCGCCGAGCGGCGTGTCGGGCCCGATGGTCAGCGGGTTGATCACCATGCCGCTCTCATAGCGCTTCACCTCGCGCACCATCTCGGCCTGGGCCTCGGGGTCCATGTTGCGGTGGAGCACGCCCATGCCGCCGGCCTGGGCCATGGCGATGGCGAGCCGGCTCTCGGTCACCGTGTCCATGGCCGCCGACAGGATCGGGATGTTCAGCTCGATCGATTTGGTCAGCCGCGTGGCGGTCGAAACCTGCCCCGGCATCACTTCCGAACGGCCCGGCTGCAGCAAAACGTCGTCGAAGGTGAGCCCTTCGCGAATCTCCATCGGAGTCTCCGTTTTGCGGGCGCGCTATAGCGGAGGGGCGGCGTTGGCGCTAGGGCCGACCCATGGACGACATGATATACAGGTAGTATATCAGTCGGACATGCGAACCCTCGTCGACATTCCCGCCGATCAGATGGCGGCCCTTACCGAACTCAGCCGCCAGGAGAAGGTGTCGCGCGCCGCGATCATTCGCGAGGCCGTGACCAAGTTGATCCAGGACCGCCGGCGCGACGTTCTCGAGGAGACCTTCGGCGCCTTCAAGGGCATGTGCGAAGACAGCGTCGAGTTTCAGCGGCGCCTCCGGGACGACTGGTGAGGGTCCTCTTCGACACCAACATCCTCATCGATCACAGCATCGGGATCGCGGCGGCGAAGGACGTTCTTCGCCTCTACGACGACAGCGCCATCAGCATCGTCACGCGCATCGAATTCCTCGCCGGCGCGCAGCCAGGCATGGAGCGTCTGGCGCTCAGGCTGCTGGAGCGGTTTCACCTGGTTCAGCTCGATGAGCAGATCGCCGATGAGGCGGCGCGAGTTCGCCGCGACATGCGCCTGAAGTTCGCTGACGCCATCGTGCTCGCCTCCGCGCGTGTCACCGGCCGAACTCTGTTGACCCGGGACGCCAAGGACTTCCACGGCGACGCGCTCGCGCAGGTGCCCTATCGGCTCTGACGCAGCCCGGTCGCTACCCAATACACTTCCGAGCTGTCCACGCGGCTTGATTTCGGCTTGGCGTGCTTCACCTGGGCGAACGCACGCTTGAGCCGAGCCATCACCTCCGCCGACTCCCCGCCCTGAAAGGTCTTAGTGACGAAGGCGCCGCCGGGCTTGAGTTGGGTGATGGCGAACTCCGCGGCGGCTTCGATCAAGCCCATGATGCGCAGATGATCGGTCTGGCGATGGCCGATGGTGTTCGGGGCCATGTCCGACAGGATCAGGTCAGGCGCCCCGCCGAGCGCCGCGATCAGGCGCGGCTCGGCGTCTGGTTCGGTGAAGTCCATCTCCAGCAGTTCGGCGCCAGCGATCGGCTCCACCGGCAACAGGTCGATGCCCGCCACGGCGCCCGCGCCGCGCTCCAGCGCCACCTGCACCCATCCGCCCGGCGCGCAGCCGAGGTCGACCACCCGCGCACCCTTCCGCAGCAGCCGGAACCGATCGTCGATCTCGATCAGCTTGAACGCCGCGCGCGAGCGATAGCCCTTGGCCCGCGCCTCGGCCGCATAAGGGTCGTTGACCTGCCGCTCCAGCCACGCCTGCGAGGAGGGCGTGTGCTTCTTTGCCGTCTTCAGCCTCGCCGGCGCGCCCCGGCCGCCTTCCTGCCCCCGCATCGGCGGACGGACCAGGCGGCGGGGGCCTTCGTCGCTCATCAGCCGCCGCGGCCCGAGACCTTCACCGGCGCCCCATGCGCGAACCCGCGCGAATACGGGCAAACCTGGTGCGCCGCCTCGGTCAGCTCCTGGGCTTGCTCGTCGCTCAGCCCCGGCAGCACCGTGTCGACTTCAAACTCCAGCCCGAAGTTGCTGGCCTCGTCCTGCCCCAGCGCCGCGCGCACCGTCACCGATGGGTTCTCCAGCTTCATCCCCCGCCGCCGCGCCACCGCGTGCAAAGCGCCCGAAAAACAAGCCGAGTATCCCAGCGCCACCAGCTGCTCGGGGTTGTTGCCCGGCCGCCCCGCGCCAGGCGTGGAGAACTCCACCGTCAGCCCCTCGTCCTTGACCGACCCGTGGCCGCCGTCGCGCCCGCCTCCGGTGGTGGTCGCCTCGGTCTGGTAGAGCACCTTCATCGCCGTCTCCTCGTCAGTGTCCGTTGCCGCCCCGCCGCCGCCGCTTACGCCCGGCGCGCCCCTGTGGCCGCTCGTTCATCAGCGACATCAGCAACCCTTCGCGCAGCCCGCGGTCAGCGACACGCACCCGCACACAGGGCCACAATTCCTGTGCCGCCTGCAGGATCGCGGCGCCCGCCACGACCAAGTCCGCCCGGTCCGGCCCGATGCAGCCTTGCGCCGCCCGCTCCGCGTGATCGAGCTTGAGCAGCTGCTCCACCGCTCCGTCGCACTCCTGCGGCGACAGCCACATGCCGTCGATGACGTTGCGGTCATAGCGGTCCAGCCCCAGGTGCAGCCCGGCCAGGCTGGTGATCGCGCCCGAGGTGCCGATCATGTGCGCGCGCCTAGCCTGGAACACCGGCCGCATAGCGTCCGCATGGTTGAAGTCCGACAGCCGCGCCTTCACCGCCTCCACCATCGCCCGGTACCAAGCCTGCCGGTCCGCCTGCTCCGGAAAGGCGTCCGTCAACGTCACCACCCCCAGCGGGATCGACAGCCAAGCCCGGATCGGCAGGCGCGCCGGGTGCATCCTCAGCGGTCCCTGCCCCTCGTGCAGCGCCGTCAGATCGACCCAGGAGAACTCCGTAGATCCTCCGCCCACGTCGATCACCAGCGCCGCGTCGCTCTCCCGATCGAGCAGCGCCATGCAGCCCGCCACCGACAGCCGCGCCTCCTCCCGCGGGGTGATGATCTTGAACCGCAGCCCCGTCTCGGCCGCGATCCGTTCCACGAACTCCCGCCCATTGGAGGCCAGCCGGCACGCCTGTGTGGCCACCGCCCGCGCCCGCCCGACGCGCCGGCGGCGGATCTTCTCGGCGCAAACCTTCAGCGCCGTGATGGTCCGCTCCATCGCGTCGTCGTCGAGCCGTCCGGTCCGCGTCAGTCCGTGCCCCAGCCGCACGATCCGCGAATACGCCTCCAGCACCCGGATGCCGCCGGCCCCCGGCTGGGCGATCAGCAGGCGGCAGTTGTTGGTGCCTAGATCGAGCGCCGCATAGGGGCGCGAATCGCTCAGCGCGGACGCGGGCAGCCGTGGAACCCGCGCCCGCGGCGCAACGGCCTCGGACATCTATCAACCTGTCGGTGGAAGGCGCATGCCCTCCGTTGCGGCGAACTGTAGCGGGGGCGAGGGACTTGAGGAAGCGCCTGACTCACTCTCAACATTCCCATTCAGCCTGCCGTCATGGGGAGACGCGCATCATGCCAGCCATGGAAAGCCGGAACGCCAAGTTCGCCATCGGCCAGGTGGTCCGCCACCGGGTCTTCCCTTTCCGGGGGGTGGTCTTCGACGTCGACCCGCAGTTCGCCAACACCGAGGAATGGTGGCAGGCGATCCCCGAGGACGTTCGTCCCTCGCGCGACCAGCCCTTCTACCACCTGCTGGCCGAGAACGAGCAGAGCGCCTACGTCGCCTACGTCAGCGAACAGAACCTGATGCCGGACCCGACGGGCGAGCCGATCGGCCACCCCCAGACCGCCCGCCTGTTCGCCGGCTTCCGCGACGGCCACTACGACCGCAAGCCGCACGTGGGGCACTAGCGGGCGTAGGGCACGCGCGTTTGCGAGAGAGCAAGGCGCCCGCAGAGGCGCTTGAGGGGCGCGTCAGTCCTCCTTCGGCGTCAGCACCTGCCGACCCTTGTACATCCCCGTCTTCAGATCGACGTGGTGCGGCCGGCGCAGTTCGCCCGAGTCCTTGTCCTCGACATAGGTGTTGGCGCTGAGCGCGTGGTGCGAGCGCCGCATGTTGCGCCGCGAGGGCGAGGTCTTTCGCTTGGGAACGGCCATCGAAGGTGGTCCTGCAGGGGCGCGCCGATCAGGCGCCGCCGGAAAATGGAAGGCGGCGCTTATGCCGGAAAGGCGCCCTTGGTTCAACCCGGCCGTGCCGGCTTCCTGAACCGGTACACGAATTGATCCGTCTTCCCCCGGATGGACGGATCAAACACCAGTTTCGTATGATCATCCGCCGGGTTGCGCAGCAAGTTGCTCTCGCCGTCGAAGACGAAGCCCGCCGCCTCCACCTCCTTGCGCACCAGCGCCGGGTCGATGCGGTGCAGGGTGTCGGCGTCGCGGGCGCCCGAGCCCGCCTGCGCCACGTGGTCCACTACGATGTAGACGCCGCCGGGCTTCAGCACCTGGAAGACCTGGCGGTTCAGTTCCGCCACGTCGGGCGAGCCGAGCAGCGGCGTGTGGAAGTCGTGGTAGTTCTGCGAAGTCCAGATCACGTCCACCGCATTGGCGTGCTCGGGATGGGCCTGCAGCAGCGGCTCCACCGCCACCATCACGTTCGGATAGGCCGCGGCCGCCGCGCGAGCGTTCTTCTCCGAGTCGTACTTGCCGGCGATCTCGGACGGCACCACCGCCACCACCCGGCCGGTGGGGCCGACGATCTTGGCGAAGATGCGAGTGAAGTAGCCGCCACCGGGGAGCACGTCGAGCACGGTGTCGCCGGGCTTCACGCCGGCGAAGACGGCGAGCTCCGCTGGATGGCGGTTGGCGTCGCGGGCCGTATCCTCGGCCGGCCGCCCGGGATCGGCCACGGCCGCGGCGACGTACGCCGGCGCCGCAACCGACCGCGCCGCCTGGGCCGAGGCTTCGAAGGCGGCCAGCATCAGGGCGCTGGCGGCGAACGCGAGGGTCAGGCGGCGCATGGGAGGCTCTCCGGCTAAGGGCGCGCGAGCTTTACCGTAGCGTCACGCACCCGCCAAGCTCGTCCGTCGCGGCGCCGGCCTTTCCCGTCGCGCAAGGGCCTCAGGCGGCGCTGGCCGCCGGCTCCTGAGGAAACGGCGTCCATTCCTCGTCCGTCGGCAACTCGGCGAACACCGCCTCGACCATCTCCTCGCTGACCTCCTCCAGCGAAGCCGGGTCCCAGCGCGGGCTGCCGTCCTTGTCGAGCAGCACCGCGCGCACACCCTCGATGAAGTCGTGTCGATGGATCATCCGCGCGGATGCCCGATACTCCGCCGCCATCTCATCGGCGAAGCTCGCCCGCCTGGCCCCCGCCTCGATCAGCCGCAGCGACACCTTCACCGTCATCGGACACTTGCGCCGCACCGCTTCCAGCTGCCCCCGCGCCCATTCCCCTGCGTCCCCCTCCAGCCCCCCCACAACCTCCTCGGCCGTGGGCGCGGTGAACAAGCGGGCGATTTCAGGCAGGTGCGGCTCGACCGGGGGTTGGCCAGGGTCGCCGGAGATCTCCGCCAGGCCTTCGGCTAATCCGTCTCCCCGGCTGGAGAGAAGCTTGGCTTTAACCTCCTCCACCCGCTCGCTCTCCAAGAAATGTGTGGCGATCCCCAACCTCACGCAATCCGCGGCCCGCAACCGCGCGCCCGTCAGCGCCAGCCAGTTCCCGACCCCCTCAGGCAGCCGCGCCAGGTGCCACCCCGCCCCCACGTCCGGATACAGCCCGATGTCCCCCTCCGGCATCGCCCACAGCGTCCGCTCCGTCGCCACCCGATACCGGCACGGCGCCGACACCCCCACGCCGCCGCCCATGGTGATCCCGTCCATCACCACCACGGTCGGCTTGGGATAGCGGAACAGCAGCTCGTTCATCCGGTACTCGGCCGCGAAGAAGGCCCGCGCCGCCTGGCCGTCGCCCATGCCGCTCTCGCGCACCAGCCGGATGTCGCCCCCCGCGCAGAACCCCCGCTCCCCCGCATGGTCGATCAGCACCGCCTCGACCCCCTCGTCCCGCTCCCACTCCAGCAGGGCGTCCGAGATCAGCCGGCACATGGTCTCGGTCAGCGCGTTCAGCGCCTTCGGCCGGTTCAGCGTCAACAGTCCCCACGCCCCCTCGCGCCGGACGAGAACCTCGGCGTCCTCGCTCACTGGCGGAACAGCTCGCGCGCCGTGATCACGCGCATGATCTCGTTGGTCCCCTCCAGGATTTGGTGCACCCGCAGATCCCGCACGATCCGCTCCAGCGGATAGTCCTTCAGGTACCCATACCCCCCGTGCAGCTGCAGCGCCGCGTTGGCGGCGTCGAAGCACACGTCGGTGGCGAAGCGCTTGGCCATGGCGCAGGCCATCGCCTTGCGCGGCTCGTCGTTGTCGATCGCACTGGCGCCGCGATAGACCATCAGCCGCGCCGCCTCGATCTCGGTGGCCATGTCGGCCAGCTTGAACTGCAGCGCCTGGAACTCCTTCAGCGCCGACCCGAACTGCTTGCGCGAACTCATGTAATCCCGCGCCGTGTCGAACGCGAACCCCGCACCCCCCAGCGAACAGGCGGCGATGTTCACCCGCCCCCCGTCCAGCCCCGACATGGCGATGCGGAACCCCTCGCCCTCCGCCCCCACCCGGTTGGCCACCGGCACGCGGCAGTTGTCGAAGTTGACCTGCGCCGTGGGCTGGCTGTTCCAGCCCATCTTCTTCTCCTGGGCCCCATAGGACAGCCCCTCGGTCCCCTTCTCCACCACCACGGTGGAGATGCCCCTGGCCCCCTCCCCGCCGGTGCGCACCATCACGACATAGACATCGCTCACCCCCCCGCCCGAGATGAACGCCTTGGACCCGTTCAGCACATAGTGGTCGCCGTCGAGCCGCGCGGTGGTCCTGAGCGCCGCCGCGTCCGACCCCGACCCCGGCTCGGTCAGGCAGTAGGAGCCGATCAGCTCCATCGTCGCCATGCGCGGCAGGAACCTGCGGCGCAGCTCGTCTGAGCCGAACCGGTCGATCATCCAGCTGGCCATGTTATGGATCGACAGGAACGCCGAGGTCGACACATCCCCCCGCGCCAGCGCCTCGAACACCAGCGCCGCGTGCAGCCGCGTCAGCCCCGAGCCGCCCACGTCCTCCTTCACATAGATGGCGCCGAACCCCAGCTCCGCCGCCCGCCGCAGCACGTCGACCGGGAAGTGCTTCTCCTCGTCCCAGCGCCCGGCGTTGGGCGCGAACTCGGCCTGGCCGAACTCCAGCGCCGCCTCCTGCACCATGCGCTGATCGTCGGAGAGGGTGAAGTCCATCGGTCGCTCCGGGCGGCGCGGTTCAACTCGCGTGAGGCGAAGGAGGTGTCAACATCGGCCGGGTGCAAGCCCGCCCTGATCTTGCGCGCACCCCCCAAACATCCGATCTGATCCTGCGCAGGAGGAGCTTGGCCATGACCACCACCTACGACCCGCCCCGCGACGACGGCGCCGACAAGGCGTTGACCGCGGTCAACTACCTGATCCTGTTCATCGCCCCCTTCGTCGCCGGCTTCCCCTCGCTGGTCGCCGCGATCATCGCCTACGTCCGCCGCGGCTCAGCCAGCCCCGTCGCGCGCAGCCACTACGACAACCAGATCAGGATCTTCTGGGTCGGCATCGTCCTCTCCGTCCTCGCCATCGCCCTGGTCTTCGCCGCCATCGGGACCGGGCTCGGCGCGGGCCTGGCGGGCGTGGGCGAGCTGTTCAGCGGCGCCGTCGGCCTAGGCGTCGGCGCGGTCCTGATGCTGGTGGCCGCCGCGATGCTCGGGATCGCCAACGTCTTCTGGTACATCATCGCCAGCATCATCGGCTTCATCCGCCTCCTCGACGGCCGCCCCATCGGCCGCGCCGCCGGCGGCAGCCTCCCCACCGTCGCCGCTTGAGCCACCCCCACGCCAGCTACCCCGCCCTGCGACTGCGGCGCCTGCGCCAGGCGCCGTGGGTCCGCGACCTGGTGCGCGAGACTACGCTCACCCCCTCCGACCTGATCTGGTCGATGGTGGTCCACGACGGCGACGGCCGCGTTCCCGTCGCCTCCATGCCTGGGGTCGACCGCCTCTCGGTCGCCGAGGCCGCCAAGGCCGCCGTCCGCGCCCGCGCGCTCGGCGTGCCCGCCATCGCCGTCTTCCCCTACATCGACGGCGCCAAAAAGGACGCCGCCGGCTCCGAGGCCTTCAACCCCGAAGGCCTGGTCTGCCGCGCCGTGCGCACGATGAAGGAGGCGGCCCCCGAAGTCGGCATCATGTGCGACGTGGCGCTAGACCCCTTCACCGACCACGGCCACGACGGCCTCCTGCAAGGCGGCCGCATCGTCAACGACGCCACGGTCGAGCGGCTGGTCGAGCAGGGCCTGCTCCAGGCCCGCGCCGGCGCCGACATCCTGGCCCCCTCCGACATGATGGACGGCCGCGTCGGCGCCCTGCGCTCAGCCCTCGAACGCGACGGCTGCTGCGACGTGCTGATCATGGCCTACGCCGCCAAATACGCCTCGGGCTTCTACGGCCCCTATCGCGAGGCGATCGGCTCGGGCCGGCTCGGCTCGGGCCCCCAGGCCAACCCCGGCGACAAGAAGACCTACCAGATGGACCCCGCCAACTCCGACGAGGCCCTGCGCGAGGTCGCGCTCGACATCGCCGAGGGCGCCGACATGGTGATGGTCAAGCCGGGGATGCCCTACCTCGACATCGTCCGCCGCGTCGTGGACGCCTTCGCCATGCCCACCTTCGCCTTCCAGGTCTCGGGCGAATACGCGATGCTCAAGGCCGCCGCCGCCAACGGCTGGCTCGACGAAGACCGCGTCGTCCTCGAATCCCTCCAGGCCTTCAAACGCGCCGGCGCCCGCGGCGTCATCACCTACTTCGCCCCCCACGCGGCCCGGCTGATGGGGGCCTAGCGCGCGCGCCACTTCACCCTTTCTACCGCTCATCCCCCCGATCATCCTGCCAAGCGCCGAACCCACCTCGCCATCGTTCGCTTGGCGGAGCGTGATTCCGGACTCCCAACCAAGTCAAGGATCGCTCCGCGGCCGCGAAGCGGCGGCCCTCCGGGCCGTCCTTGACTTGGTTGGGAGTCCGGAAAATTCTGGCCTACAAGCGTTCGACGGCGCCTCCCGAACGCTCCCTCCCGCTCACACGCGCGGCTTAGCCCGCCCCCGGCAGCCCCGGGTCCCACTCCCCCGCCGCCTCACCCTCCAGCGCCACGTCGCGCTCCACGAACGCCAGCTCGATCACCGACACGATCTGCCGCGCCCGCCAGGCGGCCAGCAGATAGACCACCACCATCGCCCCCACGAACGCCAGCGTCGTCGCCGACAGGTCCAGCCACTCGGCGCGGATCTCCCTCAGCAGCCCCGGCGCCAGCTGCGCCAGCGCCAGCGCGCCGGACACCGGCAGGGTCACCAACCCGATGGCGGTCCAGCGCGCCACTGCCTCCTGCCGCGCCCGGTTCACCTGGGCGATCAGGTGCAGCCGCCGCAGGTCCCGCGGCCCCACGCCCTCGAGCAGCGCGAACACCTTGCGCGTCGAGCCGTTGCGCCTGAGCCCCGACACATAGTCCACCCCCAGCATCGTCCGCGCGCTGGGCGCGAACAGCGATTCCCAGGGCATGGTCCACAGCGGCAACGCGCGGGTGACGCGGCGCCAGAGGAGCCAGATTTGGTCGGAGGTGAGGCGGGAGAGGGCGGGAGGCGCGTTCGCCTCTTCACTGTCCTCAGACACCATTTACCTGCGTTGAATATCTAGTGCTCGCGCTCTTTGGCTTCTTCTTCCGCACAATTCCTTGACGCAATCGACCATCCGCAGCATAGCGGTCGTGCTGTCCCAAGCGAATACGCTGACGAGCTTTCTTGACAGCTCCAAGGGTAATGGTGCGCTCGAATTCCGCTTCCAGCAGGGGAACAATCTCGTTTTCAGTTTTGCCCTGCGCCAGAAGCTCAGCGAGACGATCGTACTCACGTCGCATCCAAGGTCGTCGGGCAGGTGCCTCGCGTTTGGACTCTGGTTTAAGCTTGCTCAAAAAGGCAACTGCCTCTGAAGGAACGCGATCTTGTTTACTCCAGGAAAGCAGGATACCTTCATCCTTCAACCCAAACTGTCTTGCGAAGATCCGCTTCCATCCGTGCGATTTTCCCAACCTGGCGCTTGCGACAAGACTGAAAGGTACCCACGCCATCGTTCCATCCTCGCTTTTGGGAAGGCGCTTGCTGCCTCCTGCCCTCTCTAGCTTGTGATGCAGCCGAATTATCTCCTTACGAGCCTCGAGAAGCTCCTTTTCTTGTAGGGAACTCTTTAATCGAAGCTCTTCAAGCTCCGACTTAATGCCTTTTGAAAACATGGGCCGATATGGGCTTGGTGTGGCCAGTTCACTAACTACCAGGTTCGCGAGTGACTTGCCTTGCGCCGCCAGTCGTCGCTTCACGGCCTGAAGGGCATTGATTGCCTCTGGGAGAGGCGTGGTTTCATGTGCAGCGCGCTCCAAAAGGCTCGTCAAAGTGGTGTCGCTCACGGGCGCGGCTCCTAATTATGTTGCCTCGTGTTGCCTAGTGAGTAGCCGGATCGACCGGAATTGCGGCAGTGCGGCGTCCTGAGCTAGGGGGCAGCGACTTCAACAATTCCGCGTGCTCGCGAAGCGTCCTGTTGAAGGCTTCCAGGCTGGCTCGCTGCTCCTCAAGTTGGCGAATATAACGCATATGTTCCTCTTCTCGCTCCGCCCCGAGTACCTCTAGGCCCGTGAGGACTTCCAATTCCCGCCGTTGGCTCTTGGGGCTGAGATAGGTCTTACGTAGGATGCGGCGAAAGGTAAGGACCTTCTCGCCCACCTCCTCTCTGAGTTCTACGTGAGAGATCGTATCTGGCAAGTCAGGAGCACCAACAAGGGCAGTGGACGTCGCCCGCTGGGGGTTCGGGACATCGGCCGCCCAATTTGGTAAAGGCCCTTTGGCGCTAAGAAGAACGTATCCTTCACGTTTCAGCGCCTGTACCTCAGGCACGTATTTAAGAACCGTTCGCACATAACCGAGAGAAACGTTAGCCCGGTCAGCAATCTCGAAAATGGTAAGGCCCTTTTGCGAGCCCATCGCATCGAGAACAGCCTGTACGGCCTTGTTTCTCAGGGAAATCTGCGATTTACCGGTAGAGTACGTGGTACTGTTCGGGTGCGGCATGAATACCTCCTTCAGGTTCATGAAGAGAAGGTAAACTGCCCAAATAGGTATCGCAAGGGGCCTTACTTGATTAGTTTCGCTTCCTGATCATTGGCTCATCATACGGGCCGCTAGGCAGCGCCCTCGCGGGTGGGTTGCGCGGAGTTATAGGCGTAAGTCGGCCACGTAGGTGCGTATTCGCCGTCCGCCTGGTTACCCCACGTCTCCCACCGTTTCCGCTCCCCGCGCGCGAACAGCTCCAGGTACGGCCCCGGGCTGCAGCCTTCAATGATCTCGTACTGCTCGTCCGGCTTGCGGCTGTGTTCCCGCTTGCGGGTCTCCAGCATGTTCACCTGCCGCCGGCCCGGCGCCAGCGTGCGCGCGTTCTTGCCGCGCACGCCGAACAGCAGCATTTCCGTGACGTTGCGGAAGTAGAAGCCCACGCCCCGCCCGTCCGAGCCGCCGTCCTTCCTCACCTTGTGCCAGATCAGGTTGGACTTGTAGCTGAACCCCCACGCCTCCATCACCTTCAGCCCCTCGGGCAGCAGCGCGTTCGGGACCCACAGGTAAAGGTGCGCCGTCTCCCACGCCACGCCCTCCACCGGCAGGGCGCAGATGTCGTCCAGCGTCATGGTCGGATAGCGCGAGAGCCGCCGATGCTCCGGCGCCATCTTCCCCGTCCGGTTCTGAAACCGCCACGGCGGATCGGCCAGGATGGTCGAGAACTTCCGCCCCCGCGCGAACCCGGCAAGGTCCATCGCCGCCTGCACCCCGGCTTCGGTCAAGGCGGTGTCATAGGCCATCGGCATCCTCCGGTCCGATCTGAATAGCGGCAGCTGGCACGCCCCGAACGGGCGGGGCCGGGTCTGCTCGATCATCGACATAGGCCGCCCTCCTGATGCCGAACACCACGACCGGACAACCGCCCCCGCCGCCGCCTTCCAGCCTGGGAAGCAGCTTGCTCATGTGCGTGGTGGATTGGCCGTAGCTCTGCGGATCGCGGCCCAATTCCACCGCCAGTTGCTGGAGTTCGTCGGTGCGGGTGACGATCACGCCCGCCTGGATCACCCGCAGGTCGAACAGCAGGCGGAAGTTGTTGAGGTCGCGGTCGTAGAAGGGATCCTTGTTGTTCCACTCGGTCTCGAACGCGACGCCGTTCTTGAACATGTCCACCTTGTGCGTGGGCGAGCGGCGCTCGTGCTCGTCCACCACGATCTTCGTGTCGAAGGATTGGGTCGACCAGCCGCGCTTGGCCAGCAGACTGTCGAGCCGGATGGCGATGGCGGAGCGGTTGCCGCCCCGCTTGATGATCTCCGAGGCGTAGAGGCGAAACTCCGACAGCGCAGCGGTGATGTCGCTCCATTCGTTCGGGCAGGCCGCCGACAGGACCGCCAGCCCGTTGCGCCACTCGTGCACCTCGTAAAGGTCGAGCAGCGCCTGCGGCACGAATCGCGGATTGGCCATGCATGGGAGCGTATCCCGATCGCGGTGACCGTCACCACGAACGTCGTGCATTCTGCACTGTTCCGTATTTGTTCACAAGCTGTGATCAGGCTACGGCACGGGCTGGCTCGAATTCCTCGGCGCCGGCCGCTACCGCCTCCTGCCCACGCCTCTGGCCACTCCGGCCGCGCCAAGCGCGCCCGGCTCCCCCTTCGCACAGTGACCGCCTGTCGAGCGCCAGCCCCTGCGACGACATGGGCACACCCACCGTGGCGGCCTTGGGCTATCACTCGTCCGCAAGTCAGCAGGACCACGTGCAATGGCGACCCTCTACGGCACCGACAGGCGCGACACGCTCAGCGGCGGCGCGGACGACGACACCCTCAGGGGGCTGCGGGGCGACGACTGGCTTTACGGCAAAGGCGGCGACGACGCCCTGATCGGCGGCGAGGGCAATGACCACCTCTTCGGCGACAAGGGCGACGACGAGCTGTTCGGCCACGAGGGGCGCGACCGCGTCTGCGGAGGCCTCGGCAATGACGGCCTGAGCGGCCAGGAGGGCGCCGACACCTTGCGCGGCGGCAAGGGCATTGACAGCCTGGGCGGCGCGGAGGGGCCGGATGGCGAGCGGTTCCGCGACCACTTCTTCGGAGGGGATGGCGACGACACCATCTTCGTGGGCATCCGCGATGTCGTCGACGGCGGCGACGGCTTCGACCACTTCTACCTGACCCTGCCGGACCCCGAGGCGGACGGCGCCCGCGCCGACTTCACCGGCCTGCTCGAGGACGGCGCCCGGGTGCATGGGACGACCTTGCGCGAGCTGGAGCGCGGCGTCGTCTTCGCCACGGACTTCGCCGACCGGATCGTAATGGGTTCGGGCGGCGTCGTGATCGAAGCCGGGACCGGCGACGACAGGCTGGTCAGCGGCGGCTATAACACCCTCTACGCGCGCGAGGGCGACGACACCCTGGTGGTCACCGCGCCGGGCGGCCGCCTCTACGGGGGCGAAGGCGCCGACACCTTCGCCGTCACCAGCATCGGGGCCTTCTTCAACCAGTTCATCTTCGATCTCGACGCCTCCGACGTGATCGACCTGCACCGCATCGACGCGGACGTGAACACCCCGGGCAACCAGGCCTTCACCCTGGTCGACGCCCCCAGCGGCGCGGCCGGCGAACTCTACCTGACCTTCGGCGGCTACTACACGACCGTGGCCATCAACGTAGACGCCACAGACCCCAACGACGACTACATCGCCATCGTCGGTGACCATACCGGCTTCACCAACTTCATCCTCTAGGAGAGCAAGCGCCTCGCCTTTGCGCGACATAGCGTTCCTGCGGACCGGCCGGAAAAAAGTGCGCTCTGTTCGTCCCCGGTCCCCGCTCCACGCTTATGCTTCGCGGACCGAACGAGGAGCGGTGACTTGGCGCCACCCAACCCAACCCTAACCCCAACCGCCGCACTCCAACCGCGCACCGCGCGGGGCGTGCGCGTTGAACGGATCAGACGAATTGGACGCGGTTCCCGGTCCAAAGTGCACGAAGTGCACTCCACCCAGCCGCCAGGCATCGGGCCATTTCAGCGCGGTCCCCAAGGGCAAAGTGCACGAAGTGCACCTCTCCGCGCGGCGGCGCCCGGACTCACCGGACTCACCGGACCGGTTTTTCGCCTAACCCGTCCGGCCGCTCCAGCCGCGCCAGCAGGCTGGAGGTGTCCCAGCGCCGCCCGCCCAGCCCCTGCACCTCGGCGTAGAACTGGTCCACCAGCGCGGTCAGCGGCAGGGTGGCCCCCACGCCCCGCGCCTCCTCCAGCACCAGCCCCAGGTCCTTCCTCATCCAGTCCACCGCGAAGCCGAAGTCGAACCGTCCCTCGACCATGCTCAACCAGCGGTTGTCCATCTGCCACGACTGCGCCGCCCCCTGGCTGATCGCCCCGTACACCGCCTCGGCGTCCACCTCCGTGCGGGCCGCGAAATGCACCGCCTCGGCCAACCCCTGGACCACGCCCGCGATGCAGATCTGGTTGATCATCTTGGCGGTCTGCCCCGCCCCCGGCGGCCCGATCCGCGTGACCGCCTTGGCGTAGGCCTCCAGCGCCGGCGTCACCCGCGCGATCGGCTCTTCCTCGCCCCCCAGCATCACCGACAGCTTGCCGGCCTCCGCCCCCGCCTGCCCGCCCGACACCGGCGCGTCCACGAACCACAGCCCCCGCGTGCGCGCGTCGGCCGCCGCCTCCCGCGCCAGCCGCGCCGAGGTGGTGGTGTGGTCCACCACCACCGCCCCCTCGGCCATGGCCGGGAACGCCGCCTCCAGCACCTCGCGCACGTCGGCATCGTTGCCGACGCACAGCATCACGGCCTCGGCGCCCTCCACCGCCTCGGCCACGGCAGCGCAGGCCCGCCCGCCGTGAGCCTCCGCCCACCGCCGCGCCTTTTCCGGAGAGCGGTTGAACACCGCCACCTCGTGCCCCGCCCGCGCCAGATGCCCGGCCATGGGAAAGCCCATCACCCCAAGCCCGATGAACGCCAGCCGCATGCGCACCTCCGCCCGCGTTCCCGCGGGAGCGGGGACCGCGATCAGGCGGCCTGGGCGCCGCCTCCGGCCAAGCCCTGCATGATGATGCGGTTGATGTCGACCAGGGGGCCGATCTCCTCCTCGCGCCGCATCACCGCGCTGGAGTGGCGCCCGACCCAGAGGCTGAGCGAAATGATCTGCGCCTTCACCGGGGATGGCAGGCCGTTCTCCGGGGCCGACACGTCCGAGGCCAGCGCCGTCCACATACGCCGGTTCCAGTCCAGCGCGTCGATCCGCTGCTTGAAGTCGTCAACCGGCGCCTGCTCGGCCTCCAGCAGCGCCCGGGTCACCTGGCCGAACAGCCGGTATTCGGCCGAGCGTGGGGCCTCGGACCTAGCCGTCGCCTGCTGGTAGGCCTGAAGCGACATTCCCCAACCTCGCGTCTTCGAACTCGATCAGCCGCCGGCACAGCATCAGGGCCTTGTAGTATTCGCGCGCCATCACGTGATTGCCGATGGCGACGCAGTCGGCCAGCGCGTCCGGGCTGCCAATCACGCTCATGAACTCTGAAAGCCGCCTTAAGAACTCATCCCCGTACCGCTGTGCGTTGGCGTCGTCGAGGTACATCATCATCACCGGGAAGTAGATTCGCCGCCCCGGCGTCACCGCCTCCTCGGCCTGCATGATGTCCTTCTCGCGCAGGACCGAGGCCTTGTTCTGCAGCAGCAGCACGCTCCTGCGCTCGCCGTTCTGCACGACCGCGCCGTTGAGCACGAACTTCTCAGCCGGTTTGAGCGACAGCTTCAGCGCCATGACGGCCCCACGCGCGGCGCTAGGATTCGGCCGCTGCGGCCCAAGCTGGCGGCATCATGGTTAACGAGGGCTTGCGACGGGTGGCGGCGAAGCTTGCCAAAGCCGAAATAACCGCGTCACCTGCAACCCTTGGGGAGGGTGGCGATGACCATCATCAGCGGCGACCGGCAAACCCCGTTCGTATTCGATCACGACAATCAGCTGCTGGTCGTAGAGGCGGGGGCCAACCTGGTGGTGGCGGGCGGCTACACCGTCACGGACTCGGAGGGGTCCACGGTGCGTAACGGCTGCACGCTCGGCAACTTCGGCTCGATCTACAACAACTTCACCGCGGTTCTGATGACGGGGCAGAACGCGACAGTGATCAACCATGCGAGCGCGTCGATCTACGGGGCCGACGGCGTAGTCTTATTTGGCCCGGGCGCATATCTGGACAACCAGGGCTCGATCCACGGGCAACTGATCGGGGTCTCCTCCGGCACTTCGAGCGGCCGGATCACGAACTCAGGAGTGATATCCGGTGGCATCGGCGTGTTTGTCGCAACCGAGGGTCATCTCCTGTTGGAAAATTCCGGGGAGATCCGCGGGTCAGCCGACGCGGTCAGATATCAAGACGGATCGGGTTATCTGGACATCGTGAACAGCGGCAGCATGTACGGCGGCCTGAACCTGGATTCCGCAGGCTTCTGCAACGTGCGAAACTCCGGCGTCATCGAGGGAGGGGTGCTCTTCGGAAGTTCCGACAACACCTACGACGGGCGCGGCGGCGCGGGGGGACTCGTCGATGGAGGCGACGGCGCGGACAGCCTGCGTGGGGGCGCGGACGAGGACACCCTGCAGGGCGGCCTGGGCGCGGACACGCTCAGAGGCGGGGCGGGCGAGGATGTGTTCGTCTACCACGCCGTGTCCGAATCAAGGGGCAAGACGATTGATCTGATCCGCGCCTGGGACAGCGCCGATCTGCTGGACCTGTCGGGCATCGACGCCGATAGCGGCGCCAAGGGCCGCCAGCAGCTGGTGTTCGGCGGCCAGATCGGATCGGCCGACCCCGTCGCCAGCGGCAAGGTGCAGTACTATCGCCAAGACGGCGACACCTACGTCGTCGCCGACGTGAACGGTGACGCCAAGGCGGACCTCAAGTTGGAGATCGCCGGGCTGGTGACGTTGAACTCCGGCGACTTCATTCTGGGATAGGCGCGATGACCATCATCAGCAGCGATACCGAAGCCGGTTTCAACTTCACCTTCTCCTCCGATCTGCTTCTGATCAAGGAAGGCGTGACCATGGCGGTGGAGCAGGATTACGCGATCGAGGACGGAAATCTTGTGGCGGGCAGCACCCTCATCAACAAGGGCGCCATCTACAGCAATTTCGCCGCCGTGGTACTGCGCGGGGATTACTCCACGGTCATCAACGAGGCTAGCGGATCCATAGTCGGAGCCGAGGGCGTTTACTTTGGCGGCGAGATCGCGCGGCTGGACAACAGCGGCTATATTTACGGAGCCCTCGATGGAGTGAACATCGACGGCGGCAGCGGCTACATCGCCAACAGCGGAACCGTATCCTCTCCTCGATATGGCATCACGCTCACAACTAGCTTGACCGTTGAGATACACAATACGGGAGTAGTGAGGGGTGGCAACTATTCTATCGTTACCCCGTTCAATGGTGGCGGGGGCCCGTTAAATGTTTTGAATGACGGAGCGTTGATTGGCGATGTCTTCCTGGTGAATTGCTCAGTTTGCACCGTGCGCAATTCAGGCGTGATCCAGGGCTATGTCTTGCTCAGTTCAGGAGACGATGGCTTCGACGGTCGCGGGGGAACTGTCAGCGGCTTCGTAGGCGGCTACGAGGGCAATGACACCCTACGCGGGGGCCACGGCGAGGACCAGCTCATTGGCGGGGAGGGAGCCGACCGACTCAACGGCGGGCGCGGCGACGACGTGTTTTCCTACGGGTTCATCACCGAATCCAAAGGAAAAGACATCGACGTGATCCGCGGCTGGGACGAGGGCGACGTGCTCGACCTGTCCTCCCTTGACGCCAACCCTCGGCAGAGCGGGATCCAGCATCTGAGTTTCGGCGGCCAGATCGCACCCGGCGATCCGGTCGGCAACGACCAGGTGCAATACTACCGCCAGAACGGCGACACCTATGTGGTCGCCGACATCAACGGCGACGGCAAGGCCGACTTGACCATCAAGATCGCCGGGCTGGTGACGCTCGACGCGGGCGATTTCATTCTGTCCTGATCGAAGGCCGCGACGCTCCGCCTCATGCGGCCGGAGGCCGACTTAGCGCTCCGTTAAGCATAATCGGGCGAGCCAGTGGCATGGTCGCCAACCTCGCCCGCCGCCCCTCCCCCGTTCTGAACGGCGGCGCATCGACCGCGGCCTTGGGCGTTCAGGCCTCGGCGGGAGGCGCGCGCGCCAAGGCGGCCGTCTCGGTGCTGGGGGACTCCGGGTCGGACGCGGCGCTAGCGCGGCTGCAGGCGGCGGTGGCGAAGATGCGGGCGAACGCCGTGCAGCCGCTCTTGGAGCGGGCGGTGGAGGCAATCCATGCGGAGGAGCCGCAGGAAGCCGCCGAGCTGGCGATCCGTGCGCTCAAGGGCGACGAGAAGAACGGGCTCGGCTGGTATCTGCTGGCGATCGCGCGGGAGAAGTCGGGGGACTTCAAGAGTTCGATCCAGGCCTATGAGACAGCGCTGAAGCTGATCCCGGACCAGCTGGAGATCGCCAACAACCTGGGGCGGCTGGCGTTTCGGCTGGGGATGACCGAAGTCGCGGCGCGGCTGTTCGTCCAATACCTGGTCCGCCACCCCGATTCCGCGGAGGCCGCCAACAACCTGGCCTGCGCCCTGCGCGAGATGAACCGTTACGACGAGGCGGTTGAGGTGCTGCGCCCGGCGATCGAGGCCAATCCGCTGGAGGCGGTGCTGTGGAACACGCTCGGCACCGTGCTGGCCGAGCAGGGCGAGCCGGGGGCGTCGCTGACCTTCTACGACGAGGCGCTGCGGATCGACCCGGGGCAGTTCAAGGCTCGCTACAATCGCGCCAACGGCCGCCTGGCGCTGGGCGACGCGGCGGGCGCGCTGGAAGACTGCGAAGCCGCCCTCCCCTCGGTGAAGGCGCCGAACGAGCAGGCGATGATGCGTCTGGCGCGGGCGACCATGCTGGTGGCGAAAGGCGAGCTCGGGGCCGGCTGGGACGCCTACGAGGCCCGGCTGGACCCGCACTACGCCGAGGTCACCCACTTCATGATCGACCGGCCGCAATGGGCGCCGGAGGACGATCTCGCGAGCAAGTCGCTGCTGCTGATGGGGGAGCAGGGGCTGGGCGACGAGGTGCTGTTCGCCAACCTGCTGCCCGACGTGATCGAGGCGCTGGGGCCGCAGGGCAAGCTGCACTTGGCGGTGGAGCCGCGGCTGGTCCCGCTGTTCCAGCGGTCGTTCCCGGAGGCGAACGTGGGGGCTCACTCCACCTACAAAGTGGACGGGCACGTGATCCGGGGCGCGCCGTTCATCCCCGACCAGGGTGTAGTCGACCTGTGGGCGCCACTGGCGTCGCCGCTGAGGCGGTTCCGGCGGGAGGTGGAGGATTTCCCCAGACGGGAACGCTTCCTGGTCCCCGATCCCCAGCGCGTGGCGCACTGGCGCAAGGTGCTGGCGCAGGCGGGGCCGGAGCCGAAGGTCGGCCTGCTTTGGAAGAGCCTGAAGGTGGAGGGCGCGCGGCTGCGCTACTATTCACCGTTCGAGCAGTGGGCGCCGGTTCTCGCGGTTCCCAAGCTGCGGTTGCTCAACCTGCAATACGGCGACTGCTCGGCCGAGATCGCGGCGGCGGCCGAGCACCTGGGGGTGGAGATCTGGCAGCCGCCCGGCATCGACCTGAAGAACGACCTGGACGACCTAGCGGCGCTGTGTTGCGCCATGGACCTGGTGGTCGGCCCCGCCAACGCCACCACTAACATCGCTGCCGCAGGTGGGGGGCCGGTGTGGCTGGTGTCGACGCCGGGCGCCTGGCCCAAGCTGGGGACCGACCGCTATCCCTGGTATCCGACGGCGCGGGTGTTCACGCCCCCTGCCTTCAACGACTGGGCGCCGGCCATGGCTGAGGTCGCGGAGGCGCTGGCCGGGCATTTCGGCTGAGGCCGGAACGCTAGGCTTGGCCTTGGTGTTTTGACGGCGAGAGGGCCCGCCCTCCCCGCGCAAGGAAACGCCAGATGCCTTCGGACAACTATGACTTCGACGCCCAGGACCAGGCGGAGGTGTTCGACGAGGACAACTTCGACGAGAACGACGCGGGCGGCCCGGGCGCGGACATGAAGACGCTGGAGGAACTGCCGGAGGTGATGGACGTCACCCGGGCGCTGGGGGACTCGGAGGATGTCGACGCGCTGGACGGCGATGAGTTCGACGAGAACGAGTTCGACGAGGACGACCTCGATGCCGAGGACGACAGCGACTACGCGGTGGCGGACTCGCTGGAGGATCGGCCGGAGGACGCGGACACCGCCTATGTCGATGGCCGGTTCGCGGTGCAGGGATCGTCGGCCGAGGAGGCGGACCTGGAGTTCACCGACGATCTGGACGAGGTGACCGACCTCGATGAAGACGAGGCGGATGTCTACGAGAGCGATCGTGAGCTGACCGACGAGACCGTGGCGGACCTCGGCTATCCGGGCGAGCCGGAGCGGGGGCAGACGGAGCGCTGAGGCGCGAGCGGCACAGCTTACAGCGAATTCACTGGACCCTGTGGCCGTGTAGCCGCACGTTCGGGTTCAGGAGGACTTCGAGATGACTTCCAAGCTGCTTCTGGGTTGCGGCGCCGCCGCGCTGCTGTTGGCCGCCTGCGACGGGCCGCCGCCGGCGCCTCCCGGCGTGGGGCCGAACGCGCTGCTCAAGGTGCCGGCGCGGCTGGACTGCCCCGACCGGCAGGGTGACCTGGAGCGGGTGCGGGTAGCGCCGGACGGGCGCAGCTGCGCCTATCGCGACCAGGACAATGGGGCGACGGTAGACCTGGCGCTGACGCCCGTTTCGGGCGGCGCGGACGCCACGCTCGCCGGCATTGAGAGCCGGCTGCGGGCGGAGAAGCCGGCCGCCGCTCCGGCGAAGATGGCCAAGGGCGACGACGAAGGAGCGGCCTCGGACGCCGCGGCGGCGAGCGACGAGGCTTCCGATGCCGACTGGGAGGGTCACGACGTGAACGTCGATGTCGACCACCCGGTACGCGTACGCCTGCCGGGCATGGCCATCGACGCGCGCGACGAGAGCGCCAAGGTGCGCATCGGCTCGCTGCGCATCGACGCGAACGGCGACAGCGACCACGTCTCGGTGAAGCGCGAGCCGCGCTCGGGCATTGGGCGGCGGTTCTCGCTGGAGGCTGGCGACGACAAGGTGGAGATCCGCACCGACGACGGGGGCAAGGCCAATGTCAACGCCATGCTGATCCTGGCCTCGGACGAGCACGGCGGGCGCGGCCGGGCGATGGGCTATCTGGCCCGCGGGCCCCGCACGGGGCCGCTGGTGGTGGCGACGGTGCGGATGTCAGACGCCGATCATGACGAGGTCATGGACGACCACCACGGCTTCGACGACGTGCAGGCGCTGGTGAAGCGGAACGTGAAGCGGCGCTAGAGGCGCGGCTCAGGCGGGCTGGACCTCGACGATCTTGTAGGTGAGCGGGCGGCCGTTCTCGTCGGTGACGGTGACGTATTCGCCCACCGCGAAGACGTGTTCGCCCAGGCGGTAGACGGGTTCGTCGTCGGCCACGTCGTCCTCGTCGTAGTCAAAGAACCAGCGCTGGCCGCGGCGGGCCAGACGGCCGTCCGTCGGGTCTTCGTCGGGGGTGAAGCGGCGGACCAGGCACTGGTCCTTGGACTGGCCGTAGGCGGCTTCGTCGAGGTGGCCGTCCTCGGTCAGCGGGGCGGTCAGGGAGTAGCCGCGGTGGTCGTCGCCGCCGGCGAACTCGGTGCCTGGATTGCGCGCCAGGCGCATGACGATACGGGAAAGGGCCATGGCCGCTGTCTGGTTCAGGCGGGGGGGAAATGCAAGGGAGAGGCATGGCGCAAGCGTCCAAGGACAAGGAGGAACCCCGCGCGTGGCAGCGGATGCTGTCGGGGCGCAGGCTGGACCTGCTCGATCCCTCGCCGCTGGACATCGAGATCGACGACATTGCCCACGGGCTGGCGCGGGTGGCGCGGTGGAACGGGCAGACGACGGGGGCGCACGCGTTCTCGGTGGCCCAGCACTGCCTGGTGGTGGAGCAGCTGGCGGGGAAGATGCAGCCGGGGCTGGAGGCGCGCTGGCGGCTCTGCGCGCTGCTGCACGACGCGCCGGAGTATGTGATCGGCGACATGATCTCGCCGTTCAAGGCGGCGCTGGGGGTGGACTACCGCGCCTTCGAGGGGCGGCTGGAGGCGGCGATCCATATCCGTTTCGGCCTGCCGCCGAAGGCGCCAGCGGAGGTGAAGCGGCTGATCAAGGCGGCGGACCGGGTGAGCGCCTACTTCGAGGCGGTGCAGCTGGCGGGGTTCTCGGCGCAGGAGGCGAAGGCGTTCTTCGGGAGACCGCCGAAAGGGGTGGCGCTGAAGCTGGAGCCGGTGGCGGCGGTGGAGGCGCAGCAAAAATTCTCAGCCCGGTTTTCTCTGCTTCAGAAAAAAACGTAAAACGCTCCTGTTCAGTAGTCTAGATAACACGTGTCATTCACGTTTGCGGAGACCAAATAAGTTCGCCTGTCGATGATCATCAGGTCACCATTGCGGTGGTGATTACATCGTTTGCAGAAGGGCACGATGTACATATGCCGCCGTGATCGGTAGTCGGATAGCCGCACGTGGGCACCAACGCAAGCGTCATTCTGGCAGCCCAATACTGCACATGATCGACGAGATCCTCGACTATATTTCTTCCAATGCGCCAACCATGAGCCGCAGTAGCAAGAACGCCAAGAACTGTTCTTAACGTTGAAAACTATAAAGTTAGTATTACAATTGGGCATCGGCTGATGTTAAGGCTCAGAGTGCAAGTCAAGAACTATCACAAAGGTCTAAATCGCCTAGAGTTCGGGAATCCCCTTGGAACCACCCTCCCCGCCCCTGCCCTCTTGCCCATCCACTGGCGCCAGTCGGGCCAGGCGCGGGTGCGGGCGGCGGGGTCCGTCCAACTGGGGCCTTCGTCGGAGGAGAAGACGAGGCCGTCGCGCAGGCCGCCTTCGCGGTAGCTCTGGAGTTTGACGCCCTTGCCTCGAGGCATCTCCGGGAGGTCGGAGAGGGGGAAGATCAGGGCCTTGGCGTTGTCGCCGACGACGGCGAGCATGTCGCCGTCGGCCGGGAGGGCGAAGGCGGCCCCTTTGGCGTCGACGACGAGGGCCTGCTTGCCGGCCTTGCGGTTCGCCAAGGCCTCCTCCTCGGGCATCAGGAAGCCGTAGCCGGCGCGGGAGGCGAGCACGAGCTTGCGGCTGGGGCGGTGGGTGAACACGGCCAGGATGGCGACCTGGTCGTCCAGCTCGATCATTAGGCGGACCGGCTCGCCGTGGCCGCGGCCGGAGGGGAGCTTGTCGGCGGGCAGGGTGAAGAAGCGGCCGTCGGAGGCGAACAGCAGGATGCGGTCAGTGGTTTCGGCGGAGACCAGGAAGGCAAGCTTGTCGCCTTCCTTGAACTTCAGTTCGGAGGGGTCCTCTACCCGGCCGCGCTGGGCGCGGATCCAGCCGCGTTCGGAGAGGATCACGGTGACCGGCTCGCGCGGGGTGTGGGACTCCACGGCGGCGGCGGCGTCGATGCGCGGCGGCTCGGCGAAGACCGAGCGGCGGCGGCCGAGCGCGGTCTCCGGGCCGAGGATCTTGCGGACGACGCGCAGGCCCTCGCCGACCAGGCGCCACTGGCGCTTGTCGGAGGCCAGCAGGGCGGCGATGCCTTCGCGCTCCTCGGAGAGTTCGGCGTGCTCGCGGCGCAGCTCCATCTCCTCCAGGCGGGCGAGTTGGCGCAGGCGGGTGTTGAGGATGGCCTCGGCCTGGATCTCGGAGAGGGCGAAGACCTCGATCAGGCGGGCCTTGGGCGCCTCGTCGTAGCGGACGATGCGGATCACCTCGTCGAGGTCGAGGAAGACGATCAGGAGGCCGTCGAGGATGTGCAGGCGGGCCTCGATCTTCTCCAGCCGGTGGCGGGCTCTACGGACCAGCACCTCGCGGCGGTGGTCGAGGAAGGCCTGGAGCAGCTGCCTCAGGCCCATCACGCCGGGGGCGCCGCGGGCGTCCAGCACGTTGAGGTTCACCGGGAAGCGAGTCTCGAGGTCGGAGAGGCGGAACAGGCTCTCCATCAAGACTTCGGGCTCGACGTTGCGGCTCTTGGGCTCGATGACCAGGCGGACGTCCTCGGCGGACTCGTCGCGCACGTCGCCGAGCAGGGGGGCCTTCTTGGCCTCGATCAGGCCGGCGAGCTGTTCGACCAGGTCGTTCTTGCGGACTTGGTAGGGGATTTGGGTGACGACGACCTGATAGGTCCCCCGCCCCGTGTCCTCGCGGGTCCAGGCGGCGCGCAGGCGCACGCCGCCGCGGCCGGTTTCGTAGGTCTCGAGCAGGGAGGCGCGGGGCTCGACGATGACGCCGCCGGTGGGAAAGTCGGGGCCCTGGACGAGGTCGAGGAGGTCGGCGGTGGGGGCGTTGGGGTTGGCGAGCAGGTGGAGGCAGGCGTCGATCAGCTCGGCGGCGTTGTGGGGCGGGATCGAGGTGGCCATGCCGACGGCAATGCCGCTGGCGCCGTTGGCCAGCAGGTTGGGGAAGCCGGCGGGGAGCACCACCGGCTCGGAGTCCTCGCCGTCGTAGGTGGGGCGGAAGTCGACGGCGTTCTCGTCGATGCCGTCGAGCAGCAGGCGCGCGGCCTCAGTCAGGCGGCACTCGGTGTAGCGCATGGCGGCTGCGTTATCGCCGTCGATGTTGCCGAAGTTTCCCTGGCCTTCGACCAGGGGGTAGCGCTGGGCGAAGTCCTGGGAGAGGCGGACCAGGGCGTCGTAGATCGACTGGTCGCCGTGGGGGTGGAAGCCGCCCATCACCTCGCCGACCACCTTGGCGCATTTGCGGGTGGCGGCCTCGGGGTTCAGGCGCATGCGGTGCATGGCGTAGAGCAGGCGCCGCTGCACGGGCTTGAGGCCGTCGCGCGCGTCGGGGAGCGCGCGGTGCATGATGGTGGAGAGGGCGTAGGCGAGGTAGCGGCGCGAGAGCGCCTCGGCGAGGGGCTCGTCGATGATGCGATCGCCTTCCGGCGGGGGAACGTGGACGGTCATGGGCGACTCACCGGGTCAGCATAGCGGGCGGTAGGAGCGGACGGAAAAAGGAGTCCGGTGAGTCCGGAGAGTCCGGTTTTGGCGTGCGAAATGGAGTGCACTTCGTGCACTTTCGGGCCCAGCGCCGCGCTCCCTTCCCCCTCGATGGCGGAAGGGTCGGGGATGGGGGTGGTGGCAGTTCGTTGCCGGAGATGGCGTTCGAGGAAGAGTCCTCCGCCTCGCGCGCTTGCCCGGGACCGCCAGCGCGAGCCCCCCCTCTCCCGGCCTCTCCCCCATCGAGGGGGAGAGGAGAGGAGACCGGACTCCAGAAAAAGGAGTCCGGAGAGTCCGGTTGGGCGTCTCATCGTTCATCTCCCTCGCCTTCAGTATAAGCGAGGGAGGGAGGGGGTGGATGAGATTGTCAGAGCCGGCCCGCATCGCGCAGCCGCTCCAGCAGCCAGTGGCGGGCGGGCGGCAGGGGGCGGTTGAGGGGAGCGAAGAGGAATTGTTCGAGGAAGTGGCCGGTCAGGGCGAGGCCGGCGGCGATGTCGCCTTCGGTGAGGCCGGTTTGGGAGGAGAGGAGGAAGGGGGGGAGGGCCAGGAGCTTGTCGTGGTAGGGGCGGCCGGCGTCGCGGCTGACGGCGCGGCCGGTGCGGGGGCTGACGTAGACGAGGTCGTCGCGCGAGCCGGTGGCGGCGCAGCGGGAGAGGTCGAGGCCGAAGCCGACCTCCTCCAGCAGGCCGGCTTCGAAGCGGACGTAGACGGCGGGCCAGACGTGGGAGTCGGCCAGCGCGCCGATCAGGGACTCCAGCGCGAGGAAGGCGCCGGGGTGGGCTTCGCGCTCGGGCAAGGCCTGGGCCAGGGCTGCGGCGGAGGCGAGGCCGGCCAGGGCGAGGCGGTCGTCGAACAGGGCGTCGGGGCCGGGGCCGGCGGCTTCCAGGGCGGCGGCGCCTAGCTGGTCGAAGGTGCGGGAGCGGTAGGCGAACTGCACCCGGGCGCCGGGCTGGAGGATCGGCTTGAGGCGGCGCGAGGCGCCGCCGGCGACGTGGGCGGCCCAGCGGCCGTGGTGGGCGGTGAGGGCCTCGACGATCGCGCCGGTCTCGCCGAAGGGGCGGGCGGAGAGGACGTAGGCGTCGTCGGTGAAGTCCATGGCGCTACAAAGCCCTTCCCCCTCGATGGGGGAAGGGTGGGGATGGGGGTGTTCGCGCCGGCTTGAGCGGATTGGGCACGTGAGGAAGGAGCGTTTTTCCTTTCGCGCCATCTGCGTGGAGGGTCTTGGCCACACCCTCACCCCTGCCCGTTCGTCACAGCGGCCAAGCAATTGGCCGCTGCTCCTCACCCCCTCGAGGGAGAGGGGTTCTAATCAGGCATCGAACTCCAACCCCACGCCCGTGTAATGCTCGCGGCGGTCCTGCCACTTGGGATCCACCTTGACGTGGAGGAACAGGTGGACGGGGCGGGCGAGGATTTCGGTCAGTTCCTCGCGTGACTTCTGGCCGATCCATTTGGCGGTCTGGCCGGCCTTGCCCAGGATGATCGGGCGGTGGCCTTCGCGTTCGACGTAGACGGTCTGTTCGATGCGGACCGAGCCGTCGGGGCGCTCCTCGAAGGCGGTGGTCTCCACCGCGGCGGAGTAGGGCAGCTCCTCGTGGACGCGCAGGTAGAGCTTTTCGCGGGTGATCTCGGCGGCGAGCAGGCGCACGGGCATGTCGGCGGTCTGGTCGGCGGGGAACAGCCACGGCCCTTCCGGCATCAGCTCGGCCAGGCGGCGCTTGAGGTCGTCCACGCCCGAGCCGTTGGCGGCGGAGATCATGAACACCTCGGAATAGACGCCGAGCGCGAACAGGCGTTCGGACAGGGCGAGCAGGCTCTCGCGCTTGACGCCGTCGATCTTGTTGAGGGCCAGGATGGCCTTGCGGGGGGAGGCATTCAGACCTTCCGAGATGGTGCGGGTGTCGTCGACGCAGCGGCGGTCGGCGGCCTTGCCGCCGCCTTCGGCGACCGCGAGTTCGGCTTGGACATCGACGAGGTGGACCACGGCGTCGGCGTCCTCGGCCCCCGCCCAGGCGGCGCGGACCATGGCGCGGTCGAGGCGGCGGCGCGGCTTGAACACGCCCGGCGTGTCGACCAGCACGATCTGGGTGTCGCCCTCCATGGCGACGCCGCGGACGGGGAAGCGAGTGGTCTGGACCTTCTGGGTCACGATGGAGATCTTGGCGCCGACCAGGCGGTTGACCAGGGTGGACTTGCCGGCGTTGGGGGCGCCGATGATGGCGGCGAAGCCGGCGCGGGTCATTGGCTGATCTCACGCTGGAGCAGGGCGGCGGCGGCGGCTTTTTCGGCGTCCTGGCGCGAGGAGCCCTCCGCGACCGCCGGGTCGGCGCGGCCGACGGCGACCTGAACGGTGAACCGCGGCGCATGGTCGGGGCCGGAGCGGCGGACCACCTCGTATTGCGGGATGCCCCTGCCCTGCCCCTGCGCCCATTCCTGCAGCGCGGACTTGGCGTCCTTGGCGTCGGCGGCGTCCTGGTGCAGGCGTGGGCCCCAGAAGCGGTCGATCAGGGCGCGGGCGGCCCCCGTGCCGCCGTCGCGGTAGACGGCGGCGATCAAAGCCTCGCAGGCGTCGCCGAGCACGGTGGCCTTGTCGCGGCCGCCGGTGTTGCTTTCGCCGGGCGCCAGGCGCAGCGCCTCGCCCAGGCCCATCTCGCGGGCAACCTCGGCGCAGGCCTCGCGGCGAACCAGGGCGTGCAGGCGGCGCGACAGCTCGCCTTCGTCGGCGGTTGGAAACGCCTCCGTCAGCCGATCGGCGATGGCCAGGCCCAGCACCCGGTCGCCCAGGAACTCCAGCCGCTCGTTGTCGCGCACCTTCTTGACGGTCCCGCCGGTGGTGGAGGCGTGGGTCAGGGCGCGCTCGAACAGGTCGGGGTCGTTGAAGCGGTAGCCCAGGCGCGCGAGCAGGGCGTCCTTGGCGGCCTTGCGGCGGTCTCTGGGCTCGGCCCCGCTCACTTCAGCAGGGTGAAGAACCGGCTCGGCCGCGCCTCGGTGAGCCAGGTCCAGGGCTTGAACAGCGAGGCTTCGGCGTTCCAGGACAAGAGGATGATCTCAGCCTTGCCGACCAGGTTCTCGGCCGGAACGAAGCCGACGCCGACCGACTCCGGCACCCGGCTGTCGAGCGAGTTGTCGCGGTTGTCGCCCATCATGAAGTAGTGGCCGGCGGGGACGACGTAGACGCTGGTGTTGTCCACGTCGCCGTCGGGGCGGGCGTCATAGGTCATGTGGCAGCGGTCGGGGGCCTGGCACTCGCGGTAGCGGCGCACCTGCTGGGTGAAGCCGTAGATCTCCTGGGTGGTGGGGGAGAGTTCGGTGCGGGCGACCGGCTGGCCGTTCAGGAACAGGGCGCCGTCGGTGACCTGGATGCGGTCGCCGGGGAGGCCGACGAGGCGCTTGATGTAGTCGGTGTGGCCGTCGCGGGGCAGCTTGAACACGACGATGTCGCCGCGGCGGGGGGTGCGCTCCAGAACGCGGCCGTGGAACAGCGGCGGGCTGAAGGGGATGGAGTGGCGGCTGTAGCCGTAGGTGTATTTGGAGACGATGATGTAGTCGCCCTGGAGCAGGGTCGGCTCCATCGAGGCGGAGGGGATGGTGAACGGCTGGAACAGCAGGATGCGCAGGACGAGCGCGATCGCCAGGGCGTAGAGCACCGTCTTGGCGATCTCGAAGGTCTCGCCCCAGTTGGTGGCTTTGGGGGCGGGATGCGCCTCCGTGGCGGCGGTGCTCATGGGCGGGGCGGTTCCGTTGACGTTGGCGGGTAGCTAGACGCGCGGGGGCCGGGCGGCAAGCGCGGGGGGCGGCGGCGAATTGTCCGGCACGGCCTCAATGATCACGAAGGCCTGCGCGTAGGGGTGGTCGTCGGTGAGGCTGACGTGGATGTGGGGGCGCATTCCCGGCGGAATCATGGCGTCGAGCCGCTTAGCCGCGCCGCCGGTGAGTCGCATGGTCGGCTGGCCCGAAGGGAGGTTGACCACGCCGAGGTCGGTCCAGTTGATCCCCTGGCGCCAGACGCCGGAGCCCAGCGCCTTGGCGCAGGCCTCCTTGGCGGCCCAGCGTTTGGCATAGGTGGAGGCTTGCTGGGTTCGGCTGTTGGCCTTGGCCTGTTCGGCGTCGGTGAAGATGCGGCGGATGAAGCGTTCGCCAAAGCGCTCGATCGAGGCTTCGATGCGGCGGATATCGGCGAGGTCGGAGCCGATGCCGACGATCATGCGGCGGCCTCGGCGCGGGCGGCGTCCATCAGTTCGCGCATGCGGCGGATGGCGGGTTGGAGGCCGGTGAAGATGGCCTCGCCGATCAGGAAATGGCCGATATTGAGCTCCACGACCTCGGGCAGTGCAGCAATCACGCCGACCGTGTCGTAGTCGATGCCGTGGCCGGCGTGGACCTCCAGCCCTTGAGCTTGAGCTAGGGCGGCGGCTTCGCGCAGGCGGTCGAGGTGGCGAGCGGCTTCGTCGGCCTCGCCGTTGCGGGCGGCGTCGCAGTAGGCGCCGGTGTGGAGTTCCACCACCTGGGCGCCGCTGTCGGCCGAGGCGGCGATCTGCCGCGCATCGGCCTGGATGAACAGCGACACCCGCGAGCCGTTGTCGCGCAACCGGCGAACGGCGGGAGCAACGGTGTTGTGCTGGCCCGCGACGTCCAGGCCGCCTTCGGTGGTTCGCTCCTCGCGCCGCTCCGGAACCAGGCAGACGGCGTGGGGGCGGTGGTGAAGGCCGATGGCGACCATCTCCTCGGTCACCGCCATCTCCAGGTTCAGTGGGCGCGCCAGCGTGCGTTCGAGTTGGGACAATGCCTCGATGTCGCCGTCCGAGATGTGGCGCCGGTCCTCGCGCAGGTGGGCCGTGATTCCGTCAGCGCCAGCGTCGATGGCGGCGCGCGCCGCACGCACCGGATCGGGATGGCCGCCGCCCCGGGCGTTTCGGATGGTGGCGACGTGGTCGATGTTCACGCCAAGGCGGAGGAGCGTCACCCGCTGAGCCTCCGACTGCCCGGATCCTCCACGGGAATGGCTGCCAAGTCTGGCGGAAGCTGGTTTGCCGGGTAAGCGGGGATGTCCAGCGTGGCGAGCGCCACCAGCGGAACGCCCACGTCGGCCTTGCCGCCGGAGCGGTCGACGATGCAGGCGGCGCAGGCGACCTCGGCGCCGGCTTGGCGGATGGCGGCGATGCACTCGCGCGAGGACAGGCCGGTGGTGACGATGTCCTCGACCATGGCCACGCGCGCGCCGGGGCGGACGGAGAAGCCGCGGCGCAGGCGGAACTCGCCGCCCTCGCGCTCGACATACATGGAGGGGACGCCGAGGTGGCGGGCGGTCTCATAGCCGGGGATGATGCCGCCCACGGCGGGCGAGATCACCGCCTCCACGTCGGGCGCCTGAGCGCGGATGCTTTCGGCCAGGGCGCGGCACAGGCGCTCGGTGCGGTCGGCGTGCATGAACACCAAGTTCTTCTGCAGGAACACCGGGCTGTGCAGGCCCGAGGACAGCACGAAATGCCCCTCGCGCAGGGCGCCGGCGGCGCGAAATTCGTCCAGAACCTGTTCTGTATTCATGCGCCGCGCTTAGCCCCGGCGGTTCCACCGCACAACGTCACCCTTTCGGCCGGTCCACATCCTCCACCGCCGGGCAGGCGCGCAGGGCAGCGGAGAGGTGGGTGAGGTGTTTGGCGTCCATGACGTCGACGTCGAAGTCGACGACGTAGAAGTCGGCCTGGCGGTGGCGCATGCGCAGGCCGACGATGTTGGCGCCGGCTTCGCCGATGATGGTGGTGACCTGGCCCAGTACGCCCGGCGCGTTGCGGATGGTGGCCGAGAGTTTGGCGTGGGAGACGGTGTTGTGCTCGGCTTCGGGGGTCCAGTGGAGGTCGCGCCAGACCTCCTCACGGTCCTCGAATTCGGCCAGCTTGGGGCAGTCGATGGTGTGGACGGCCAGGCCCTGGTCGGGCTCGAGGATGCCGACGATGCGGTCGCCGGGGACGGGGCTGCAGCATTCGGCGAAGTGGAGGGTGACGCCGGGGGTGAGGCCCCCTCCCCTCACGTAGAGGCGCGCGGCCTTGCCGCCTTCGATGCGGCGCCGTTCGCTGGCGGCGGCGCGTTCGGTCTCCTTCAGGCCGGGGAAGACGGCGTCGAGCACGTCCACCGGCGCGACGCGGCCGCGGCCGACGGCCTGGTAGAGCTCGTCTTCGGTGTGCAGGGCGAAGCGGTCCATCGCGGGGCGCAGTGAGACCTCAGCGCGGGCGCGGCCGGCGCGTTCGAAGGCCTGCTCGACGGCGGTCTTGCCCAGGCGCGCGAACTCTTCCTTCTCGGTGTGGCGGATGTGCTTGCGGATGGCCGAGCGGGCGCGGCCGGTGATGCTGAGGCTCTTCCAGTCAGGCGGAATGGCTGCCTTGGGGCCTCGGATGACCTCGACCACGTCGCCGTTGGAGAGCGGGGTGCGCAGGGGGCGCAGTTCGCCGTTGATCTTGGCGCCGATGGTGGTGTCGCCGACGTTGGAGTGGACGGCGTAGGCGAAGTCCAGCGGCATGGCGCCGGACGGCAGGGTGATCAGCTCGCCCTTGGGTGTGAACACGAACACCTGGTCGAGGAACATCTCCATGCGGGCGTGTTCGACCAGGTCCTCCACGTCGCCGCCGTGTTCGAGCAGCTGAACGAGGCTGCGCAGGTTGACCAAGGGGTCGCGGCCGCCGGCCTCCTCCAGCGCCTTCACGTCGAAGCCGTAGTCGCCGCCCTTGTAGCGCCAGTGGGCGGCCACGCCTTCGTCGGCGATGCGGTCCATGGCCTCGGTGCGGATCTGGATCTCGATGCGCATGCCGCGCGGGCCGACGATGGTGGTGTGCAGCGAGCGGTAGTTGTTGCGCTTGGGGGTGGAGATGTAGTCCTTGAACCGCTCGGGGATCATCGGCCACGCGCGGTGGATGACGCCCAGCGCCCGGTAGCAGTCGTCCTCGGTGTCGACGATCACGCGAAAGGCGTAGATGTCGGCCAGCTGGGAGAAGCTGATCGACTTGCGCTGGAGCTTCCGCCAGATCGAGAACGGGTGCTTCTCGCGGCCGAAGACGCGGGCGGGGATGCCTTCGGCCTCCAGCTTGGCGGAGATTTCCCCGGAGACCACGGCGACGGCCGCGCCCTGGGCGCCGCGCAGGGCCTCCAGCCGCTTGATGATGGCGTTGCGGGCGCCGGGGTTCAGGTGCTCGAAGGCCAGCTCCTCGAGCTCGGCGCAGATGCGGTGGCAGCCGATCGAGCGGGCCAGCGGGGCGTAGATGTCGAGGGTCTCGCGGGCGATGCGCTCGCGCTTGGCCGGCTGCCTGATGAAGTGCAGCGTGCGCATGTTGTGCAGGCGGTCGGCGAGCTTGACCATCAGCACGCGGACGTCGCGGGAGATGGCCAGGATGAACTTGCGCAGGTTCTCGGCCTGCTTGGTGTGCTCGGACTGGAGCTCGAGCTGGGAGAGCTTGGTCACGCCCTCGACCAACTTGGCCACCTCGGGGCCGAAGCGTTCGGCGATCTGTTCGGGGGTGGCCAGGGTGTCCTCGACCACGTCGTGCAGCAGGGCGGTGGCGATGGTGGCGGAGTCGAGGCGGTAGTCGGTGAGGATGCCGGCCACCTCGATCGGATGGGCGAAATAGGGGTCGCCCGACGCGCGCTTCTGCTTGCCGTGCATGCGCATGGCGTAGACGTAGGCGCGGTCGAGCAGCGCCTCGTCGGCGGTGGGGTCGTAGCTCTTGACCCGGTCGATCAACTCGAACTGGCGCAGGTATTTGGCCGGGCGCGCGGGGGCGGCGTCGCGGGCGCGCTTGGGGGCCGACGGGAGCGGCGGGGCAAGGTCGATGGGAGCGGAAGCCGGGTCCGCTTCGATGGAGAGCGGCTGGGCGCCCGGGGGGCTCAGTAGCGCTCCTCCTGGCCGCCCTCGCGGTCGCTCTGCAGCGTGCGGGTCAGGTCCTGCTCGCTCATGCGCATGTGCTGGGGCTCGGCCAGCAGCGCCAGCGTTTCGGCCTCTTCCTCAGCCTCGGAGCGCTCGTCGATCGCCTGCAGGCTGACGATCAGGCCCTCGCGCAGCTCGTCCGGCTTGACCTTGCTCTCGGCGACTTCGCGCAAGGCCACGACTGGGTTCTTGTCGTTGTCGCGGTCGATGGTCAGCTCGCCGCCGGCGGAAATGGCGCGCGCGCGATGCGAGGCCAGCAGCACCAGGCCAAAGCGGTTGGGGACCTTCTCGACGCAGTCCTCGACGGTGACGCGAGCCATGGAATCCTCGGGCGGGGAACGAGATGGGCAAGATAGGCGGAAGGGGGGGATGTTGCAATGCGGGAGAAGGCCCGCGTTCCTTTCCGCTCAGGCCGACCGTTCCCTCTCGGGGTTGGGAAAGGCGTCGCGGCCTACTGCTGCTGCATCCTTCAGAGTGTCAGCCCTGTCGCCGGTTAGCGGATGCCTCCACCCCGGCGCGATTTCAGTCAAAGGCGCCATGACGAAGTAGCGGTCGGCGGAGCGAGAGTGGGGCAGCTCCAGCCCTGGTTCGTGCAGGACCGTTCGACCATGGGCAATCAGGTCCAAGTCCAAGGTCCGTGGCGCGTTCGGCTCGCCCCGGCGGCGGCCGAACTCGGCTTCGATCAAGAGGAGGGCGGCCATGACGTCACGAGCGCCGATGGTGGTGTCAACCAGAGCAACACCATTGAGGAACTCGGGCTCCCTCGCATCCGGCCAGGCGGCGGAGCGCCACCACGACGACCGCTTGACAACCTCCATGCCGAAGGCTGGAAAACGGGCGAGCGCGGCTTCCAGCACCTCGCGGGGCTGGAGCGCGCCGAACGGCTGATTGCTCCCGAGGGCGACCACCACCGCCTCGTCCAAATTCATTGAGTCAGACTTTCAAGGATTGCCGATGACCTTCTACCCCACCGACCGGATGGCCCTGTTCATCGACGGCGCCAACCTGCACAAGTCGACCAAGTCGCTCGGCTTCGACATCGACTACAAGAAGCTGCTCGACGAGTTCCGGCGCAAGTCGATCCTGATCCGGGCGCACTATTACACCGCGCTCTTGGAGCACGAGGAGTATTCGCCGCTGCGGCCGCTGGTCGACTGGCTGACCTACAATGGCTTCAGCCTGGTGACCAAGTCGGTCAAGCGCTACGCCGACGAGGCCACCGGCGTGGTGCGGATGAAGGGCAACATGGACATCGAGATCGCGGTGGACATGCTGCAGCTGGCGCCGCGGCTCGACCACGTGGTGCTGTTCTCCGGCGACGGCGATTTCCGCCGGCTGGTGGAGGCGGTGCAGCGGATGGGGGTGCGGGTGACGGTGATCTCCACCCTGCGCAGCCAGCCGCCGATGGTGTCGGACGACCTGCGCCGCCAAGCCGACGCCTTCATCGAGTTGGAGGACCTAGCCCCGATCATCGGCCGACCGCGCCAGAACCCCCTGCCCCGCTTCATCCAGGGCGAGGCGGAGGCCGAGACGGAGGAGGTTTGAACCTCTCCGCCGGGGTGGCCGCGCCCGAGGCGCCGCGAAACTGCCCGCTCTGCCCCCGGCTAGTGGCTTACCGTGGGGAGAACTGGGCGCGTGAGCCGAGCTGGTTCAACGGCGCGGTTCCTTCGTTCGGAGACGCGGACGCGCGGCTTCTGATCGTCGGGTTGGCGCCGGGACGGTCGGGAGCGAACCGGACGGGGCGGCCGTTCACCGGCGACGGGGCGGGATGGATCCTCTACGAGACGCTGCTGGCGACCGGCTTCGCGCGCGGGACCTATGAGGCGCGGCCGGACGACGGGCTGGAGCTGGTCGACTGCATGATCTCCAACGCAGTGCGGTGCGCGCCGCCGGGGAACAAGCCGTTGCCGGTGGAGGAGGCGACCTGCCGCCGGTTCCTGGAAGGCCGCATAGCCGCCCTGCCCCGGCTGCGGGCGATCCTGACGCTGGGGGACGTGTCGCGGCGCAACGTGCTGAAGGCGCTGGGGTCGAGGGCTAACGCGGCGCCGCCCGGGCATGGGGTGGAGGCGGAGATCGGCGGCTATCGGCTGTTCAACAGCTACCACTGCTCGCGGCTGAACACGAACACGGGGCGGCTGACGCCGGAGATGTTCACGGCGGTGTTCACGCGCATCCGCGCGTTCCTGGACGGCTGAGGGCCTGCCGTGGAACGGCCCGCCGTAGCGGGTGTTGTTCACCGCGACAGCCACAGGAGCTCTCCATGCCCGCACCCCGCACCGGAACGCCGCTCGCCCTCGTCACCATGGCCGCGCTGGGCATCGCCGGCGCCGGCTTGGCGGGCTGCAACAACAAGCAGGTGACCGATCCGCCGAACAAGGTGAACGCCTCCGACCTCGCGGCGGGCGGCGACGAGATGACCACGGGCGGGATGGCCGGGGGCACGGCGCAAGGCACCCAGGACGGCAAGGGACCGCGCGAATTGGCCACGGCCAACACCGAACACGCGCCGAACCAGGAGACCGAGTCGCAGTAGGCTCAGCCGCGGTCGCGCATCAGGCGGCCCTGTTCGCGTTTCCAGTCCCGTTCGGCGACGGCTTCGCGCTTGTCGTGCGCCTTTTTGCCCTTGGCGAGTGCGACCTCGAGCTTCGCCCGGCCCTTTTCGTTGAAGTAGAGGCGCAGCGGGATCAGCGTGCGGCCCTCGCGTTCGACCCCCCCGATCAGGCGGTCGATCTGCTTGCGGTGGAGGAGCAGTTTGCGGGGGCGGCGAGGCTCGTGGTTGAAGCGGTTGGCGTTGGCGTAGGGGGGGATGTCGGCGTTGACCAGCACGATCTCGCGGCCCTCCACGGCGGCGTAGGACTCGGCGATGTTGGCGCGGCCGTTGCGGAGCGACTTCACCTCGGTGCCGGTGAGTGCAATGCCCGCCTCCACCGTGTCATCGAGAAAGTAATCGAAACGGGCGCGGCGGTTCTCGGCGATCAACTTGACCACGGCCATCAGAGCACACCGGCTTCGCGCATGGCTTGAAGGATGGCGGGGCGCACGGCCTCGGCGCAGGGGGCGAGCGGTAAGCGCACCTCCTGGTCGCACAGGTCGAGCTGCGCCAGCGCGAATTTCGCGGGGGCGGGCGAGGCGTCGAGGAACATGGCCTGGTGCAGACGGATCAGCTTGGCCTGCTGCTTGGCGGCGGCGGCAAAGTCGCCGTCGAGGCAGGCGTCGATCAGCTTGGCGGTCTGCTTGGGCGCGACGTTGGAGGTGACCGAGATCACCCCGTGGCCGCCCTGGGCGATGTAGCCGACGGCGCTGGGGTCGTCGCCGGAGAGCAGCACGAAGTCGGCGGGGCAGTCGCGGCGCATGATGCTGAGGCGGGAGAGTTCGCCGGTGGCGTCCTTGATCCCGGCGATGTTGGGGAGTTCGGCCAGCCGCGCGACGGTGGCGCTGGCGATGTCGACGCCGGTGCGGGAGGGGACGTTGTAGAGGATCACTGGCAAGTTCACCGTTTCCGCGATGGCGGCGAAGTGGCGGTAGAGGCCCTCCTGGCTCGGCTTGTTGTAGGGGGGCGCGGCGACCAGCAGGGCGTCGGCGCCGGCGGCCTTGGCCGACTTGCCCAGCTCGATCGAGCGAGCGGTGGCGCTGGAGCCGGCGCCGGCGATCACCGGGACGCGGCCGGCGGCGGTTTCGACGGCGATCTCGACGATCCGGCGGTGCTCTGAATCGGTGAGGGTGGCGCTCTCGCCGGTGGTGCCGGCGGGGACGAGGCCGTGGACGCCGCCGTCGATCTGGCGCTCGACCAGCCGGGCGAACGCGCCCTCGTCCACCTCGCCGCCCCGGAAAGGAGTCACCAGGGCGGGCATGCAGCCGGAAAAGCGGGGTTTGCTCATGAACTTGCCGTGATTTGGGAACGGCGCAGGTTGAAGCCGCCGGTCCGGACGACATTATGGTGCGCAGGGGCCGCGCCGCAACGCGCGCCGCGGGATGTATTTCTGGCGTCGGGGAGTTCAGCCGTTGAAACGAGTTGGCCTGCAGGCCTTGATCCTTGGCAGCTGTCTGCTGTCGGTCGCCGCCTCGGCCCAGAACTCGGGCTTCGAGATGGCGCCTGGCGGCCGCGCGAACGAGCAGACCATCCCGGGGCCGCAGAGCTATCAGCCGCAGGGCTATTCCACCTACGGCGCCTACTCCGGCGGCAGCCTGTCCGATGGGCTGCGCGCCGCACGCTCCGGGAATGTCGAGCAGGCGCGCGCGGTCGCCTCCAGCCAAAGCGATCCGATCGCGCGCAAGCTGGTGCTGTGGGCCATCGCGGACCAGCCGGGCGCGCGGCTGTCGTTCTCCGACGCCAACCAGGCGCGCACCGAGCTCGCCGGCTGGCCGCGCGAGAACCGCCGGATCGCGGCCGGGGAGCGGGCGCTGGAGACGGCGGCGCTGAGCCCGGCGCAGGTGGTCGCCTGGTTCGGCGGCAAGGAGCCGCGCACAGCCGAGGGCGCGCTGGCGCTGGCGAGAGCTTATCAGCAGCTGGGGCGGCAGGCGGAGGCGCAGGCGCTGATCCGGCGGTTCTGGCGCGAGAAGGTGTTCGAGGCCGACGTTCAAAACCGGATGCTGGCGCGCTACGGCGGCTTCCTCACCCAGGAAGACCACGCCAAGCGGGCCGACATGCTGCTCTACGGGCCGCAGGGGCCGGCGACCCAGGCGGTGGTGAACCTGCTGAGCGGCGAGGAGGCGTCGGCGGCGCGGGTGCGGATGAGCTACCGTTCCGGCTCCTCGGCCGCGAACGGGCTCTACAGTTCGCTGTCGCCGCGGATGCAGGCGCACCCGGGCGTTGCATTCGAGCGGGCCAAGTTCCTGCTCGACCACAACCTCGACGTCATGGCCCTGAACGAGGCGCGGCGGCTCGGCACCAACACGGTCAACGAGGAAGAGGCCTCGGAGATCTGGCGCGAGCGGCGCCTCTTGATCAACGCGGCGCTGAAGAACGGCGACTGGCAGGCCGCCTACCACATCGCCGCCAACGCCGGGCTGCCTGAAGGCTCCGACCTGACGGAGGCGGAGTTCTACGCCGGCTGGATGGCGCTCTCGAAGCTGCGCCAGCCGCAGGTCGCCGACCGCCACTTCGCCCGCATCGCCCAGGTCGGGACCTCGCCGATCACCCAGGCGCGGGCCTGGTATTGGCGCGGCCGCGCGGCGGAGGCCGCGAACGACACGGTGCAGGCTCAGCTCCACTACCAGCAGGGCGCCCGCTTCCCGACCACCTTCTACGGCCAGTTGGCTGCGGAGAAGGCCGGCGTGCGCGAGCTGGTGCTGGGCTCCGATCCGGTGGTCACCGCCGCCGACCGCGCCCGGTTCGAGGCGCTGGAGCCGGTGCGGGCGGCGCGGCTCCTGGCCCGCTCGGGCGAGACCGACCTGTTCAAGAGCTTCGTCTTGGCCATGGACGACGACCTTACGAACCCGGCGCATTTCGTCCAGCTGGTCGATCTTGCCCGCTCCCAGGGAGAGCAGCTGACTTCGATGATGGTGGTGCGCGCCGCCGCTTCGAAGGGCGTGATCCTGCCCGAGCGGGGCTATCCCGTGAGCGCTTCGGCCGCCCAGCGCAACTTCAGCGGGCCCGAGCCCGCCTTTGTTCACGCGATCATCCGCCAGGAGTCGAGCTTCGACCCCCGCGCCCGCTCGGGCGCCGGCGCGTTGGGCATGATGCAGCTCCTGCCGGGCACGGCGGGCGACACCGCGCGCAAGATGGGCGTGTCGTTCTCGGCGGGTATGCTTAGCGACGCAGACTACAACATCCGCTTGGGCTCGGCCTACTTGGGCCGGCAGGTGGAGAACTTCAGCGGCTCCTATGTGATGGCGGCGGCGGGCTACAACGCCGGGCCGGCCCGTCCGCCCCAGTGGGTGGCGATCTGCGGCGATCCCAGGGGCTCGGCGGGCGATCCGCTTAACTTCATTGAATGCATCCCGTTCAGCGAAACTCGCAACTATGTCATGCGAGTCATGGAAAACACTCAGGTTTATCGGGCCCGACTGAACGGCGGGCGCGCGCCGCTGACCCTGTCCAGCGACATCCGGCGGGGCTCGTACGTGCCGCGGGTGGTGACCTATACCACCGCCCAGGCCTCGCAGCTGCCGCCGTCGGGCGGCATGGCGCCTATCCCGGACTGATCGCGCGGGCGTAGATATCCGGATCGACGTTGCCGCCCGAGGCGACGACGACGGCGGTGCGGCCGTCGAGTTCGATGCGGCGGTTCAGCAGGGCGGCGAGGGCGACGGCGCCGCCAGGCTCCAGCACGACCTTCAGGTGGCGGAAGGCGAAGGCCATGGCGGCGAGCGCCTCCTCGTCCGAAGCCGCCAGGGCGCCCGTGAGCCGGTCCTTGTTAATGGCGAAGGTAAGATCGCCGGGGCGCGGGGCCAGCAATGCGTCGCAGAGGCTTGGCCCGGGCGGGACGACATCCACCGGGCGGCCCTCGCGCAGGCTGGCTGCGTGGTCCTCAAAACCTTTGGGTTCGACGGCGTACAGTTCGGTGCGCGGCGATAGCACCTCGAACGCGAGGCCGATGCCCGCGATCAGACCGCCGCCTGAGGCGGGGCAAAGTAGCAGGTCGGCCTCAACCCCAGTTTCCCGCAACTGTTGCCCCGCCTCAAGGCCGCAGGTCCCCTGCCCCGCGATGATGTGCGGGTCATCGTAGGAGGGCACGACCACCGCGCCCTTCTCGCCGGCGAGGCGGGCCGCGATGGTTTCGCGGGACTCGGTAAAGCGGTCGTAGAACACGACCTCGGCTCCGTAGCCGCGGGTGGCCTCCACCTTCACCTTCGGCGCGTCGGCCGGCATGACGATGACAGCGGGCACACTCAGCAGACGCGCGGCGGCGGCCACGCCCTGGGCGTGGTTACCGGAGGAGAAGGCGACGACGCCGACTTCACGCTCCTGCTGAGTAAGTTGGGCTAAACGGTTGTAGGCTCCACGGAACTTGAACGATCCCGTGCGCTGAAGGCACTCCGCCTTGACCAACACGCGCCCGCCCGCCGCCTCGTCCAGCGCTGGATTGCCGAGCAGCGGCGTGCGCACCGCCAGGCCGGAGAGCCTGCGGGCGGCGGCCTCGACATCGGCGAAGGTCGGCAAGGGGGTCATGCGGGAGCGGTCCTGCGGCGGGCGGCGATGACCGGCCCCGCTTCAGTGTCGAGCAAGGCTCCGTCAAGGCCGAACACCTCCCCCAGGACGGTTGGGCTCAGCGCCTCGGCGGGCGGCGCGTCGGCGACGCACCGGCCGCGATGCATCACCACCAGCCGGTCGCAGGTGCGGGCGGCGAGCCCGAGGTCGTGGAGGGTGGCGACCACGCCGCCTCCCTTCTCGGCGTGCCCGCGCAGCAGCTCCATCACCAGCAACTGAGCGTCCGGATCGAGCCCGGCGGCCGGCTCGTCGGCCACCAGCAGCGGCGCGCCGGTGGCGAACATTCGGGCCAGCAACACCCGCGCGCGCTCCCCGCCGGACATGTCGAACACGCCGCGCTCGGCCAGATCGGCCAAGCCGACCCGTTCCAGCGCCTCCAGCGCAATCCGCCGCGCCAGTGCTGGCGGCTTGTCCACCGCGCCGAGGCTGGCGGCGAGCCAGGCCGGCACGTTCCAGGCCAGCCGCCGCTCCTGCGGCAGATAGCCGACGCGCGCGGCGCGCTCACCCGGTGTGAGGGAGGAGACGTCGAGCCCATCCAGCAAGGCGCGTCCGGCCGCAAGTGGAAGAACGCCCAGGGCCGCGCGCAGGAGCGTGGTCTTTCCGGCGCCGTTGGGGCCGACCAAGCCGACCATCTCACCCGCCCGCACCTCCAGGCGCGTGCCTTCGATCAGCGCCCGCCCGGCGCGCCGCACGCTCGCGTCCCGCAGTTCGAGCAACGGACTCAACCCCGCCAACTCCGCGCCGCGCGCCAGGCGGCCAGCGCGAACAGTGGTGCGCCGAACAGCGCGGTGACTACGCCGATGCGCAGTTGCACCTCGGTCGGGACCAGCCGAGCCGCCACATCCGCCAGCACCAGCAGGACCACGCCAATCATCGCGGATGGGAGGAGGATGCGCCGGGGCTCGTCGCCGGCCAGCGACCGCGCGAGGTGGGGAGCGGCGAGGCCGACGAAGCCGATGATCCCGGCCAGCGCCACCGCCGCGCCAGTCATCAGGGCCGCGCCGGCCACCGCGGCGGTGCGCAGCCTCGCCATCGGCAGGCCGGAGAGGGCTGCGGTCTCCTCGCCGAGGGTCATGATCGACAGGCCACGTCCGGCATAGGCGGACAGGCCCGCGCCGGCCAACATCGGCACGGCGGTCCAGCCGATCTGGGGCCAGTCGCGGTTCTCCACCGAACCCAGCAGCCAGGCCATCACCTCCGCCGTGGTCACCGGCGAGGACGAGAGGTTGAACACCAGCGCCGTAGCCGCGCTGCCGAACGCCGCCAAGGCCACGCCGAACAGGATCAGGGTCTCGGGCTCCTGGAACCGCGCCGCGAGCGCCGCCACCGCGGCGCCTGCCGCTAAGGCGCCGATCAGGGCCGCGCCTTCCACCGCGCCGGCGAGCGAACCCGCTCCGGCAGCGATCGCCAGCGCCGCTCCGAGGCCGGCGAAGGCGGAGACGCCCAAAACCCCCGGGTCGGCGAGCGGGTTGCGCAGCAGCCCCTGCATCACCGCGCCGGAGAGCCCTAAAGCCGCGCCGACCGCGGCGGCCGCGGCGAGGCGGGGCGCCCGGATCGCCCAGACGATCTCCGCCGCCGGGGATGAGGGCTCGGTCAGGGCGGCGGCCAGCTGCCTGCCGTCGAGCGCCGCTTCGCCCAGCGCCAGCGCCAGCGCCGCCGTCAGCGCCATGGCGGCCAGCAGCGCCAGCTCGATCCAGCGGCCCCTCACCGCGCGGCGTTCCAGCGGGCGAGCAGCGCGGGTCCGTCGGCGGCGAACCAGGCGGGGCAGCCCAGTATGGAGGAGGGCAGAGCCATGGCCGGCCGGGTGCTCGCGAGCTCCCGCACCACCCGGTGCCGCCCGAACGCCCATCGCTGCGCCGCCAGCGAGGCGGGGTCGAAGTAGCCTAGCGCCAGGGCCTGCGGCGGCGAAATCACCAGGCGCTCGAGCCGCACGGGCTGGAAGCCGGGCCGTCCCGCCGCGTTGCGCCAGCCGGCGGCGGCCAGCATGGCGCCGATCAGGGTGTCGGGTCCGGCTGTGAAACCGCCGGACGTGAGGTAGAGGCCGTTGCGGCCGCCGCCACCGCGTCCTGTACGCTCCAGCTGGCCATCCATGCGCTTGACCAGGGCCTCGCCCGCGGCGGGCCGGCCCAGCGCCTGCGCGACCGAACGGACGTTGCGCCGGACGCCGGCGAAATCCTGGGCGTCATCGATCGTGACGACCCTAACCCGGCGCCGCCGCAGCGCCGCCATTAACTGAAGGTCACCGCCCCAATAGCGGACCACGACGTGGGCGCGGCTGGCCAGCACCGGCTCCAAAGCCGCGCGTCCCTTGGGCAGGCCGCCGGCCAACCGCCGTAAGTAGGAGTCGTGGTCATCCGCTCGGGGAGACAGGGCCGCGATGTCGCCTCGCGGGACCAGCGCCAGCACATACTGATCCGCGCATTGATCCAGCGAGTAGACCCGCTCGCCCGCAAGCGCCGCCCCCGGCGCGGCCGCGGCGAGGGCGCAGATCAACGCCAGGAGTCGGGCGGCTGTCATCCTCCGCTGTCTACGGTCGGCTACGGAGCGGCGCCAGAGCGATACAGCTCAACCCGAAGGTTGCAACTCCGCCCGCGCGTCCGAAAAAGACGGCTTCTCAAGCATAACGGCATTTGGTGAGTATCCGCCCCGGCAGGGGTGGCCGATGGCGTACGAGATCGTCGCCGGAGTGAACGCGCGCGTCGGGGCGGCCAATGCGCCCGACGCGCTTCACGCCGTTCCGCGCGAGCCCGGGCCGCTGCATCTGCGCAGCGCCTCGGGCGCCGCGCGCGGGCCGACCGCGGTCCAGTGGATGATCGGGATCTTCCTGTCGCTCTTGCTCGGCGTCTTCCTGGCCACCGCCTTGTGGCTGACCCTGAATCTGCTCCACCACATCGTCTTTGGCCTGTTCGCCCTCGTCGCGGTCGCCCGCGCGGCAAGCGCGGCGGCGACCGTAAGCCCGGCGGCCGCAGCGGCGCCTCAGGCGGATGAGGAATTGCCGAGCTACACCATCCTGGCGCCGCTTTACGGGGAACCAGAGATGGCGGCGCCTCTGCTTCGCGCGCTCGGGCGGCTCGACTATCCGAAAGCCAAGCTCCAGATCCTGCTGCTGCTCGAGGCCGACGACGAGCCCACCCTCGCGGCGGCGCGGTTCGTCTGCGCGAAAGGCTGCGCGGAGGTCATCGTCTGCCCTCCGGGGCGCCCGCGCACCAAGCCGCGCGCCTGCAACATCGGCCTGCAGCGGGCGACCGGCGAACTGCTGGTGATCTACGATGCGGAAGACGAGCCGGACCCGGGCCAGCTGCGCGAGGCGGCGGCGCGGTTCGCGGCGGGGCCGCCGGAGCTGGCATGCCTGCAGGCCCCGCTTCGCGTGCACCACGCCCATAAGGTGATCGAGCGTCAGTTCGCGCTCGAATACGCGGCGCTGTTCGAGATCGTGCTGCCGGCGCTGGCGCGGATCGACGCGCCCTTCCCGCTCGGCGGCACCAGCAACCACTTCAAAACCGAGGCGTTGCGCCGGGTCGGCGGCTGGGATGCGCACAACGTGACCGAGGACGCCGATCTCGGGTTCCAGCTCGCCCGGCATGGCTACCGTTTGGGGGTGCTGAGCTTGCCCACCCGCGAGACCGCGCCCGACCGCCTCTACGAATGGCTGCCGCAGCGCACCCGCTGGATCAAGGGCTACATGCAGACCTGGGGCGTGCACACCCGCGCGCCGCTGGAGCTCGGGCTTAGGAACGCGGCGGTGCTGACCCTGACCGTGGGGCTGGCGATCGCCTCGGCGTTCCTGCACGGTCCGGCCTGCGCCTGGATCGGGGCGCAGCTACTGATCTGGGCTTCGGGGGGCGGATTGCCGGACGTGGCGGTGCTCGACATCCTGCTGCTGGGCGCGGGTTGGATCGCCTCGATCGGCGTCATGGCGGTGGGCGCCTATCGCGCCCGGCTGCCGATGTCGCCTGCGGACGGATTGATCGCCCCGCTGTACTGGTCCCTGCAGACCCTGGCGGCGATGCACGCGCTCTGGCAGCTGGCGCTCAGGCCTTTCCACTGGGACAAGACCCCGCACCGGCCCGCGCCCGAGCCAGCGGACCGCTCAGCGGCCGAGGCCATAAGCCTCGCCGGCGCGGCGCACGCGCGCGATCTTGCCGTGGAAGGCTGACCAGTCGTCGGCCTCGGCGATGGGCGTCCAGATGGCTTCGACCTCGTCGATGAGCATCTCTTCCGGATCGGCGTTGGCGAAATAGGGGTGGGCAAGCAGCGCCGGAGCGGCGGCTTCGTAGCCGCCGATGCGCCCGACAAACTCGGCGGCGGCTTCGCCGGCGTAGAGGTCGGCGCGCGCGCCTCCTAGCGCCCTGTCCGAATCGCCGCCGAACCAATCGAAGAACAGAGGCTCGAAGCGCAGCGCCTCGCCGCTCCTGGCGAGCAGGGCGAGGGCGGCATTGACCAGGGCGGCGTCCTCCTCGAGAGCACGGGCGCGCAGGTTCAGGCGCGCCAGCACAGCAGTTACGAGCTCGCGTTCGTAGGCGGGGGCGAAGCGGTTCAGGGCTTCGATCAGCGGGTCCTGTTCGGCCAAGAGGGTAAGGGCGCCGCCGAGTTGGGAAAGGTTCCAGAACACCGCTTCGGGCTGCCGCCCGTAGGCGTAGAGGCCGGTTCGGTCGAAGTAGGCCGCGGTGAAGCCGGGGTCGAGACGGGGCAGGAAGCGCCAAGGGCCGTAGTCGAAGCTCTCGCCGGTGAGGTTCAGGTTGTCGGTGTTGAGCACCCCGTGCACGAACCCGGCCGCCATCCAGCGCGCGCAAAGCCGGGCGGAGCGCTCGGCGACGGCCGCGAGCAGGGCGGCAGCTCGGGCAGCGCCCTCGGTGTCCGCAAGCTCCGGATAGTAGAGCTCGACCACATGGTCCACGAGCTTGGCAATCAGGTCGGCGCGGTCGTGGAAGGCGTGGCGCTGGAAGGTGCCGAAGCGGATGTGGCTGTAGAGCAGCCGGGTCAAGACGGCGGAGCGGGTGGGGCTGGGCTCGTCGTTGCGCTCCAGTTCCTCGCCGGTCTCGATCATAGAGAAGGTGCGGCTGGTGGGGACGCCCAGGGCCTCCAGCATCTCGCTGGCCAGCACCTCGCGCACGGCGCCTTTAAGCGTGAGGCGCCCGTCGCCGAAGCGGGAATAGGGGGTCTGGCCCGAACCCTTTGTTCCTAGATCGAGCAGGCGGTCCGTGCCCGCCTCGCGCAGCTGGGCGAACAGGAAGCCGCGGCCGTCGCCGAGCTCAGGGTTGTAAACCCGGAACTGGTGGCCGTGGTAGCGCATGGCCAACGGCTCGGGTTGGTTGTCCGGCAGCGGCTCGAAGCGGGCAAAGTGGGCGATCCATTCGTTCTCAGCCAAGCCGTCCAGCCCGACTGTGGCGGCGGCGCGGTCATTGCGGAAGCGGATGATCGCCTGGGGGAACGCTGCTGGGCGCACGGGATCGGCGAACTCCGGCCCCAGCTTCATGAACCGGGGGTCGGGGCGGTAGGCGGGGGAAATGGGCACGGGCGGTGAACCCCCGCCCCGCTGGCGGGTTCCGGCCTTGCAGGCGCACGGACGCATCGGCTAGAGCCGCCGCCAAGGGAGCCCGGAATGATCGGCATCATCTCCATCGTGATCTTCGTCGCGGTGATCTTCGCGCTGAACATCTTCGAGTTCGGCCGCCCGGACTGAGCCGGTGAGCGGGCGCGGAGGCGCGCTGGTCACCGGCGGCGCGCGCCGGATCGGGCGCGCCGTCGCGTTGGCGGCGGCCGAAGCCGGATACGACGTCGCCATCCACTGCCGGGCTTCCGAAGCCGAGGCTGACGAGCTCGCCGGGCGCATTCAGGGCATGGGCCGCCGCGCCGCCGTGGTGACCGCCGATCTGGCGGGCATGGCGCAAGTTCAGGCGCTGGCCAGCGAGGCGGCGGAAGCTGTCGGGCCGCTGACCCTGCTGGTCAACAACGCCTCGATCTTCCAGGACGACCGGATTGGCTCGCTCGAGCCGGAGCTATGGGACGCGCAGATGGCGGTGAATCTGCGCGCGCCGGTGCTGCTGGCGCAGGCGTTCGCGGCGCAGCTGCCCGATGGCGCCGAGGGGTTGATCGTCAACCTGCTCGACCAGCGGGTGCTCAAGCCCGACCCGCGCTTCTTCAGCTACGGCCTGTCGAAGGCGGCGCTGTGGACCGCCACCCGCACGCTGGCCCAGGCGCTGGCGCCGCGCATCCGGGTGAACGGCATCGGCCCCGGCCCCACCCTACCCTCCATCCACCAGACGCCGGAGGCGTTCGCCGAGGAGGCGAAGGCCGTGCTGTTGGAACGACGCGCCGCGCCGGAGGACATCGCCCAGGCGCTGCGCTACCTGATCGAGGCGCGGCAGGTGACCGGGCAGATGATCGCCGTGGACGGCGGCCAACACCTGGCCTGGCGCACCCCCGACATTCCCGAGGATTGACATGGCGATCCGCACCACCGTGTTCGTCTGGGGCTTGCGGCTGGAGGCCGAGATCGGGGTGCACGCGCACGAGCACGGCCGCACCCAGCCGCTGTTGGTGGACATCGAGGTCGAGATCGCAGCGGCCGGGGCCGAACAGCTGTCGCAGACGCTCGACTACGTCACATTGGCCGACAAGGCGCGGAAGGTAGCGGCGGACGGGCACCTGAAGCTGGCGGAGGCCTTTGCCGAGCGGCTGGCGCGGGCCTGTCTTGAGGATCCGCGCGCGCTCGGCGTCACCGTGCGGGTGGAGAAGCCCGAAGCGCTGGCGCCCCAGGCCGCCGGGGCGGGCGCGGAGGTCACGCTGACGCGCGGATGACTTGAACCTTGGCTTTGGCGTAGGCACCTATCGCCGATGAGCAACGCCGAGCCCCTGCCGCCGTCCCCTCCGCCCGATGCGGCGGCTCAGCCCGCCCAGAGCAACCTGGATCCCAAGACGCTGTCGGTGGCGATCTACGCGCTTTACCTAGCCAGCTTCCTGACCGCGGGCGCGACCGCGATCGCCGGCGTGATCATCGCCTACGTGATCCGCGGCGAGGCGCCCGACTGGCTGAAGAGCCATTTCGAGTTCCAGGTCAGGAGCTTCTGGATCGCGCTGGTCGGCTGGATCGTCGGCGCCGGCACCATCTGGCTGCTGCGCCTGGGGCTGCTGGTGATGCTGGCGGCGGCGTTGTGGTTCCTCGCGCGCGCGGTATTCGGGCTCGGCCTGGTACTGAAGAACCGGCCGCACCCGAACCCGAAAACCTGGATGTTCGCCGGCGGCTGAGGCCGCTTACGCCCGGCGCCGGCTGTTTGCCCCTGTGCGGTTGCGGCCGCGGCGGTCGGACGTGCGCCTGATGTAGCGTCTCGGCTGGTCCCCTGTGCCAGCCCGGCCCGGCGGTAAGGCAACCGAGGGGTCGAGATCCGCGGGTTCGGGTTCGGCGGGTTCGTCCGGGTCGGCTTCGGCGGCCTCGCCCTCCGGCTGGACCCCCGGCAGATCGGTGGTGAGATCGCCCGGTCCGCCGCCTTCAGGGGGCGCGCCCTCCTCTTCCGCAGCATCGTTTTCGGCGGCGGTACCTTCCTCAAAGAAGACCAGGTCGGAGGGGTTCAGCTCCTCCTCGGACGCCGGACCGAAGGCGACGTTGCGGCCGCTGACCGCCGCGCCCACGAATTCGCGCCAGATCTGGGCCGGCAGGCCGCCTCCGGCCACCCGGTTCATCGGCTGGTTGTCGTCGTTGCCGACCCAGACGCCGACGACGAGGTTGCCCGCGAAGCCGACGAACCAGGCGTCCTTGTAGTCCTGGGTCGTGCCCGTCTTGCCGAAGGCCGCCACTCCGGGATTGGCCGCGCGCCCGGTGCCGCTCTGCACCACCGCCGCCATCAGCTCCATCAGCGCCCGCCGCTCTCCCTCGGGGAATGGGCGGGTTCGCCCGGCGGCCAGGTAGTCGGCCAAGCCAATGGGCCGCACCGGCGTCCGCCCCGCCGCCACCGTGGCGTAGGCCGAGGTGAGCTCGAGCAGCGTCACCGGGCCGGTGCCCAAGGTGAGGGTGGCGTCGCGCGGCAGGTCCGAGGTGATGCCGAGATCGCGCGCGGCTCGGATGACGTTGTTCAGTCCGGCGCGCTGGAAGACTCGCACCGAGGCGACGTTGGAAGAACGAGCGAAGGCTTCGCGCAGGGTGATCGGCCGCCCGAGGTATTCGCCCTCGTGGTTCTCCGGCGCCCAGTCGCCGATGCGGATCGGCGCATCCAGCACCATGGAGTTCGGCGTCATCCCCCGCCGGATCGCCGCCAGATAGACGAACAGCTTGAAGGCCGATCCGGGCTGGCGTTTGGCCTCCACCGCACGGTTGAACTGGCTGGTCTTGTAGTCGCGCCCGCCCACCATCGCCACGATGCTGCCGTCGGGGCGCATCGCCACCAGCGCCGCCTGGCGGGCGTTCAGCGCCCGACCCTGCGAAGCCAGGGTGCGCCGGATGATCCGCTCGGCCTGGGTCTGCAGCCGGGAGTCCAGCGTGGTGCGCACCCTCACCTCGCCGTAGGCGCGTTGGAACGCCTCGCGCGCCTGCGGCGTGACCCAGTCGGCGAAGTAGGTGCCCACCGGCAGCGCCCGGCGCTTGTCGGGGACCTGCACGTTCCAGCGCCGGCGCGCCTGCCTCTCGGTGATCACGCCGGTTTCGGCCATCGCGCTCAGCACCAGCCGCGCCCGCTTGCCGGCGCCTTTGGGGTTCTTCGTTGGCGCGAGGCGCGAAGGCGCCTTGACGATCCCCGCCAGCATAGCCGCCTCGCCGATGGTCAGCTTCTCCGGCTGCTTGTCGAAGTAGTATTTGGCCGCGGCCCTGAGGCCGTAGACGCCCTCGCCGAAATAGACGCTGGAGAGGTAGCGGGAGAGGATCTCGTTCTTCGACAGGCGCGCCTCGAGATAGAGCGCGATCAGCGCCTCCTGCGCCTTGCGGCGCAGCGTCCGCTGGTTGCTGAGGAAGGCGTTCTTGGCCAGCTGCTGGGTGATGGTCGAGCCGCCCTGCTCGACTCCGCCCTCGCGGATGTTGTTGCGCATGGCCCGGCCGATGGCGCGGGGGTCGATGCCCATGTGCCGGTAGAACCGCCGGTCCTCGATGGCGATGAAGGCGCCGGGCACGTGCCTGGGCAGCATCTCCACCAGCACCGGCGCCTCCTTGTAGGAGCCGCGCCGCGCGAACGGCCTGCCGTCCGCCGACACCAGCACCAGCGTGGGGCTCGGCAACGGCTCCAGCGCCCGCCCCAGCGGCAGGGCCCAGAGGAGCCAGGCCACGAGCAGGAACGCGAGGGCTGCAAGGCCGATGGCGATCTGCCAGGGACGGCGGCGCCAGAACGGCGGCGGCTCACCGGGAGGCGGAGGCGGCGGTTCGGTGGCTGGCGCCGGAGCGGCGCGAGGGGGCGGGGCTTCGGGGACGATCCAGCCTTGGTCGGTCATGCAGGCCAGAACCCCTCAAGTCACGCGCGGCTCCCGCGACACCGTCCGCCCGCAACCGCGAATCTTCGGGGAGTTCGGCGGCCACGGCCACCAAAACTTGCCGCGGCGCGTGAGTGGCAGGCCCTAGGGGAATCGAACCCCTCTTTCCAGAATGAAAATCTGGCGTCCTAACCGATAGACGAAGGGCCCGCGGGCGCGGGAAGCCGCCCTATATCGGCAGCGGGGCGGCGCGCGCAAGCCCTCGCCCTAGCCGCACATCCGGGGGTCGGCGGCGTCCTCGATCTCGAACTGCACGCCCTCGCGGCCCTGATAATCATCGGGCTTGAGCCGGCCCGTCACGTGCAGGGCGCCACCGCCTGAGAGCAAGCGCGCGCCGAGCGGGGTGTCCTCACAGCGCCAGGCGATGGCCTTGAGCCGCTCGCCCGCGCCGTCGGTGAGCAGACAGCGGACGTGGCCGCCACGCACCGCCATCGGCTGCTCGACCCGCACGTCGGCGAGCGCGAACAGGGGTTCGGGGTTGCCGGGGCCGTAGGGGGCGAGACGCTGGAAGTCTGCCAGCAGAGCCCGGTCGGCGGCGGCGGGCGAGATCAGGGCGTCGATCTCGACCAAGTCCTGCTCGGCGGCGAAGGCCGCTTCGGCTTCGAGCGTGCGGCAGAGGTGGTCGCGCAGCGGCTCCAGCTGCTTCGCATCCACCGTCAAGCCCGCCGCCATGGCGTGGCCGCCGCCGGCTAGCAGCAAGCCGTCCTCGAACGCTGCCTGGATGGCGCGGCCGAGGTTCACCCCCGGCTGCGAACGGCCCGATCCCTTGCCGATCCCCGTCACGGGATCAAGGCCGACCACGATCGCCGGATGGCGGTAGCGCTCGCGCAGGCGGCCGGCGACGATGCCGACCACGCCTGGATGCCACCCCTCGCCCGCCACCAGCAGCACCGGATCGTGGCGGCGGTTTTCGCTTTCGATGCGGGCGACGGCCTCCTCGAACACCTGGCGCTCCACCTCCTTGCGCGAGGCGTTCAGCGCGTCGAGTTCCTCGGCCAGCGCGGCGGCTTCCTCCGGATCGTCGGTGGAGAGCAGGCGCACGCCCAAATCCGCGCGGCCGATGCGCCCGCCGGCGTTAATGCGGGGACCGAGGATGAAGCCAGCGCAGAACGAGGAGGCGTCGCCACTTGCCCGCGCCACGTCCATCAGCGCCTTGAGGCCAGGGTTGCCCCAGCCGCTCATCACCTTCAGCCCCTGAGCGGCAAGCGCGCGGTTAAACCCGACGAGTTGGGTGACGTCGCAGAAGGCGCCGAGCGCGGCGAGGTCGAGCCACTGGCGCAGGTCCGGCTCCGGCCGCCCTACGAACAAGCCCCGCGCACGGGCCTCACGGTTCATCGCCGCCAGCAGCACGAAGATGACGCCGGCGGCGGCGAGCGCGCCTTGGCCGGAATTGCAGCCGGGGCGGTTCGGGTTGACCAGAGCGGCGGCGCGGGGCGGTTCACCGCGCATCAGGTGGTGATCAACCACCACCACCTCGAGCCCCAATTCGGCGGCGGCGTCGATGGCGGCGTGGGCGGCTGCGCCGCAATCGACGCAGACCACCACCTCCGCGCCTTGGGCCTTGATCGTACGGAAGGCGGCGGGGCTCGGGCCATAGCCTTCCGTCAGACGGTCGGGGACGTAGACCTCCACCGCCTTGCCCATGGACCTGAACCAGCGAATGAGAAGAGCGGCGGAAGCGGCTCCATCCACGTCATAATCGGCGAATACGGTGACGGCGCGGTCGCGCTCCATCGCCTCGACCAGGATTGCGGCGGCCTTGTCCATGTCGAGGAAGCAGGAGGGGTCTGGGAACAGGGCCTTCAGCGTGGGGGAGAGGAAATGGTCCACACGATCAGCGGTGACACCGCGTGCGGCCAGCGCCCGCGCCAGCGGTTCGCTTAGGCCGTGCGTCAGCATGTGCCGGCGCGCCTCGGCGAGATCGGCGGGACGTTCTCGCCAGGCGCGGCCGGTCAGGGAGCGCGCGACGCCCAGGAAGCCCTGGAAGGCCGCGCCGTCGGCCACTTACAGGGCCCTGCGGGTGCGCACCTCGCGCCGGGTGCGGTCGGCGGAGTTCAGCACGAGCGAATGGGTCCAGACTTCGCCGCCGATCACCCGCACGCCGTCCAGCTGGGCGCCGTCGGTGACGCCGGTGGCGGCGAAGATCACCTCGTCGGAGACCAGCTCCTCCAGTTCGTACTTGCGGTCGAAGTCGGTGAGGCCGAGCCGCTCGGCGCGCCCGCGCTCGTCAGCGTTGCGGAACACCAGCCGCCCCTGAAACTCTCCGCCCACGCACTTCATCGCCGCCGCCGCCAGGACGCCCTCTGGCGCACCCCCTTGGCCGAGATAGATGTCGATGCCCGTGTCCGGGTCGGCGGTGTTCATCGCGCCCGCGACGTCGCCGTCGGTGATCAGCAGCACCCGCGCGCCGACCGAGCGCAGACTGGCGATGAGGTCGGCATGGCGCGGACGGTCGAGCACGCAGGCGGTGATTTCGTCGGCCCGCCGCCCCTTGGCCTCGGCCAGGGCGCGGACGTTGTCGGCGGGGCTGCGGTCGAGATCGACGACGCCGGCCTCCACGCCCGGTCCCACCGCCAGCTTGTCCATGTAGGTGTCTGGCGCGTGCAGCATGGAGCCGCGCGGCGCCCAGGCCATCACCGCGATGGCATTGGCCATGGCCTTGGCGGTCAGCGTGGTGCCTTCGAGGGGATCGAGCGCGATGTCGATGCCGGGCCCCTGCCCCGCGCCCACGCTCTCGCCAATGTAGAGCATCGGCGCCTCGTCCCGCTCGCCCTCGCCGATGACGATGCGGCCGTCGATGGCCAGGCCGTTCAGCGCCGTGCGCATGGCGTCCACGGCGGCCTGGTCTGCAGCCTTCTCGTCGCCGCGGCCGGAGAGTTTCCAGGCGGCGATGGCGGCGGCCTCGCAGACGCCGACGGCGTCGAACACCAGGGCGCGGTTCCAGTCGTTGCTCATCGAGGTCTCCAGACGCCCTTCTGGGCGGATTCTCCGGGTGTGGCGAGGCGGCGGTTCAGCGCGGCGGCGGCGGGGGCGCGGCGGCCTTGCGCGTGTTCGCCAGGAACTCTTCGGTTGTGGTGGTGGTCAGCGGCGGCGGCGCCTGGGCCGCGCGCGCCTGCTCGGCGGCCCAGGCTTCGGTATTGAACAGCGTCGGCGGATTGGCGGCGTTTTCCGCCTGCAGTTGCGAGGCGTCAGCCTTGACCGCCCGCACCGCGCCGGCCCAGGCGGAAGGCGGACGCGCGTCGCGTGGCATGGCGGGGATGTCGGTCCACTTCGGATAGGGGCCGGGCTCGCGCGAGGCGCGCAGCACCTGCTCGGCCACCGGCGAGGGCGCCATCGGCGGCTCCTTCAACGCCTCGGGCGTTCGCATGCCGGCGCAGCCAGCGGCCAGGCAGCAGGAGGAGAGCGCCGCCGCCGCTCCGGCAATCCGCCCCGCCCGCGCCAAGTTGGCTTGCTCCAGATGCATCTCCCGCCCGGTCTTATGCGATGATAGAGGGCGGCGGAAGCGCCAGCCGCCGGAGAGAGCCATGACCGACGCCGCCGTCCCCGACCCGGGCAAGCCCGCGCCCAAGCCTGCCGCCGCGGGCAAGCGCAAGGCTGCTCCGCAAGGGATGGAGCCAAAGACTCAGAGCGCGCGTGGCGATCAAGCGCGCGCGGCCACCTCCGCCACGCCAGCGCAGGGCCAAACCGAGAGCGCCGATCCGCTTGCCGAGCCGATGCAGACCATCGAGCAGCTGTCGGTGAACCTCGCCAAGGCGGCGATGATCGCCCAGGGCGCCATCGCCGAAGCGGCGCTGCGCAAGGCCGACCGGCCGGCGGGCTTCGAACCCGACCCGTTCCACGTCAGCCCGGCCATGACCCAGGTGATGGGCAAGCTGGCGTCCGAGCCCGAGAAGCTGCTGCGCGCCCAGGCCGACCTGTTCGCCCGCTACGCCGACCTGTGGCAGGCCAACGTCCGCAAGCTCGGGGGCGACGAAGTGGCCCCGGTCGCCGCGCCGCCCAAGGGCGACAAGCGCTTCGCCGACCCGGCCTGGAGCGAGAACCCGGTCTTCGACACCATCAAGCAGTCCTACCTGATCACCTCGAACTGGCTGAACTCGCTGGTCACCGAGGTGGAGGACGTCGAGCCCACCGAAAAGCGGCGGGTCGAGTTCTTCACCCGAATGCTGACCGACGCCTTTTCGCCCTCGAACTTTCTCGCCTCCAACCCCGCCGCCCTGCGCGAGGCGTTGGACACCAAGGGCGAGAGCCTGGTGCGCGGGATGCAGAACTTCGCCGAGGACATGGCGCGCGGCGGGGGCGAACTGGCCATCCGCCAGACCGATCTGGAGCAGTTCGAGGTCGGCCGGGACGTGGCCACCGCGCCGGGGAAGGTCGTCTTCCAGAACGAGCTGATCCAGCTGCTGCAGTTCGCCCCGTCCACCGAAAAGGCGCACAAGACGCCGCTGCTGATCTTCCCGCCCTGGATCAACAAGTTCTACATCCTCGATCTTCGGCCCGAGAACTCAATGATCCGCTGGCTGACTGGCCAGGGCTTCACCGTGTTCGTCGTCTCCTGGGTCAACCCGGGGCCGGAGCTGGCCGAGCGCGATTTCGAGGATTACCTGCTCCACGCCGTCTATCCGGCCATCGAGCAGACCCTGGTCCAGACCGGCGAGCCGCAGGTCAACGCGGTCGGCTACTGCATCGGCGGCACCATGCTGTCCTGCGCGCTAGCGCACATGGCGGCCAAGGGGATCAACCCCATCGCCTCGGCCACCTTCTTCGCCGCCCAGCAGGATTTTTCCGAAGCCGGCGACCTGAAGCTGTTCACTGACGAGGACTGGCTCCGCGTCATCGAAATTCAGATGGAGAACGCCGGCGGCGTGCTGCCCGGACAGGCCATGGCCGGCACCTTCAACTCATTGCGCGCCAACGACCTGATCTGGTCGTTCTTCGTCAACAACTACCTGATGGGCCGCGAACCTAAGCCCTTCGACTTGCTCTACTGGAACTCCGACCAAACGCGGATGCCCAAGGCGCTGCACCTGTTCTACCTGCGCCGCTTCTACAACGACAACGCCCTGGCCAAGGGCGAACTGGAACTTGCGGGCGAGCGGCTCGACCTGTCGAAGGTCAAGATCCCGGTTTACGCCCAGTCCTCCAAGGAGGACCACATCGCCCCGGCCCGCTCGGTTTACCGCGGCGCCCACCTGTTCGGCGGCCCCGTCACCTTCACCATGGCGGGTTCGGGCCACATCGCCGGGGTGATCAACCACCCGGACGCCAAGAAATACCAGCACTGGGTCAACGACCACCTGCCGGGCTCCCTCGATGGCTGGCTGGCCGAGGCCAAGGAGCAGCCGGGCTCCTGGTGGCCGCACTGGGCCAAATGGCTCAAGGCCAAGTCAGGGCCGATGATCGCCGCGCGCGATCCTTCCGCTGGCGCGCTCAAGCCAGTGGAGGATGCGCCGGGCAGCTATGTGAAGGTAAAGAGCTAGGTCTGCTGGCCGCCGGCGCGGCTGGCCAGCACCCGCGCGCGCATGCGGGCGTTATCCTGGCCGATGCGGGCGAGGATGGCGCGGAACTCCGGGTCGTCGCGCAACGTCTGGAAGCTCGGGCTGTCCTCCATCCGCACGAAGTCCTCGAAGTCAACCAGCGAGCGGCAGCCTTCGGCCACAGCACGCCGGAGTTCGGCCAGCGCGCGGGCGCGGTCGCCAAGCTCCGCATAGGCGCGGGCGCGGTAGACCAGGTTGTCCGGCGGCGTCCGCTGCCCCGGCGAAGGCGTCGCGGCGGTCAGCACCCCTTGCAGGATCTTGCCCGCCTGATCCTTCAGCCCCAGGCGATTGAGCGAGTGAGCCGTCGCCAGCGCCGTGCTGAAGTCGGTGTTCACCTCCGGATCGGGGCCGAGCAGGTCGGGCGCGATGATCCGCGTCTGCGCCAGCGCCGTACGCGGATCGTCGAGGTGCACCGCCGCCACGAGGATCGCCGACGGCCAGAACGGGTCGTGATCCTTGGCGTATTGGGCCTGCGTGTAATTCATGAGCCCGCGATAGTCCTTGGCGGTGATATAGTTGATCGCCCGCACGATCGCCGCGGCCGACTCGGTGGCGCCGGCCCGGGCGAGCGCCGCGCGCGCATCGTCGTTCATGCCCAGGTTCAGGTAGAGGTGCGCTAGCCGCACGGAGGCGCTGGGGTCGGCGCTCGACCGCGCCGCCCGCCGCAGCCAGGGCTCGGCCTCGTCAAGCCGCCCCCACTTGGCCAGCATGCCGCCCAGGTGCTCGGGTGCGTCCACGAAGTCCGGGTAAAGGGCGACCACCGATCGGTAGGCCTGCGCCGCTTCGTCGATCTTGCCCTGGGCGCCAAGCGCCGCGGCCATGGTGCTCAGGGTCAGCCGGTTGAGCGGGTCGATCTCCAGCCCCCGCTTCAGGATCGGCACGGCTTCCTGCGGCCGGTCCTTCTCCACCAGGAAGCTGCCGTAGTAGGTCAGCACGTCGGGATTGCGCGGGTCGATCTCCAGCGCGCGGCGGTAGGCGGCCTCGCTCCGCCGCGCGAAACGCGGATCGCCGACCCGGCGGGTGAGCGTGGCGTTGAGGAACCCCGAGGCCAGGTAGGCCGGCACCGAACGGGGGTCGATCGCCACGGCGCGGGCGATCTCCGCTTCGGCCTCCCGCCGCGCCTGGTCGAAGTTCAGGACCATGTAGTTCTGCGCCAGCAGCACCGTGGCCTGCGCCAGTCCGGCGTGGGCCTCGGCGCTGTTTGGGTCGAGCTTGATCGCACGGCGGTAGAGGTTCTGCGCCGCCTGGGTGTTCTGCAGGCCCAGGTCGCGCAGGCGCCCGCGCGCGATCAGCAGCAGCCGGTAGGCGTCCGCATCGCCCGCCGCCTCGGACGACGCCAGCAGCTTCGTCTTCAGCACCCCCGCCACGTTGTCGGCGATCTCGGTCTGCACGGCGAAGGCGTCCTTGAGGTCGCGGTCGTAGGTTTCCGACCACATGTGGAAGCCGTCCGACACCTTGATCAGCTGCGCGGTCACGCGGATTCGCTCGCCCTCGCGGCGGATCGAGCCTTCCAGCACGTGCGCCACCCCCAGCTGGCGTCCGACCTGCCGCAGGTCGGCGTTCCTGTCCTTGTAGTAGAAGGCCGAGGTGCGCCCGGCGACCTTCAGGTCGGGCGTCTTGGCCAGGCTGTTGATCACCTCCTCGGTCAGCCCGTCGGCGAAATACTCCGCGTCCTTGGAGCCGGAGAAGTTGGCGAACGGCAGCACCGCGATCGACTTCTCCGCCGCCGCCGCGGCTTGGGGCCTGTCGCCGCCCTTGCGCCAGGGAGGGCTCCACAGCCCCGTCGCCTGCACCGTGAAGACGCCGACGATGGCCAAGGTAGCGGCGACCAGAACCCAGTCCATCGTCCGGAACCGGGGCGGCGGGCGCGCCGAAGGCTGGGTGCGCCTGACCCCCTCGGGGTGCGCCTCGAAGGCCCAGGCGATGATCAGAGCCACCGGCAGGCCCAGCATCAAAAGCACCGCCAGCAGCTTGGCCGACCACCTGGGCAGCTCGAACACCCCAAAC
>DASVRA010000016.1:0-52067 GCA_036388855.1 Caulobacteraceae bacterium | reverse complement strand
GAGCGCAGGTGGCCGTTGGCGTCGTAGTTGTAGGTGGTGGTCTTGCCCGCCACCCCGTCGGTGGTGTCGGCGTCGTAGGTCACCGTCTCCTGCTGGGCGGTGTCCCACCACTTGTAGGTGTAGCCCACCGACGAGTGGGTGGTGGTCGAGCCTCCGGTCGTGGGCGTGACCGTAGTGTCGGTGGTCACCCCGGTCAGCACCCCGCGCGCCGCCTCGTAGGCGTACTCGGAGTCCGCCTCCGAGACCATGTCGTCCCGCACCGTCTTGACGTGCTCGTCCAGGATCTTGGAGTTGGCGTCGTAGTGGATCGCCGTGCGGCTGTAGCGCTCGTTGCCGAAGCCGTCGTACTCGTAGTGGGCGGTGACCCGCCCCATCGCGTCGCGCACGTCCCTGGCCCGCACCACCGGGCCCCCCACCCCCGGCAGCGGGTTCTTGGAGTCCAGCTCCGGGTCGTTGATGGTCACGCTCTTCAGGTAGCCGTCGTCGGTGTAGGCGTAGGTCTCGGTCTGGGCCGCGGAGTGGTGGATCACGGTCGTCGTGCCCGGCTCCTGCTCGACCTCGTCCCAGCGCACCGTGCGGGTCACGCTGGCGCGCCGCCCCGAGGCGTCCCAGCCGATGTTCACGCCGTTGTCGCCGCGCACGATCGAGCCCCCCGAGAGCACCCCCTTGGCCAGGGTCATCCGGTTCATGCTGTCGTAGCCGTACCAGTAGTCCTGCTCCGAGTTGGCCAGGGTCCCGCTGATCGGCGTGTACTGGGCGTGCACGTGGCGCACGTTGCCGGCCGCGTCGTAGGCGTAGTCCACGTCCGCGGTGGTCACGTTCGAGCCGTTCTTGTTCAGATACTGCGTCATCCGTCCCAGCGCGTCGTAGCTGGCCGTGGCGTCCTCGTAGGTGACCAGCCCCGTCCCGCTCCCGGAGGTGTAGGTCTCCCGCGTGCGCCGCCCCTGCGCGTCATAGCCGAAGGTCGAGGTCAGCTTGCCGGTGGTGAAGCCGTTCAGGTCCGAGGAGCTGTCGGTGATGGTCTTGAGCAGGCCGGTGTTGAAGTAGGCGTAGTCGATCACCTTGCCGGTGCCGGCGTTGTCCTGGCTGACCAGCCGCCCGGCCCGGTCGTAGGTCATCTCATAGACGTGGCCGCTCCCGTCGTAGTCGGTGTGGCGGCGCACCCGGCCGAAGGAGTCGGTGAAGTCGACCAGCGAGTTGGTGGGCGCGTCCGCGGCGGTGCTCTGCTTGGCCTTGGCGGTCTTGCGCCACAGCAGCACGCCCGTGACCGTGGTGGTGTCGTAGACGTACTCGGTGGTGGTGTTCACCCCGCCGTAGTCCTGCATGTAGGTGACCCGCCCCTGCGAGTCGTAGCCGGTCGCCTCGTAGGCCTTCAGCCGGTTGGCCGTGGCCGTGTCGTCGTTCAGCTGCGAGTTCCAGTGCAGGATCCGCTGGCCCAGGCCGTCGTAGGCCCAGCGCTCGCTCAGCCCGGCCAGCTCCAGCGTGGTCCCGTTGTAGCGGTCGGGGCGCTTCAGCCGGGTCAGCCGGCCCATGGCGTCATAGTCGCGCCGCTCGATCTCGCCCACCTCGCTGGTGATCCGGCGCGCGTCGCCGAACACGTCGAAGTCGGTCCTGATCTCCCCGCCGTCGGCGTGGTGCTCGACCAGGGCGACCGCCTCCCCCCCGTCCAGCCCCGTGCCGGCCCTCAGCCGCCGCGTGGTCACGTTGGCGCCCACGACCTCGCTGTCGATGGTCAGCGCTCCGGTTGCGGAGACCGAGCCGAACGCCGTGCCGCCGGTGCGCGTGCCGATCAGCCGGCCCTGCACGTCGTAGTAGAACCGGTCCACGCTCATCCCCGACTGGTCCGCCCCGGTCGCGTCGACGTAGGCGGCCTCGGGGTGCACGGTTTTCCAGAGCCGCCCCAGGCTGTTGTAGAGGTGGAAGGTGTAGGCGCCGCCGCTGTACTCCCGGACGACTTCGCCGAAGGCGTTGTAGGTGACCGAGCGCTTGATGTGGGCGGTCGTGGTCCCCGCCAGCCCCCGTCCCGGCTCGGTGGTCATCACCCGCTGATTGCGGTCGTCGTAGCGGTGGAAGGTCCCCACCACGCCCGCGCTGACGGCCGTGCCGTCGGCGTTCAGCGCCCCGGTCACATCGGCCGCCGAGGTCCAGCCTGAGATGTCGTCGCCGTTGCTCTTCACCTCCGCGACCGCGTTGCCGTTCTTGTCGTAGAGGAAGTACTTCCACACCCCGTCGCCGGAGTTGGCGCCCAGCAGCCGCCCGCCGTCGTCGTAGCGGAAGCTCTCCTGGTAGACGGGAGTGCCCGCCTTGCCCACGCCCTTGCCGGTGAGGTCGCCGTAGGCGTTGTAGGACAGCCAGGTGGCGTCGCCCCAGGCGCTGACCGTGGCGCCGCTGAGCGTCGCGCTGGCCTGGAAGGTCAGCCGGCCCGCCAGGTCGTAGCGGTAGTTGACCGCCTCAACCACGGTGGAGGCGTGGGCTTCGTAGGCGCCGTTGGCGGCGGCGGCGTAGTTGTCCCATTTGGCGCGGGTGTAGTTCTCGCGCACGGTGCGCCCGGCCGCGTCGTAGGAGAAGGTGCGGGTGAAGCCGGCCGCGTCCTTGATCGAGGTCAGCCGCCCGCCCGCGCCGTAGGTGTAGGTGGTGATGCGCTTGCGCGTGTCGACGCCGTTGAAGTCGGAGACCTCGGCCGTCTTCACGTTGTTGAGGCCGTCGTAGGCGTAGGTGGTGACCGGGCGCACCGCCTGCTTGGTCGTGGTCAGGCCGACCGTGAGGGCGCCGGCCAGGCCCATGTAGCCGGGCATGATCACCTGGGTCTGGCGGCCGATCGCGTCGTACTTGTAGTTGACCTTCTCGTCGGTGTCGGTGGCGACGTCGTCGTCGCCCCAGGTCTTGGAGGTGACCTGCCCCAGGCCGTTGTAGGTGTAGGTGATCACCGAGACGTCGCGCAGCGGCGCCGGCGAGGAGGCGTTGCTGTTGTCGACCAGCCCGTTGCCGCTGTCGAGGCTGTAGCTGTTCACACCCTGGCGCTTTTCGGTCAGGCGCCGGCCGTTGCGGTCGTAGGTGAAGCTGGTGACCCGGTCATCGCCCGAGGTCGTGGGATTGGTCGGCAGCGTCGACGGTGGCGTTCCGCCGATCGGGACGGCGTAGCGGCGCTCCTCGGTGACGTTGCCGTCGGAGTCGTGCCAGTAGCGGGTGTAGTAGCCCTCCCGGTCGATCTCCCCGACCTTGCGCCCGGCCTTGTCGAAATAGGCGTAGGCCGTGTGGCCGCGCCCGTCGGTCTGCCGGATCAGGTTGCCCGCGGCGTCGTAGGCGTTGGCGGTCTCGATGTCGGTGGTGGCGGTGGCGAGCGAGCCCGAGCCGCCGGCGGCGTCGCTCCAGGTCGCGGTGGTCAGGCCCGACACCGTGGTGCTGGTCAGCCGGTCGCGCCGGTCGTAGCCGTAGGTGGTCTGGCGGAAGGCGTCCCCGCTCACCGGTTGGGGCTCGGCCCCTCCGGCCTGGGCCGGCAGGGCGACCGGGGTCTTGTAGGCGTAGGTCTTGATGGCGTTGCCGCGGTAGTCGTAGTCCCACTTGGTCAGCGCCCCCATCGGGTCGATCTGGGCTTTGCGCCGATCGGCGAGGTCGTAATAGTAAAGCGTGCGCGCGGTGCTCGCCGTGTCGATCTTGACCGTGGACTCGATCAGGTTGCCGCGGAAGTCGTAGGCATAGGTCTCGGTGGGGACTACGCCGTTCTTGGTCAGAAAGCCGGTCTTGTCCGCGTTCAGCTCCAGGATCGAGACCGCCTCGCCGGTCTTCTCCACCAGCCGCCCGGCCTTGTCGTAGCCGTAGTTGGTGACCCGTTCCTCGGCCGCGCCCTCCGCCTCGGTCTTCACCCTCAGGTTGCCGAAGGCGTTGTAGGCATAGGTGTTGACCACCGCGATCTCCGCGGCCGCGGTCGTCGTCGTCTTGATCGGCAGGGTCTCCGAGGTCACCCGGCCGACCCGGTCGTACTCGTACTTGGTCTGGTACTTGGAGGCGTTGGCGGCGGTGTCGTCGGAGGCGAGCTTGCTCTGCACCGTCTCGCGCTCGCCGAATACGTTGAGCACGTAGGTTTCGGTATAGCCCTCCGCGTCGGTGACCGCGGTCACCCGATCCAGCTTGTCGCGGGTGATCAGGGTGGTCGCGTCCCGATCGCTGTCGGTCGCGGGCGTCGGCTTGGTCCCCACAGCCGGCGCTGACGCCAGCGGAGTTTCATAGCGCTTGACCTGGAGCACCGCGCCGCTGGCGTAGTAGCGGGTTTCGGTGACGTAGTTTTCCGGATCGACCTGCATCACCAGCCGCCCGGCCCCGTCGTAGTAGAAATAGCCGGCGTTTTGGTTCGGGTCTGTAACCTTCACGCGGTTGCCCAGCGCATCGAGCTGGTAGCCGGTGGTTCCCTCGGAGGTGGCGCCCAGCGCCCGCGTCTCGCCCGTGAGCCGGCCAGCGGTGTCGTAGGCGTAGGTGTTGACAACGTCCTTGGATGCGACCGCGGTAACGCTGATGTTGTCCAGGGTGACCGTGTCGTCCACCGTCACCTTCGTGGCGTAGCGCCGCTCCTCGGTCACCCGGCCGTCGCCGTCGTAGGTGAACTTGGTGACGTAGTTCAGGGCGTCGATGGAATAGACCAGCCGCCCGGCCTTGTCGTAGAGCGACCGCTCCACCCGATCTTGGTCGGTGGTGGTCCAGGACTTCAGTTCGTCCAGGGTAGGGGCTGGGCCCGTCTTGAGAGTGGCGAAGCTGGTTCGCCTGGTGACCTTCCCGTTGTCGTCGTAAACGTATCCGATCACGGCGCCCGCCGGGTCGATGCTGAAGATCTGCCGGTTGGCGCCATCGAAATAGCCCCGGCTTATGCGGTTGCCCGTAGGACTCAGGCTGCCGATCTGGCCTTCGATATAATCCCTGCTGTATTCCGCTGCTTCATCGATCAGAGAAGTGTACCGCGTCAAGCTGACGACGTTGTCCGAGCCATCGTAGTTGTAGGCGCTGAGACCGCGTTCAGCATCGACGACATACTTGAGCCGGCCGGCCTTGTCGTACGCGTAGCTTGTCAACCGGTCGTTGTCCGCAGACAGGGTCAGATTGGCCGAAACGGTGGCGGCGCGGTCCACAGTGCCGTCCAAGGTCGTGAGCGTGGCGGCGGTAAGGACGTTGTCGTAGGCGAGCTTGGTGAGGACGCGGCCTTCTTCGTCATAGGTCGTCTTGGTCACTCCGCCCACGGCGTCCACCGTGTAGGTAAGCCGGTTGAGCCCATCGTAGACGTAGCGGGTTTCGTAGCCGTTGGCGTCGGTCTTCTTCAGGACGTTTCCGTCGCCGTCGTAGGCGTACTCGGTCTCGAGGTTCAGACCATCGGGGTCGATGCTGCTCGTGACCAGGCGTCCGTCCCTGTCGTACGCGTACTTGGTCACACGGGCCGACGAGGTTCCCTCGCCTTCGGTCACCGTCACCGTGCGGCTGGCCTGGTCGTATTCATAGAGCGTCTTGATCGCCAATCCGTTCGGATCGACCGTGACCAGCGTCTTGCGCCCAAGCCGGTCGAAGTCGTATCTAGTCTTGACTTGGGCAGGATCGACCACCTCGATCACTTGGCCTTTATGATCGAACGTGAAGGTGGTCATCAGGCTTAAGCCGCCAGATCCACTATCGACAGTGATTTTCTGCAGGCGGTTGGCCGCGTCATATTCACTGAACGTGGTCTTGGAGTTCACTGCATCGAAAGCACTCTTGATCCGCCCCGCCTTGTCATAGTCGTTGTTCAGCGTCACGCCCAGTTCGCCGTTGGTCACGGTCTTGAGGTTGCCGTTCTTGTCGTAGGCGTAGGTCGTGGTCCTCAGGCCCGCGTCGGTCACCGAAACCGTTTGACCGTGCGCGTTCCTCTGAGTGGTGGTGATCAGGCTCTCGGTCGAAGAAAGCTCGGTCGTCGCGGTGATCGTGCGGCTGAAGGCGTCGTAAGCGAAGGTGGTCTTCGCCTCGGAGCGGTCGGTCCGCGACAGCACCATTCCGCGGCCGTCATATTCGAAGGTGGTGGTGTAGCCGGTGTCAGCGTTCAGCATGTCTGTCAGGACAAGCACACGGCCGGCCCGGTCATACTCGGTCTTGCGCACGCGTCCGTCGGGGCTGGTCACCTGGGTCGCGCGTCCGAACGCGTCGTAGGTCGTCGCCGTGTCGAGGTTGAGCCTCGCGGGGTCGGTGCCGTAGTCACGGATTTCATGCGTGATCAGACCGCGGCGGTCGCGGGTGAAATGGATCTCCTCCTGCGTTCCCGCGCCTGGATTATTTCCATTGGTGTTCCGGATGGGATCGCGCCGCCAGTCCACCTCACGAAAGGCATTGTGGGAATAGTGGGTGACGGCCCCCTCCGCGTCCCTGACGTGGTGGACTGTTCCCGTGAGGTTGTAGACCGTCTGCGTGGCGCTGTCGGCGTCGTCCGCGATGGCGGCGACGGCATCGAGGAACCCCTGGGTCGCCAGCCCGCCCGAGACGCTCGTTTGGGTCAGATCGAGCGCATTGGCGTGCACCACGACCTGGGTCCGCCAGCCGAACCCGTTATAAGCGTACTCGGTCACCTCGCCCAGGGCGTTCACTTCGTGGGTCAGGTGGTTTTGCGTGTCGTAGTAGTAGACGGTCTTGTTGCCAGCCGTGTTAATCCCGTTCGGCGTAGTCTTGCTGATCAGCCGGCCGGCTTTGTCATACTCGTAGATCGTGCCGTAAGTCTTGTAGACGTCGTCGCTGACGCTTCCCGTCACGGCAAGGGCGGCGCTGCCCACGCCGTTGAGCTGCCCGGTCAGGTTGCCGTAGATGTCGTAACGCTGGGTGACCGTCCGTTCGTCCGATGTCCCGAGAGCGGTGATCGTCGCGGTCAGACGACGCATGGAGTCGTATTCGTACTTGGTCGTCTCGATCCCGCTGGCGAGGGCCCGCATCTCCTTGGTCACCTGGCCATACGGATCCCGCTCGTAGCTGGTGAGCTCCAGCACGTCCGTCGTCCCGGAGGGCTCCGGAAGGCTGGCGGGCCGGCTCATGCGGTAGGTATTGAAGGTATCGGAGGCGATCTTCTGGCCGCGGGTCTCCTGATCGACGAAGCCGAGCTGTGAGTAGTGGTAGCGGGTGACGTCGCCTTCGCCGTCAATGGCGGCGGTCATGTACCCGCGCTTGTCGTAGAAATAGTAGTTGTGAATATCCTTCGCAGGATCGCTGTTGTCGTTGGTGACGTTGCTGCGCAGTAGCGCGAACGTACCGTCGGCGCGGAAGTCATCCCTCGCCACCTTCGCATAGCGGATCGTCTCGATTTTCTGGCCAGCTCCGTCGTACTTCGTCTCGCTGAGGTAACCCTCAGCGTCCAAATTGCCGACAAGGTTGGCGTCATCATCATAGAACATACGTTGGACTCGGTCGACGGCCGTGTCCGAATTGAAGGATTGAACAGCCGTCGGCGGCGACGTCTTCATGCCGCTTAGGACGCTGGCGCTCAGCCGAGTGGCGTAGGATGTTATCGAGACAAGCTGTGAAAGGCCGTTGTATTTGTATTCGGTGCCGGCGCCTTCGGCGTCAACCACCTGGGTCAGCCGTCCGGCATTGTCATAGAAGCGCCATTCCCAGATGTCGCCGTTGTTGCCTTGCGGACGAACGTCCCCGAGTTCGGTGTCGAAGCCGGACAGCTGAGCCATCTGGGTGGCGGTCAGCGTGGTCTTGTAGCGGACTGTCCGCGTGAGCTGATTGCTGGTGTTGTAGACGTACTCGGTCAGAGATCCGTCGGCGGCGACATCGGCCACCTTGCGGCCCATGCGGTCGTACAAATAGTTGGACTTCACTCCTGTGGGGTCGGTGACGCTGCGCAGTCTTCCGAGTTCGTCGTAGGCGTAGGACGTCTTGTGGGCGGCGGGACTGTCTGATGGCCCCTCCTTGTAGAAGATAAGTTCGCCGGAATAGTTGTAGACGGAAGTCTGAACCAACCCCGAAGCCAAGGTGACGACGGTCGCGTTCGAGGCGTCGTTGTAAGCAATCTGCGTGGTGACGTTGTTAAAGTCCGTAGTGGATTTCATCCGCCACAGACCGTCATAGGAATAGGTTTCAAGGTAACCGGACGCAATTCGCGCGATCAGCTTTCCAGAGTAGTCGTAGACGTAGTTCGTGGTGGACACCTCGGCGTCCGTCCTGCCGTTGCCGGTTGTGCCCACCCTTTCATATGTCGTTGTGCTGCTGATCTCACCTCGATAATCGTAAGAGAAGTCGGTTCGATTCGAGGCGCCCTTGTCCACTGGGTTGACGGTGTCGCTGAGCCAGCCGTCCAGCTGGGCTTCGGTAAGCTTCTCGGACCAAGTCAGGGTGCTGACGTCATACTGATTCTGGACGTATTCGATCTCTGCAGTGCGCCGTCCTGCGGTCGAATACTTATACTGCGTCACCCGACCTTCTTCGGAAACCATGTATCGGAGATGGTTTTCTGTGTCGTAGACATAACGGGTCGTCAGGGGCTTGGTGGGCGATCCGGGCGAGGTCGAAGACGCCGCGGGATCCGATCCCACATAACGCGTTTCGGTTACCAGTGAGTTGTTAGAGTCATAGGTGCGGAACACCGAATTGCCCAAGGTGTCCCATTGCTTTGTGCAAAGGCCGTTCTGAACGGGGGATTGAACGCCGGTGGCGGGATTTACGTCATAGAGAAAATAAGTAGTCTTCCCATTTTCCGTGATTCGCGTGACATCTCCATTGCTGTTATATCCAAACTGAACGGTTGAACTTGCTTCGTTGTCGGTAGGGGCAGGGTAAGTGATCCGGGTAAGCTGCCGCTTGCCGTCGTAGTTCAGCAGCGTCACCCCGCCAGTCTCTTCGGTGATCGCAGTTTGCAACGTCGTCCCCGTTGCATAGTTGAAGCTGGTGGTTCGCTTCTCTCCCTCCGCCGAAGTCTCCTTCACTGTCGCGATCTTGAAGTCTGAGGTGTAAGTAAAATCCAGCCGCGAATTGTCAGTTTGAGAAATGGACAGGATCCGCTTGCTGGTCCCGTCGTAGGTGTAACTCGTTTTGTAGGTTTGCGTGTCGCTCGAATTCTCTGGCGTGAGATCCACCACCACCGAATCCAGCCGATTCTGCGTATCGTACGTGTACTTGACTCGGGAGCGGGTGGTGATGGCGGTGTTGGCCGGGACCGCCGCGGCCCCATCGGCGTAGTAGTAGCCGGTCGTGATCTGCTGCAGCAGCGTGCCAACGTAGTCGTACTTGGTGTACTCCCCCGTCTCGGTGGTCACCTGCGAGATCAGGTTGTTGGCGCCGTAGGTGAAAGAGAGCGTCTTGCCGTCCGGATCGATGCTCGCGGAGATCCTGCCGCTGTTGGCGGCGTCGTAGGTTTCCTTCAGGAGCGTGGCGCCGTCGGTCCACGTCCAGGTCGTCACGTCGCCTTGGGCGTTGACGGTGTAGGTTATCTCGTCGTAGGCGCCGGCGCCGTCGGTGGAGACATAGGCGTCATGGACGTCATCCCAATTATAGACGACCAAGCCGCCATCCCAGTCCGTGCGCCTGACCGTGCTGCCCGCCGTCCCCAACGTGCCTGCTAAGTTCGAGACCCTTCGAGCCGCTCCCATGCGCCAGTTGTCGCCGTTGTCGTCATTCATCGTCCCCAGGCTGTTGTAAGTGCGGGTGACGACGTCGTCCGGCCCGGGGCCTTTGAGGATCTCGTCGACGTTCTCGACGACCAGGTTGCCCGTCGCGGCGTTGACGTAGACGTTCTCGCCCGCGCGCCCCGTGCCGGATTGTCCGACCTGACCGCGCGACCCGAGTACCCACGCCGACGTCCGCTCCAGGCCAAGCCCGTTGCCGGTGACGATCGCGACCATCCGAATACCCCCTCAGCGCGAGGAGGCCCGACGCACGCCCCCGCCATGAGAGAAGTCGGAAAAATCCGGAATCCGTTTAGCGCTTTTTTCGCTGCCCGGCCTCGCCAAATCCTTAGCTATTGATTCCGCAGCTCTTATTTATTTCCGCGGCGAAGCCGCCCTCCGCGTTGCCGCTTATTTCCGCATTGGCTAGCATCAAGAGCCGAAGGGGATCGCCTATGGGAGCCGTTGAACCGCCGCAATCCGCCGCGCGCTCGCGCTCGGAACGGCTGGATGCCTACCTCCGGCACGATCCACTGAACCCCCGCTTGCGCGAAGAGGCGGCGGAGGCCGCTTTCGATGAAGGGGCTTTTGATAGGGCCCTGGAGATCATTGAGGACGGAGAGGCCGCCGACCGCCTGCGGAACCTCAAGGCCATGGTGTTTCTGCGGCAGGGACGAATCGCCGAGGCCGAGGCCCTGTTCACCGAGTTGCTGGACGCCAGCCCCGCCGACGACGCCCTGCGGTTCAACCTCGCCTGGGCCAAGGCCTTGCAGCGCGAATACGAGGGTGCTGACGAGGTCCTGACGGAGACGGCGGCGGCGGAAACGGCCGTGGCGGCGACACTCAAGATCCAGCTGCTGCATCATCTCGGCCGGCTGGAGGAGGCTCTCGCGCGCGGGGCCGACTTGGCGGAGCGATTCCCTACCCACGAACCGCTGATCGCCGCCCTCGCCACCGTCGCTCTCGACGCGGGCGAGACGGTCCTTGCGCGCGCCTACGGAACGCGCGCCGGCAACAGCGGAGGCGCCACGCTGGGACTGCTGGCCCTTAACGAAGGCCGGACCGCCGAGGCGCTCGGCATCTTTGAACGCAGCCTGGCCGCAGACGCCCGCAACGCCCGGGCGCAGTTAGGCAAGGGCCTCGCCCTTTTGGCTGCGGGCGACGCTAGGGCCGCCGCTCCATCTCTGGAAGCGAGCGGCGAGTTGTTCAGAGACCACATCGGGTCATGGATCGCGCTCGGCTGGGCCCGTTACGCAGCCGGCGATTATGCTGGCGCGCGCCAGGGCTTTGAGCGGGCGTTGGGGATCGACGAGAACTTCGCCGAGTCACATGGCGCGCTGGCCGTCATCGACATCGCCGAGGGTGACATTGAGAGCGCCAAGCGACGCGTCAAGACCGCCATCCGACTGGACAGCAAATGCTTCTCCGCCGCCCTCGCCCATAGCCTTCTGCTTCAGGCGAAAGGCCAGGATGCAGCGGCGGAGAAGATCAGGGCCGCCGCCTTCAGCACTCCGGTAGGTCCGGGCGGCAGGACGCTTGCGCAGGCGATTGTCTCGCTCTCGGCGACAGGCGCTCCCGGCTAGGCCGCGGCCGCGCGCAATTCGCGGACGACTCTATCCAGAAGTTGCGAGCCGCCTCCGTCAGCCTCGATGGTTTCCGTCACCCGTTCCACCACCTGTTGGAAATTGGCGTCGTTAAGGGCTTCCGGCCCGAACTGCTCGGCCAGGATGTTCTGGATAAGGGCCCGCTTGAGCTGCCGGTCCGAAAGACCCTCCACGGCCGTGAGCGCCTGGAGTTCCTCGACCAAGGTTCCCTTGCGCCGCTCCTGGTGCACGGTGCCGGTCCTGGCGGCGCGAGACGCCTTGACCCGCTCATCGAGCCGCTGCCGAAGCAGCAACACCAAGCGGTCTACATTTGTTGGTTGGATCATTTGACTCTGGCTGTGGAGATCTCTAGCCGCTGGCGCGGTAAAGCATCATAGAGATTCGACACTGTGGTAGATGTCAAGGTAGCTCAATATCTACTCAGTCATCGGCGCGCCGGCACCGCTCGTCAGCCTCAGTCGCGTGTAGTAGACATCTCAAGCAGGACGGAGTCGCTCCACCAACTGCCGTGGCACGAAAAGCTAATTCATAAACGTCATGCTGCGGGCGATGCCCTAATATCCCTCGGACAGCACACACTTTGAAGTGAGCGCCACCGCCGCAAGATGGTCACTGCAGACCGGTGAGACGTGCTGCCCACACTATTCCTAAGCTCGTGAAGACCTACATGAACTACCAGTCCGAATGTGGTGGAGCGGCGGCCTACCAAATGAGCCTGCATGGCACCAAGCGATTCAATCAGGTGGCTGAATACAGAAGCTGAAGTGCCGTCGGATCTACCGTCAGCCGACGCTGCGGGGACGAGACGAAGGGTTTGCCCTAATGTGATCGAGGTGAATGTCCTATCCCGTGTGCTCGTGCGAGGTTGCAGCGTCTTTCCTGCGCCATGAGCGGACATTCGCCTCATGACAGAATAACGGCATTCAGCGGTAATCTCAAGCAGTGATCGGCTGTCGCGCCACCCGAACTGGGCCGAACGCACCAATTCCGATCTTGGAGGGGTAGGACGCCACACTGAGCGATGGGGAACCGCGGGAACCTGATGATGGCGAAACTGACAGCCCAGCGGCAAGCACTATGTTTAGCAGCACCATCTGAGCCTTGAGCGGTGGACGACAAGATCAGAGCTCGACGTAAGTGAAGGCATCCTGTATGATCGCAGCCTTCGGGTCTTGGTGGCAACCTGGATGCGAACCGCCCCAACCGGATGCCGTCGTCATACAGCAGATCGACCCGGACGAGCTGATCTGCGTGGTCGGCGAGCAGGGCGAATGGCTGAAGGTCGAGGCTTACTGCAATGAGACAGGATCCAGCAGCACCGGTTGGCTCGAGCGCAGATTTGTTCGCCACCGTTTGAGGGAAGTGTCAGGGCCTGACCACGGCCTTCGGCGGGCATGCAAGGCTGCTGGGCGAACTAAGCCGGATCATTCTCGTGAAGGCGCCGCTGGCCTTCCGAAAGGACTCGACACCGAGCGTCCTGAGCTGCACCGAGACTGGCAGCCTTCCTTCGTCTCTCGTCAGCCACGGGCGCTGGGACAGGCGCATCGCGAGAGGCTCTGTGGATTCGGAGAAGGACTTCGCGTTCCGACACCGGGTCAGTGTCAAGAGTCCGTCGAACGCAGTAAGCTCTGAGGTTTGGGCCGCGTGTGGGGGGACCGCCGATGACGCTGACACTTGAAGCCCTAATGAGCCGGATAAGCAGGACGACGGGCGTGCAGTGGGAAGCCGGCGAGACGCCCATCGTCGGCCGACTTGCGGCAGCGGCAACCGACGCACTGGTGTTCGGGCTCAATCCCACGCCGGACGCGATCCTTCAGGCGAAACGGCAGGCCGACGCCGTCCAGCGTTTCGCTGTTCCAGACCTGCCTCGCCGCATCGATTGGCGCGACCATCGCGGCGCCGATTGGCTGTCGCCGATCCGTGACCAGTCCGAGTGTGGCGCCTGCGTTGCCTTCGCTGTGATTGCGGCGCTGGAGGCCCGGGTCCGCCTTCTTCGGGACGATGCGGCGCTCGCCATCGGCTTGTCGGAGGCCGACCTGTTCTTCTGCGGCGCGGGACGCTCCTGCGGGACGGGCTGGACGTTTGAAGCGGCGCTCGCGCGCTGCCGATCTCCGGGTGTCGGACCGACATCCGCCTTCCCCTACACGCCTCAGGATCAGGATTGCCGCTCGGTGCAGCCGGTGGTGCGAACGCCCCACTTCGACGTTGCCAGCACGCGAACATTCCGCAAGGCCGCTATCGCGGAGCGGGGACCGGTGGTCGCCGGCATGCGCGTATTTGAGGATTTCAGCTTCTACCGGGGCGGCGTCTACAAGCATGTCGCGGGTGACGCGCGCGGCCTTCATGCCGTCTGCGTGGTCGGCTATGACGACGACGCCCAATGCTGGATCGCGCGCAACAGTTGGGGCGCGGGATGGGGCGAGAACGGGTGCTTTCGGATCGGCTACGGCGAATGCGGGCTCGACGGCGAGTTCGTCTTCTACGATCCGGAGGTCGAGTACGAGCCGGGAGGGTTCTGATGAGATTGCGCAGGGTCACTCGCACCGCCCGCGTCGGGCAGCCGATGAACATCGAGCTGCGGTCCCCCGGCTCCAGCGGCTACGTCTGGACGTTCCAGCCTTCGGTTGCAGCCGAATGGCGTCTTATAGACCGACAGTCACGGCCAGGCTCACTCTTCGGCGGTCGCTCGTGCGACACCGTGGCAATCGAAGTGCTCAAGCCAGGGCGGGCGACGATCGCGGCGGAGCTCAAGCGGCCATGGGAGGATGAGGCTATAGAGCGGCTCGAGATCGCTGTCGACGCAAGCTGACGCGGCGGCCGGAGTGCTGGCGCCGAGGCACGAAGCACTTCAGGCTCGCCATCCGTGGCCGTCCAACTTTCGCTGCCCTTGCCAGATCCCCGTCCCGGTCCTCGCCGCGTCTGGTTCCTCACCACCCGGCCGGCGGACCTCGACGCGCTGCGGCGCGTGCTGGCGGCAGGTCCAGACGGGCTGGTTAACGCCGGCGATGGCCGATCCGTAGTCAGCCGTGCCGACTTCGTCCTGATCCGGGTCGGGGACGACAGGTTCGAGGCCTTCGGCTGCCCGGCGGACATCTTGGACACGCCTGAGCCGTCGGGCGACCTCGCCGGCGCGCTCCAGCGCGCCGTGCGAGCTGAAGGGCACGAAGGCCACGATCTGATCGGCTTCACCCGTGGTCGCCGGCCTCCCGCCCCGGACGAACCCCGACCCGGCACGCCTATTGAGGACCTGTTCCGACTGCTGCGGGACGAGCGCGCGCGCGTGGGTCACGAGACCCGCCGGCGTCTCTGCTGTCGCGCACTGACCAACCTGGGCGACGAGCAGGTTCTATTGCGAGCCTTGCTGGCCGCGCAGGGCCAACGCCTGGCGTTGCTCTCACGTGACGTGACCGCCGCCGACGAGCTCCCGCGCATCGCGCCCAGCGCCCTTCGGGGGATATCGCTGGCGTCGTTTCGCGACACGTCGCTCGCCGGATCGCGAGGGACGGATACGCCGGACCTTTTTGGACAACCTTCGGCACGCGGAGCCGGCCGCGACCTGAGCTTCCAAGCGATCCGCATCCAGGCCGTTGCCCTGCCACTGCGGCCGACCGGGGGCGACCGTCCGTTTTCGCGGCTTGAAGCCGGATACAAGTCGGTCCGCATAGATGAAGGGGCTTTGGCTGGTTTTATCCAGCCGGTGAGGTCGCACCGGCTGGTCGGCTCCATCGAGTGGGCGCACGCTGCCGGCGAGATCGACGTGTGGATTGACTGGGAGGTTCGCCGGAGCTTTCCGCGGCTTCTCGCGTCCAGTCGGGCCGCGCCGGCCCTCCGGGTGTGGTTGGAATCTGCGGACGGCGGACGAGCGACAATTGCCCGAGACGCGCGCGTAGGGCAGAACCTCCGGCTCGCCGTTCCGCGCGATCTCATGTCGCCGAAGGGGGCCGCCGGCCTGGTCGTCTTCGAGGTCGAGCACGGGCGGCGAGCGCGACAAGCTTTTCAGCTGACGCGGGCGGCGTAAACGGGAGTGACGATCGAGTGGCCACAAGCAGACTGGATGGAGACGCCCGCCTCCCCGAACTGAGGTTGAGGGCCTTCACGGAGGAGGATCGCGACCTCGCCGACGGTCACGACGACCCTGACTACGTGCTGGAGCTCCGAGACGAGCCAGCCGGTGCCGAAGCCCTCCGCCTCGGCTTCTGGAAGTCGCAAGAGGGTCTGGCCGCCTTTCGTAGCAAGCACCTCGTCGAACTCAGCCACAAGCGCTATGTCGGAGCGACCTTCGCCGCGCAGGCGGACAGCGTGCGGCGGGACCGGCTGCGAGAGATCATGCGCGCTGGCCATGACCTCCTCGGTGAGGCGCTTGGCGACGACGGCCTAGCGCGTCTGAATGCCGCGCTCGGCCGGCTTAAGGACGGTGCCCCGCTGCGGGTCGACAACGATTTGGCCGGCGCGGGCCTGCTTTGGGGGATGCTGCATCCCGGACCAGTCCCGAGCGAGTCGAATGTCCAGCCCTCCGGCCTGCTGGGTTATCGCTTTCCCCTTGTCTGGCCACTCGACGGCCGCGACACCGCACTCGCGCCCGAAGACGCCGCGATCAACGTCTTCCTGGACGGCCGGGGCAAGCGGTACGGCTTCGTCGACGATCCCTCGCTGGCGTCGGTTCAACGCAAGACCGAGCGACGGCTGCTCGCCGGGCACGGTGGCGCCGGTTTCGAGCCGTTGCATGACATTCCCCTGGACGGCGAAGGGGAGGACGAGGCGGGGCCAGGGCTTGAGGACGAAGCGGAGCTCGTCGCCTACCTCACGCTGCACGCTCGACTACTGACCCACTTTGCCTGCCACGGCGGCAGCGGGAGCAAGGGTTCCGGCAACGGGAAATACACCCTGACAGTCCGGCGCAAGCGGGCGGTCGCCGCCGGCAGCCTGCGCCAGGCGTTGGTCAGGCACGGCCGCCGCACTCTGGACGCGGCCAGCGGTGCCGGGAGCAGCTTTCTCTTCCTCAACCTCTGTGGTTCGGCCCTGGATCATCCCATACCCGGCCGGGACGCAGCCTCCGCACTCTCCGGTCTGCGGCCCGAAGCCCTGGTCGGAACCATGGGGGCTGTGTGCGACAGCACCGCTGAAGAAACGGCGCGCCGCTTCTACGAGGCGGCCTTTCGATCTGATCGGACGGTGGCCGACGCCTATCTTCACGCCATCCGGCGCGGCTTGACGGAGACCCTCAACCCCGCCCACCTGTTGTTCGTGCTAAAAGGGCGACCCGATGTCGTCATCGCGTGAAGCGCGGGAGCGGAGAGCGGGAACGCGGACCGGGCTTCTCACACGCAAGCTTGGCATGACCCGGTTCTTCGACGGCGAAGGCGCGCACGTCCCCGTGACCGTGCTAGCTCTGGATGGCTGCCAAGTCGTCGGGCACAGGACCCAGAGACGCGACGGCTACACCGCCCTGCAACTCGGGGCGGGCGTGAAGGCCCCCAAGAACGTCGCCCGGCCCCAACGTGCCGAGTTCGCTGAGGCCCTGGTGGACGTGAAGGCGGTCCGCCGCGAGTTCCGGGTCCCGGAGGACGCGCTTCTCGAGATCGGTTCTGTCCTGAGCGCCGACCATTTCGTCCCAGGCCAGCTTGTGGACGTTCGCGGGGTCAGCATCGGCAAAGGGATGGCAGGCGCGATGAAGCGCTGGAACTTCGGCGGCATGCGCGCCACCCATGGGGTGTCGGTATCCCACCGGGCCCACGGCTCCACCGGCCAGCGTCAGGACCCCGGCAAAGTGTTCAAGGGAAAGAAGATGGCCGGCCACTTGGGGGTCGAGACCGTCACCACCCAGAACCTGACTGTGTTCCGCGTCGACGCCGAACGCGGCCTGATCATGATCAAGGGGGCCGTGCCAGGCTCAAAACAGGGCTGGGTCGAGGTTCGCGACGCTGTCAGAAGGCCCGTGCCGCCAACCGCGCCGTTCCCTGGCGCCATTCGAAACACGCGTACGGCGACGACGGGTCCGGGTGACGATCCGTCAACGCCTCTAAGTGATTACCTGGATGCCATGCAGACGGCTTGGGCCAAGGTCTTGGGTGACCCCGACGGGCGACGCGACGGCGTCTACGACCTCTATCGGCATCTCTGGTCGCTCCTCGCCCGGGGTCGTCGGGACGAGGAGGCCGTTGACGGCAACCTAGCCGTGGCGCTGAACAACATACCGGCGACGGCCACGCGCCTCGTGCTTGATGAGGATCGTGGCGTCGCGCAGGCTGGAGCCCTGCTGCTCGCGCTGCTGCTGGAAGGGCCTCGGCCTGAGCTCCGCCTGGGGAACGAGGACGAGTGGGGGCCGGACCTCACCGCGGCGGTGGGAAGCGCGATCCGCGAGCATGTCCGGACCCTCCCCATCCGGTTTGTCACGCGGGAGAGCCTCAAGCGATCGAGCCACGACGGTCGCACCCGCGTCGGGGGCCGGTTGGAGGTCCTGACGGTGCTGCCCGGGCTCGAACTCGACGGGCCGGTTGCGACCGCCGCTCCCGAGTGGGCCGTCGAGGACGCGGCGGCGGCGCTGACGCTGGCTTGGACGGTGGAAGGCGAGCCCTTGCCGTTCAAGGCCGCCGTGGAACGGCTGTCACCGACTTTGGCGGACCGGCGGGTGGGTGTGCTCGCCGCCTTCAGCATCTGCGCGGAGGCGGACGCCGGGGAGCCGCTTGACGACACGACGCTGAGGCTGCGACCGTCCATCGCGGGTCGACCGCTTTCCCCGTTGTACGTCCGCGTCGCAGATATGCCGGAGGGCTGACACCTGAGCGGGTGGGACGGTGCAACCCGGTCGTCATTCGGCGCTGCGGCTCCGACGGTCGCAACGGCGATGCGGTTTTAGAGGGGTGTAGCGATGCATGACGTCAGGGTTCGGGCGGCGGAGCCTTGGAACGACCTTGGTGTCGTTATCCGGCCGGGCGAGACCATCGCCTTCGAAGCGGAAGGTACCTGGCGGGACTGGTTCGTCGATACGGACGCCGATGGCTACAGTCGCCTTGTCCTCCGTCTGTTCGAGCCGTTCCGGCGCGCGCCGGAATGTAGGTGGTTCGCGCTCATGGGCGCGTTTGATCGCGATCTACGTCGGCGGTTTCTCATCGGCCGGCGCAGCACTCACACTTTCGCGGAAGGGGGGCGGCTCTTCGCTTTCGCGAACGATCTGCCGGCAAAGTACGGCAACAACAGTCAGTCGCTTACGCTGCGGATGACGCGTCCGCTCTAAGGCCCGGCTGACCGGTGGTCGTCAAAGCACCAGTGCCCGGAGGTGTGGACGGTCCCTCAGGGCGTCGCGAAGGCTTGAGGACGGGCTCCGCCCGGTCGGTCCGGAGGGATCGGCCGGGGGCCACTTCACCCCCGCCGACTCGGCGCGGCGGCGTGCGCTCGCCTGGTAGAACCGCCAGAGCGCCTCGGCCGCCCAGGCTTCGTCCAGCCCGCCGGCTTCCAAGCCGCCAAGCGCGTCGGCCTCGCCGACCGTCGCGGGCAGGAACCGCTTCAGCGGCGTCACATGGTCGGTCGCGAGCGGGACGTCGGCAGGCACCGAGGTCGTGGGAAGCGGGAAGTCCAGCAAGGCCGCAGCGTTAAGAAGTCCCGCCCCCATGCCCCGCGGCCAACCCGATGGCCGGTGCGCGCTTTTCTGGACGCACTCATTGAACAGCTTCTGCACGGTCGTTCCCCGCGCTCTGGCATGCGCCCGCAGCGCATCGCGGCCCCCGTGGCGCACGACCCACAGCGCCGCCACCCCGGCGGTCAGCGAGGTTGCGAGCGTTGTCCCCTGCTGCGCCTTCACCCCCGTGTCCGAATCGGTGGCTGCGCGCTTCTTCGCGCCCCAGACGGCCTCGCCGAAGGCGCTGATCGTCACCTCGCCGCCCTTGGATGTTTTCTCCCAGGGCTGGAGGGCGTAATCTACGGCGGCCACCGCCGTCGCCAGTCCGAGCGGCGCCATCTTGGCCGGGAAGACCACCGGGCCGAAACAGTTGCCTGCCGCGCAAACCGTGACGACCCCGGCGGCGGCGGCACGCCGCAGGGCCGCCTCGACCGGTTCGATGGCGAAGGGGCTTCCAAGCGCCATCACGATGACGTCGCACCCCTGCGTCACCGCATGCTCGATCGCCGCCGGTATGCGAGACTGACGGATGTCGACCACCGAGCGGATGGCGCGGATGGGCAGAATCTCGGCGTCCGGCGCCGTGCCGGTGACGTCGTCGTCGCCGCCAGTGCCAGCGTCGGCGTCGACGGTCCCCCGGCTCGCGACGACGCTCATGACCAGCGTACCGTGCCCCGGATTGCTCATCCGCGCGTTGGTGGAAAAGCGATCGGTGGCATTGCCGTCGTTCTCGACCAGATTAAGCTGCGTTTTCGAGCGGCTGATCACGCCGTCAAGTTGCCGATGGCCGCTGTAGCCCGTGTCGATCGAGGCGATCGTGGCGCCGGCGCCGCGATTGTGCTTCCAAGCTTCGCGGACGCCCAGACCGAACGGTGCCCAGCCCCGGGCCCCGGGGCCGAGGTCCTCGGTGTTGCAGCTTGGCAGAATTGCTTCGCCCGCGGCGCCCGGCCGCGGGCGGCTAATGACTGCCTCGCCGACCAGGGAGTCGATCAAGATGGGACGGACCGACTCTGCGGGCAGCACCCGCATCATACAACGCGCGGTCTCGAAGGCGAGACGCTCGGTGTTGGCGGCCGTCAATTGTGGAAGCGTCAGGATCAGGAACCGTTCGCCGTCGGCGTCGTGGAAGGCCCCCTGAAAGGCCGGTAGAAGCGCGTGAGGCCGGTTGCCCAGAGCTTCGGACATAGCGACGCCGAAGGCGCCGTCATCGATATCCCGGCGGCGCACCATCGAGAACTGGGCCTGCTCGTCAGGGTCGACAGGTGGTCCGAAGGCGGACCATTCGGCAAGTAATGTCTCGCAGTTAGCCATCCGCTCTCTCCGGCCCTCCCCACGAAGGCTACAGCGCCCGACGATTCGAGCGGAAGCCTAGGGACTCCTTACTTACTCTACTTTGCAGCTTGCACCCGCCTGCGCGCGAATCAAGCATTGACCGTCGCGAACGGGAGGAGGAAGCTTGCTGTGCGAGGTCGTCATCGGTCCGTCGGCAGCCGGCTGTTGGATCTTTCGGCGCTCTCCCGGGGAGCTTCGTCATGTCTGAACCAGATTGGTCGAACGACGCCGCAGACCTTCCGCCCGGCATGTTTCGCCACGGGGGTCCGCTGGAGCAGACGACGATTCACCAGAAGAAGAAAGGGCCGCTGAGGCACAGCCCGAGGGAAGACCGCTATCCGAAGGTGTGCTTCAGCGACATCGGCGGCCTGGCGATCTACGAAGGCGATATCGCGCTCGGCCCGGCCGTCGAGGTGCGGAACAAGGGCAGGAGCATAGGCACCACAGGCGACCTCTGGCCCGGGGGCCAGGTCCCGTACGAGCTGAATGGGGCTAACACGACGCTCGTGTCCGCGGCCATCGCGCACTGGGAGGCCCAGACCCCCATTCGTTTCGTCAGGCGTGCCGCCGAGCCCGACTTCGTCTCCTTCGAACAGCTCGAGGGCTGCTGGTCCTACGTCGGCAAGGTCGGTGGACGGCAGCAGCTTTCGGTCGGACGCGGCTGTCCGCTGGGATCGGTGATCCATGAGATCGGCCATCTGCTCGGCCTCTGGCACGAGCAGAGCCGCGCCGATCGCGACGACCACATCGAGGTGCGGTCGGAGAACATAGCCGAAGAGCACCTTCATAACTTCGACCAGCATATACTCGACGGGACCGACCTCGGCTCCTATGACTTCGGCTCGATCATGCACTATCCGCCGCTGGCGTTCTCAAAGAATGGCGAGCCCACCATCGTCGCGAAGGGCGGTCAATCGATCGGACAGCGGAACGGCCTCAGCGCTGGGGACGTCCAGGGCGTTCGACTCCTCTACCCCGATCTCGACTGGACGGCGGTCGCGGCGCAGGCGTGACATGGACCGTTCGCTCACGCTGACGGGCGTGCTTGTGATCGGACGGGACGCGCCGGCGCTGAGGGCGGCCGACGGGCTGGTCCTGCTGGAGGATGTCAGCCGCCTGGACGCGGCCGCGACGCGCGTCGCGGAGAGCCGGACGGCCAGCTTCAGCAGACCCGCGTCGCACAAGGGCAGGCGGGAGACCCGGGTAAGCTTCACTCTCGACGTGCCGGAAAGCGATCTGCAGCGCGGCCCCTATGCGCTCAGAGGACGTGTGGACGGGCTCGGTGGCGCGGGTCGACAGCGACTGTTTAGTCAGGAGCGCGTCCCCGTCGAGCCTCGGCGCCTTCTCCCCTGCTACGAGGTCCGGCTCGGCGACGCACGACCGCTCGCAGGGCCGTCATCATGAACGCGGACCACTACGCGATCGTCGTCGGCATCGACGCCTACGTCGGCCTCAAGCCGCTGCAGGCCGCCAAGACGGACGCCACCACTTTCGCCGAATGGCTGTTGGATCCGGATGGCGGAGGGCTGCCGGAGGAGAATGTCCGACTGATCCTGTCGCCCGAGACGCCCGCGGTGGATCGCATCCGCGCGCGTCCGGCCCGGGAGGATGTCGAGATCGCGCTGCGGGATTTCGGCGCGTCCGAGAACAAGCGCGTGGGCGCCCGTCTCTACTTCTACTTCGCCGGTCACGGGATCGGACCGGAGTTCGACGAGGTCGCGATGCTGATGGCCAACGCCGCGGACCGAAGCTGGTACAATATCGGCCTACGCCCGTGCCTCCAGCTCCTGCACGACAAGGCGCTGTTCGACGAAGCGGTCTTCGTTCTCGACTGCTGTCGTGAGGCGAAGACCGCCAGGCCTTACAGGCCCGAGTTCGAGAACGATGTCGGAAGCGGAGCCGCAGTGAACGACTTCGTCGTCCTGGCATCCGTCTACAAGGGACTGGCTCACGAGCCCTTCGACGAAGCCGTGTCGCGCCGCCGCGGTCTGCTCACCCAGGCGCTCATCGAGGCCTTGCAGGGCGCGCCGGGAGCGGTCGATCCGAGCGGCAACATAACCAGCGCGACATTGGCGGAGTACGTCGTGCCGCGCGTCTCCGCCCTTGCAGATAAGGCGGTCGTCGATCAGCAAGCCGACCCGCCGCGCCCGGCCAATCCTGCGATTATTTTTCGGAAGCTGGCCCCCGAGCAGCTTCCGAGCTTCACCTTGACGATCAGTCCCGGTCAGAAGACGCAGACGAGCGCCCTCGTGATCAAACGGGGATCGGAGCCGGGAATTCTTCATAGCCGACCGGCATCGGGCAGCGACTGGGTGCTCACCCTGCCGGCGAACTCCCGCTACAAACTTGAGATTGTAAGTTCCGGTCAATTCTACGTTGTGGATCCACTCCTGTCCGTGAACGGAGCTTACGATGTCCCGCTCCCCTGACACGTCAGCCTCCGAGCCGAAGCGCTCCTCCGACCTCTTCACCTTCAATCCGAAGCGCGCTTTCGGCCTTCACGAAGAAGGCCGCCTGGTCATCGAACCGCCGCATTGGACCGCCGTCGTCGAGCTGAAGGACAACGACCTTGTATCCCGGAGCCAGGCGCTGATCGTCGAACGCCGGCTCTTTGGACAGTCGCGCCTGCAGGCCGTTCTGCCGCCAGGCCTCTATCAGATCCAGGCCACCCTCTCGGGAATCTCGGAAGCGGTCTGGGTTGCAGTCGAATCCGGTTCGGAGACATTGGTCTCGAAGGCCGCCTGGAACCTTCTGAAGATCCAATGCAGCCTGCCCTCGGTGGACGCCGGAACGTCGCGGGCGCTCTCTCAGGCGGCGCGGAAAGAAAGCCGGCGGCCGCCTTCGGGTACGGTCGGGGCCGGCGGCGCCCAGCTCTTCATTTTTTTCGAGCCGGAGCAGCGGCTTCAAGGCCAGCTCAGGGCGCTGTCGCTTCGAAATGCGGATGGTTCCGATATCGCCGCGTTCGCCGAAGCGGCGGCCCGCTCCGATAATGCGGGCTACGCGTCGATCCACCTCGCGCTCGACCCCGGCGACTATGTGCTCCGCGAGACCCCGGGACCGGACCGACCGGCGCGAAATCAGGCGTTGCACCTTAGCGCTGGCTGGCAGGGTCAGGTGTTCCTGGACGATCGCGCCGACGCCCTCCTGCAAAGCTGGATGTTCAACATCTCTGACCCGAAGGAGGGCTTCAGGCCCGGCAGTGACGAGACCATCGCGGCCGCGGCCCTTCTGACGGCGCTCGGGCAGGACAACCCCGCCCCGCTGCTGGGTGGCAATCACCGAATCGTCCGATTGCTTCGCCGCCGCCATTCGGAACCATGGCTGGGTCTGGTGGCGGCCTATTGCCTCGCCCAGATCGATGCAGATCAGGCGATGGACACGGCCGAGCCGGTCGCTGAGGCGGTCCCCGCCGAGCGTCCGATCACGATGGCGTCGCTGCTCGGCGAGCTGAGGAGACAGCTGGGCGACCATCCCGACGTGCTCGCCCTCACCTCGGGCAACGTTCACCCGGTGAACGCCCCCCCCATGCTCCGTGCGGGTCTGCGCCGGCTGCAGCGCCGGGCGTCACGCCACGCCGGAACTTTCGCGGCCGGCAGTCTGACGGACCGGATCTCCGATTTCCTTCTGGGCGACACGCCCTGGACCAGCTGGCGGGACCTCGACGAAGCCACATTCGGCGAACTGACGGCGGCACCTGCCTGGGAGACGTCAGCGAACACCGCCGTTCTACAGCAGAGCTTCTCGGCCAAAGCCCCGATCTTCCCCTTGAACCCGCCATCGACCAGCGCGCGTCTTGATGCTGCGCAGGCCGTGTCCGAGGCGGGTCTTGTCGGCGCGGCGGTACGCGTCCTGAACCGGCCCGACCACGACGCGAGGGCCGTTGGCGCGCTGACTCCGATGGCCGACGAGGGCGAATCGATTCGATCAATCTTGGCCGACCTGTCGCCCGCCCGGGTGAGCCGGATGACGGGCGCGCCTATTTCCCGCGTGACGGCCGACCTGCAGCGACTCCGGTCCGCGCTGGGCGACGCCGGGGAAAGCGTCACCGCGCGTTCCTCCGGTGACGTGCTCTCGCAAAGCGTCGTCGCCGCGGTTATGCAGATAGCCGGTTCTGCGGATCCAATGGCGCCGACCGCTACGTTCGGGGCGACCCAGCCTCCACAAGCTGACGTGCCGCCCGCCGACGCCTTTGCAACAGAGCGGACGACGAGGTCGATCGAGGAGCACGCTCAGGATCTCCTCAACCAGGTCGATCACCTTCAATCGGTGATCAAGGACGAGAAGGCGAGCCCGGCCTCGCGGGAGACGGCGGGGCGACTGTCGGGCCGTCTGAAGTCTCTCGCAGAACGCCTGCTGGAGCGGGCCGATCTTGTGGCCGTCAGCGATCCGCAGCACCGCCTTCTCTACGCGAACGGAGCTTTGCAGACATTGATGGCCTCCACCGCCACGAGCCTTCCAATCGACACGCGCGAGGATCTGGACGCCGCGCTTAAAGACTCGCGCGCGGCCATCGGCCGTTTCGTCCAGGTGCACGGTCGAGCGGTAGGGTCCGTCCAAGACGTGACGCATTGGCGCGCGGCGACTACGGTCGTGCAGGAGGTCGGGACCGGAGCCGTGAAGGGGTACGTCCATCTTCTGAACCAGGAAGGCACGGCCTTGCCGGGCGTCGAAGTGCTGGCCAAGATTGGACAGGCGGCTCCCAAGCTGGCCCTGCAGACAGGCCTATTTGCTCACGGTTCAGCCGACGCACGCGAGCGATACGGCGACGCCCTGACCCGGTTGGTCGACGATCTCGAGAACACGATCAACGGCGATATCGCGAACGGCTAGGGCGCAGGTGCCTTTGCCAGAGCGCGCGGAGCTGCCACTCGCCCCGCCTGGGTCAGATGGGCAGAGCGGCGACGTTTTCGGCCACATGCCCCGCGACCTTGTCGGCGATGATGCTGCGGACCCGGTCTAGCACCTTCGTATTGACGCTGATCCGGCCGGACATGTGCCGCAACGTAACGGCGTTCGACCTGGACTTGAAAAAGAGAACCTGAGTCACCTCGGCAGTCGCGTTCAACTCGAACGCCATGAGCGCCACGAGAAAGCCCTGAGCCGCATCCGGCTCGGCGAGAGTGATCTGGAAGCGGCCCGCACGAGAGCCCTCGCTCTCCCGGTTGAATATTGTGATCCAGTCGCCTGAAGAGAGACTCTTCAACGCATCCAGCGTCGTCTTGATCACCGCCAGACCAGTGGCGGTCGGGCCCAGCAGGATGGCGGCGATCTGCAGGATTGCCTTATGGGCCGAGAAATCCTCGGGCGATCCGGACGGCAAGGGCGGTGAGCACGGGTGACGGTATCGATGGGACTCGAACTCAGGATACCGTCATTTATGCCGCCAGACGACTCCGGCTGCAACGGGAACCCGTGGGATCCCCACGGACAAGAACTCCTGCCGACCTAGGAGTTTACGTTCAGAAGCTGGACCTTCGTGGCCGTCCTCGGACGAGGTGCTGGTGGGCCGGCTGGGGTTCGAACCCAGGACCATTCGATTAAAAGTCGAATGCTCTACCACTGAGCTACCGGCCCTTGAGGCGGGTGGACCATAGGGGCCGCCTGAGCGCGGTCAAGCCGCCGCCTCGGCGGAGGCATGGCGGGCGACGAAGCCGCGGCGGAAGGCGGCGAAGCGCCCCTCCGCAACCGCCACACGCATCTCGGCCATCAGCGCCTGGAAGAAGGCGACGTTGTGCAAGGACAGCAGCACCTGGCCCAGGATCTCGCCCGACTTCACCAGATGATGCAGGTAAGCCTTTGAATAATCGCGGCTGGCGGGGCATGCGCTGGTTTCGTCCAGCGGCGCGTCGTCCTCGGCGAAACAGGCATTCTTCAGGTTGATGGAACCCTCCCAGGTCCAGGCTTGGCCATGCCGGCCCGAGCGGGTCGGCAGCACGCAATCGAACATATCGACGCCGCGCGCCACCGCCTCGACGATGTCGAGCGGCTTGCCCACGCCCATCAGGTAGCGCGGCCGTTCGGCCGGGAACATCGCCGGGGCGTACTCCAGCACCTCGGCCATCGCGCCGTGCCCCTCCCCCACCGCCAGGCCGCCGATCGCGTAGCCGTCGAAGCCGATCTCCAGCAGCCGCTCGGCCGACTCGCGCCTGAGCGCCTCGAAGGTCGAGCCCTGCTGGATGCCGAACAGCGCCTGCCGCTCGCGCGCGCCGAACACCGCCTTGCAGCGGGCGGCCCAGCGCGCCGACAGCTCCATCGCCGCCCGCGCCCGCCCCTCCTCCACAGGCCAGCTGACGCACTCGTCCAGTTGCATCACGATGTCGGCGCCGAGCAGGTCCGCCTGGATCTCGATCGACCGCTCCGGCGACAGCTCGTGCCGGGAGCCGTCGATATGGCTGGCGAACGTCACCCCCTCCTCCGCCACCTTGGCGATCTTCGCCAGCGACATCACCTGGAACCCGCCGGAGTCGGTCAGGATCGGCCCCTCCCAGCCCATGAACCGGTGCAGCCCGCCTAACCGCGCCACCCGCTCCCCCCCCGGCCGCAGCATCAGGTGGTAGGTGTTGCCGAGGATGACGTCGGCGCCCGCCTGACGCACCTGCTCCACCGTAAGCGCCTTCACCGTTCCCGCCGTCCCTACCGGCATGAACGCCGGCGTGCGGACATCCCCGCGCGGCGTGGACAGCACCCCCGTCCGCGCCGCGCCATCCGTGGCTGCGAGTTTGAAGTGGAAGCTCACGCCGCCCGCTCCAGAAGGCACGCGTCGCCGTAAGAGTAGAACCGGTACCCCTCCGCCACCGCGTGCGCGTAGGCGGCACGCATCCTCTCCAGGCCGGAAAAGGCGCCGACCAGCATGAAGAGTGTGGACTTGGGCAGGTGGAAGTTGGTCAGCAGCAGGTCGGCCGTGCGGAAGCGGTAGCCCGGCGTGATGAAGATCGAGGTCTCCGCCGCGAACGGCCGGATTTCCTCGTCCTCGCCCGCCGCGCTCTCCAGCAGCCGCAGCGAGGTGGTGCCGACGCAGGCGATGCGGCCGCCCTCCCGCCGCGCGCGGTTCAGCGCCTCCGCCGTCTGAGGCGACACCTCGCCAAATTCGGGGTGCATCCGATGCTCGGCCAGCTCCTCCGCCTTCACCGGCAGGAAGGTGCCCGCGCCTACATGCAGGGTGACGAAGTGGATGGAGACCCCCGCCGCCTCCACCGCCGCCAGCAACTCGGGCGTGAAGTGCAACCCCGCGGTCGGCGCGGCCACCGATCCCTGCAGCCGCGCATAAACGGTCTGATAGTCCGCCCGGTCGCGCTCGTCCTCCGCCCGGCGCGCGGCGATGTAGGGCGGCAGCGGCATCGCCCCCCGCTCGGCGATCGCCGCCTCCAGGTCCGGCCCCGACAGGTCAAAGGCCAAGGCCACCTCACCGTCCTCGCCCTTCGCCTCCACCGTCGCGTCCAGCGCGCCGAGGAAGCAGGCGCGATCCTCGCGCTCACCGAAGCGCACCCGGTCCCCCTCTCGCAGCCGTTTCCCCGGTTTCATGAACGCGCTCCACCGGTGCGGCCCGAGCCGCCGGTGCAGGGTTGCTTCGACCGCCACGGCTGACTCCCCCCGCACCCGCACCCCAGCCAGCCGCGCCGGCAGCACCTTGGTGTCGTTCAGCACCAGGGCGTCGCCTGCCCGCAGCCGCCGCGGCAGGTCGCGCACAGCCAAGTCCGAGAATTCGCCGTTCACCGGCACGTGCAGCAGGCGCGCGGAATCGCGTGGCTCGGCTGGCCTGAGCGCGATCCGCTCCTGCGGCAGCTCGAAATCGAAGTCGGACAGACGCATCGGCGGCGCGTAGCGCACGGGCGCCGGACGCGGTCAAGACAGACAGCCCCGCCCGCCTTCGCCATAACGGGAGCGATGCGATTCCTCGCCGCCTTCGTCCGCGCCAGCCTGGAACTGGCGCTACTGCTCGCCGCGACTTTGTCCCTGCTGAGCCTGCTGGGTTTCTGGAAGAACCGGTTCGACCTCCTGACCCACTTCGCGCCGGTCTGGCTGGCGCTCTGCCTGGCCGGGCTCGTGCTGATCCCGGTGCTTCGCCTTCAGCCGCGCAGGCTGGTGCTGGCGGTCGCGCTCGCGGGCGTGGCGGCCAGTGCGGGTCTGATGACGCCTGAGCTAGTCGCGGCGGCTCGCCCGTCCGCCCGCGCCCAAGCCAACGAACAGCGCATTCGCGTCGTCAGCTTCAACCTTTGGATTCGCAATCCCGAGCCGGAGCGCACCGCCGCTTGGCTGCTCGGCAGCGGCGCGGATGTGCTGGTCCTGCCGGAGCCTGAGCGCGCGGCCGCCGGGATCATCGCGCGCCTGCGGGCTGGTTATCCCTATGGCATCGACTGCCAGGGCGACCACGACTGCAACGCCGCCATCCTCTCGCGCTGGCCGGTATCTGCGAGCGGCGCCTCGCCGCCCTACGCCTGGGCTGTGGTGCAGGCGCCCAGCGGCCCTTTCACCGTGATCGGCGCCCACTTCACCTGGCCCACCAACGGCTGGGAGCAGGCCCGGCAGCGCCGCCGCGTCGCCGAACTGATCGCCCGCTTCGACCGCCGCACGACCATCGTCGCGGGCGACTTCAACACCGCGCCCTGGTCATACGTCATGCGCCGCCAGGACCGGCTGTTCGGTCTTGAGCGCCGGACCCGCGCCCTGTCCAGTTGGCCCGCGCAGCCGGTCTCGCGCCACCCGATCACCCCGCCCTTCCCCATCCTGCCGATCGACCACCTCTACGCGGGCGGGAACTGGCGCACGGTCGACATCCGCCGCGGCCCCCGCCTTGGGTCCGATCACTTTCCTGTCGTGGCGGATATGGCGCGCCCGGCAAACCGCTAGGCCGCGGCGCCCTCGCCGTCCGCCGCCACCCTCATGCTGACGATCCGGCCGGGGTTGCGCGGCGGTTCGCCCTTGGGCAGGGCGTCGACGTTCTCCATGCCGTCGACCACCTCGCCCCAGACGGTGTACTGCCGATCGAGGAAGCCCGCCTCGTCGAGGCAGATGAAGAACTGGCTGTTGGCCGAGTTCGGGTTCGACGCCCGCGCCATCGAGCAGACGCCGCGCGCGTGGCGGGCGTCGGTGAACTCGGCCTTCAGGTTCGGCTTGTCCGAGGCGCCCGTGCCGGTGCCGGTGGGGTCGCCGCCCTGGGCCATGAAGCCGTCGATCACCCGGTGGAACACCACCTGGTCGTAGAAGCCCTCTCGCGCCAGCTCCTTGATCCGCGCCACGTGGTTGGGCGCCAGGTCCGGCCGCAGGCGGATGGTCACCAGACCGGTGTCCAGCGTCATGATCAGGGTGTTCTCGGAATCGTCGGCCACGCGGGCTCTCCTCGTCGTTGATGGGATCAGACGGCCAACCGCTCAGCGGTCGTCCAGGTTTCGAACTCCGCGCGCACCTCGTCCCAATGACCGAAGCTGGCCTGCGCGCCGCGCGCCAGCTGCACCTGGGCGAAAGCCACGTCGGCATGCCCGCCGCCGGTGAAGCCCCACACGGTCATTCCCGCGGCCAGTCCCGCCGCGATGCCGTTCAGGCTGTCCTCGACCACCAGGCAGCGGGCGGGCGGGGCCCCGAGTTCCCGCGCCGTGAGAAGGAACAGGTCGGGGTCAGGCTTGCCGCGCGGGACGCGGTCACCGCCGTAGATGTGAGGGTCGAACAGGTCGCGCAGACCGGCGAGGCCGAGCTTCACCTCAAGGCCCTTCTGCCCCGATGAACTGGCCACGGCCACCGGCGCCGGCGCGGCCATCACCGCCTCGCGCGCACCCTCCACCGCCACCAGGCAATCCTCGAACGCCGCCTCCAGCCGCGCCCGCCGCGCGGTGACGAAGCTGTCCGGCAAGGGCCGCCCCATCCGCGCCCGCCGGTCCCTGTCCAGCTCGGCAAAGAACTCACGGTTGGTCAGGCCCATGAACCGCCGGCAGAACTCCGCCGGCGAATAGTGCAGCCCGAGCTTGCCCAGCTCCTCGCACTCCACCCGCATGGCGATCACCTCGGAGTCCACCAGGACTCCGTCGCAATCGAAGATCACTGCATCGAAGGGGGGCCGGGGCGCTGTCACGAGCCCGCCACATAACAACGGCAGAGCGGCCGCGCATGCCCTTGTTCGACCGGACCCGCCGGTTCCGCTAGAAATGGCCCTGATGAGTCGCCCCCCCGCCGCGCGCCAGCTCCGGCTGCGCTTGGACGCGCCCGCCCGCCGGCGGCGCGAGGATTTCATCACGTCGGGCGTCAACCAGGCGGCAGTGCGCCTGCTCGACGCATGGCCGGCGTGGCTCGGCGGCTGCCTCGCGCTCGTGGGACCGGCGGGGTCGGGCAAGAGCCACCTGGCGGACGCGTGGCTCAGGCGGGCGCGAGGCGCCGCGCTCCAGTGCGGGCCCAGCCTTGACGAACTTGCCGAACTGCGCGGCCGCCCGCTGCTGCTGGAGGACGCCGACGCCTGCCCGGATGACATCCTGTTCCACCTGATCAACATGGCCGCCGAGCCCGGCGCCAGCCTCTTGCTCACCAGCCGCCGTACGCCGGCGCTCTGGTCCACCGATCTCCCCGACCTCCGCTCCCGCCTGAATGCCCTGCCAGTGGCCGAGCTGCACGAACCAGACGACGAGGTGCTGCGGGGCGTCCTCGCCCGCCTGTTCCGCGAGCGTCACATCCGCCCCCCCGAGGACCTGTTCGCCTACCTCCTGCGCCGCATCGAGCGCTCCGTGCCCGCCGCGCGCGAGGTGGTGGCGCGGCTGGACGAAGCGGCGATGGCTGCCGACCGCCCGATCTCCCGCGCGCTCGCCCGCGAAATCCTGGAGCAGGATCGGACGGGCGACCTGTTCGGCGCCGGCAAAGCGGACAAGGCCGGGGCGAACCTCTAGATAGTCGCCATGCCCGACGCCGCCGCCATCGAGGTCGCCGACAGGCCGGTAGGCGCCAAGGGCCTGGCGCTCGACGAGGCGCTGCTGGCCTCTCCCCAACGGTTCTTCAACCGCGAACTCTCTTGGCTGGCCTTCAACGAGCGGGTGCTGGAGGAGACCCAGAACCCCCGCCACCCCCTGCTCGAACGCCTCCGCTTCCTCTCGATCTCCGCCAGCAACCTGGACGAATTCTACATGGTCCGCGTCGCGGGCCTGCGCGGCCAGGTGCGCGAGGGCGTGCGCGTGCTCAGCCTCGACGGCCTCACTCCCGGCGAACAGCTCGACCGAGTGAACGCCTCCGCCTCGGACCTGATGGCGGTGCAGCAGCGGGTCTGGCGCGAACTGCGCGAGACCGTCCACGAAGCCGGCCTCGACCTGGTCGACGCCGACTCCGTCCCCGCCGAGGAGCGCGCGCGGCTCCAGGAGGTGTTCCTCACGCAGCTGTTCCCCGTCCTCACGCCCCTGGCGATCGACCCGGCGCACCCCTTCCCCTTCATACCCAACCTCGGCTTCACCCTGGCGCTGAAGCTGAAACGCGCCGCCGACCGCCGCGACCTCTACGCGCTCGTCCCCCTCCCCGCCCAAATCCCCCGTTTCTGGGAAATCCCCGGTGCCGAAGACGGCCGCCGCCGCCGCGCCGGCAAGCGTCTGATCGCGCTGGAGACCATGGTCGCCCTGTTCCTCGACCACTTGTTCCCCGGCTGCGAGGTGCTGGAGCGTGGCGCCTTCCGCCTGATCCGCGACTCCGACGTGGAGATCGAGGAGGAGGCCGAGGACTTGGTCCGCGAATTCGAGCTACTGCTCAAACAGCGCCGCCTCGGCTCCGTCGTGCGGGTCAAGATCGAGGCCGCCATGCCCGACGATCTGCGCGGCTTCCTCGTCGAAAGCCTCAAGGCGGAGCCCGACGACATCATCCTGGTCGACGGCATGCTGGGCTTGGCCCAGCTCGAGCAGCTGACCGCCTTCGGCCCTCCCGAGCTGAAGTACAAACCCTTCGAGCCGCGCTTCCCCGAACGCATCCGCGATCACGGCGGCGACTGCTTCGCCGCGATCCGCGAGAAGGACATCCTGGTCCACCACCCGTTCGAGAGCTTCGACGTGGTGGTCCAGTTCCTGCGCCAGGCCGCCCGCGATCCCAACGTGCTGGCGATCAAGCAGACCCTCTACCGCACCTCCAACGACAGCCCGATCGTCGCCGCCCTGATCGAGGCGGCCGAGAACGGCAAGAGCGTCACCGCCCTGGTCGAAATCAAGGCCCGTTTCGACGAGGAGGCCAACCTGCGTTGGGCCCGCGCCATGGAGCGCGCCGGCGTGCACGTCGTCTTCGGCTTTGTCGAGTACAAGACCCACGCCAAGCTCAGCCTGGTGGTCCGCCGCGAAGGCGAGGGGCTGAAGACCTATTGCCACTTCGGCACCGGCAACTACCACCCGGTCACCGCCAAGGTTTACGCCGACCTCTCCCTGTTCACCACCGACCCGGCGCTGGGCCGCGACTCCGCCCGCCTGTTCAACTTCATCACCGGCTACGCCCGGCCGGATAGGCTGGAGAAGGTCTCCTTCTCCCCAGTCACCATGAAGCGCGACCTGCTGGGTTGGATCGACGAGGAGATCGCCAACGCCCGCGCCGGCAAGTCCGCCGGGATTTGGGCCAAGCTGAACTCGCTCGTGGACCCCGAAATCGTCGACCACCTCTACCGCGCCAGCCAGGCCGGCGTTCACGTCGAACTGGTGGTGCGCGGCATCTGCTGCCTGCGCCCCGGCATCGAGGGCCTCTCCGAGAACATCCGGGTGAAGAGCATCGTCGGCCGCTTCCTCGAACACAGCCGCATCGTCTGCTTCGCCGCCGGCTCGCGCATGCCCTCGCCGAAGAACCGCGTGCTGATCGCGTCGGCCGACTGGATGCCCCGCAACCTCGATCGCCGCGTTGAAACCCTGGTCCTGGTCGAGAACCCCACCGTCCACCAGCAAGTGCTCCAGCAGATCATGGTCGCCAACCTGCGCGACCAGGCCCAGAGCTGGCTCCTGGACGCCGTCGGCGCCTACCGCCGCGTCGAGGGCTGGGACGGCGCCAAGGCCTTCTCCGCCCACGACTACTTCATGACCAACCCCAGCCTCTCCGGCCGTGGCCAGCGCGCCAAGGACCGCCCCCGCGCCCTCGATGCCGCCCAGGGGTAGCGCCGCCGCGCGCGAGGCGGCGGTCATCGACATCGGCTCCAACTCCGTGCGCCTGGTGCTCTACCGGTTGGAAGGCCGCGCCATCTGGACCACCTACAACGAAAAGGTGCTGGCGGGCCTCGGCCGCGACCTTCCGCGCACCGGCAAGCTTTCCCCCGAAGGCGTGCGCGAATCCCTCGCCGCGCTCCGACGTTTCCGCGCCGTTCTCGATGGCGTCCGCTCGAACGCGCTCTACCCCGTCGCCACCGCCGCCGCCCGCGAAGCCAAGGACGGCCCCGATTTCATCCGCCGCATCAGGGACGAGACCGGCTTCGACGTCCGCGTCCTCACCGGCGAGGAAGAGGCCCGCTTCTCCGCCCTCGGCGTCGCCGCCGGCATTCCCGGAGCCGACGGAGTCGTCGGCGACTTGGGCGGCTTCAGCCTCGAACTGGTCCGGCTGAAACAGGGCGAGGTCGGCAAGGGCGTCACCCTCCCCCTAGGCCCCTTCGCCCTTCGATCCGACAAGGGCGCATTCGACTTCGACACCGTCCGCGCCGAAGCCGCCCGCCGCCTCGCCGGCGTCGGCCATCGCTTCCGTTGCGACAGCTTCTACGCCGTCGGCGGCGCCTGGCGGAACCTGGCCCTGATCCACATGCGCATGGCCGACTACCCGCTCCAAGTCGTCCACCAGTACGAACTCGGCGCCCGAGATGCCGCCGATACCGCCCGCTTCATCGCCAGGCAGTCGCAGCACTCCCTCGAACGCATCCCAGGTATTTCAAAGAAGCGCCTGGAATCCCTCCCCTATTCCGCCGCCGTCCTGGCCGCTCTTGTCGAAGCCCTCCACCTCAAGCGCATCTCCATCTGCGCCTACGGCGTACGCGAGGGTCTCCTCTTCGACGCCATGGACAAGGACGTCCAGGCCCGCGACCCTCTGGTCGAGGGCTGCGCCAGCCTCGCCGGCCGCCCCGAAAACGCCGAGGCTCTCGGCGCGGCCCTCCAAGGCTGGATGTCGCCCCTGCTGGACGCCCTTCCCCCGGTCCTAGCGCCCGGCCGCGAGACCGTTCTGGCCGCCGCCGCCGCCCGCCTGGCGGACTTCGGCTCCCGCCTGCACCCCGACCACCGCGCCGAGCTCGTGTTCCAGCAGGCGCTGCGCGCGCCCATCCCAGGCATGGACCACCCCGAGCGCGCCTTCCTCGCCGTCGCCGCCTTCGCCCGCCACGCCAGCCAGTCCGCCATGCCCGAACCCGCCACGATCCAGCGCATCCTGCCCCCGGAAGGGGTGGAGCGCGCCCGCGTCCTCGGAGCCGCCATCCGCCTGGGCAGCGACCTCTCCGGCCGCTCCCCCGACCTGCTCCGCCGGGGCCGCCTGCGCCTGGACAACGGCGCGCTGGTGCTGGAGGCCGCGCCCGAGGCAGCGGACCTGCTGCTCGGCGAACAGGCCGGCAAACGCGCCGCCACCCTGGCGAATCTGCTGGACCGCAAGCTCGAAATCAGGACCGGCTAACCCGCCGCGCGCGGCCCCCGGCGCACCTCCACCACCCGCACCCGCGCGCCGTCCAGCACCAGCGCCAGCTCGCCGCGCTTCACCCGCAGCGCATCCGCTCCGAACGCCTCCCGCCGCCATCCCTGCAGCGCCGGCGTCTCCGCTTCGTCCTCTGCGGCGATCATCTCCAGGTCCGCCACTGTGGCGATCAGCTTGGACGCCACCCCCGCCTCCTCCGCCCGCGCCTTGAGCAGCACCTTCAGCAGCTCCACCACCGCCCCCGCCGCCTGCACATGCGGCCGGCGCTCGGGCCTCGGCGCCGGCGCCGCGTGCGCCTCCGGTGAGGCCACCGCCTCCCGCACCGCCGCCAGCAGCCCCTCGGCGAACTTCGAGTTGCCGAACCCCCGCGGCACGCCGCGCAGCCGGCTCAGCGCCTCCTCGTCCGTCGGCGCCTGGGTAGCGATCTCGTCGATGGCGTCGTCCTTGAGGATGCGCCCGCGCGGCTGGTCCCGCGTCTGCGCCATCCGCTCGCGCCACGCCGCCACCGCCTTCAGCACCGCCATGTACTTGGCGGTGTGCTTGCGCGGCTTCAGCCGCCGCCAGGCGTTGGCCGGATCGGTGTCGTAATTGGCCGGATCGGTCAGCCCTGCCATCTCGTCGGTCACCCAGCCGAGCCGCCCCTCCTTCTCCAGCCGCTCCCGCAGCCGCGGATAGACCTCCGCCAGGTGCGTCACGTCCGCCAGCGCGTACTCCAGCTGAGCCTGGCTCAGGGGCCGCCGCGCCCAATCGGTGAACCGGCTAGACTTGTCGATGTCGACGCGCAGCATCTGGCGCACCAGGGCGTCATAGGCGATCTGCTCCCCGAACCCCGCCGCCATGGCCGCGACCTGGGTGTCGAACAACGGCTTAGGTATCACGCCTAAGTTATTGAATATCTCCACGTCCTGCCGCGCCGCGTGGAACACTTTGACGATCTGCGGGTCCGCCAGCACCTCGAGGAAACACGACAGGTCGAGCCCTTCAGCCAAGGGGTCGATGTTGGCGGAAACCTCCGCCCCCGCCGCCTGGATCAGGCACAGCCTGGGCCAGTAGGTGGTTTCGCGCATGAACTCGGTGTCCACCGCCACGAACGGTTCTTTGGAAAGCTGTCGGCAAAAGGCGGCGAGGTCCGCGGTGGCGGTGATCGGGGTCATGGGCTAGCTATAGCCGCCGCCGCCGCCCGGCCAAGGGCCGCGAGCGTTCAGGCGTAGGGAAAGCGGTTTCTTATGAACGACGGGCGCTCGGGCCTCACCTACGCCGACGCGGGCGTGGACATCGACGCCGGCAATGCGCTGGTCGAGGCGATCAAGCCGCTGGCCAGGAGCACCCGCCGCCCCGGCGCCGAGGCCTCCCTCGGCGGCTTCGGCGCTCTCTTCGACCTCAAGGCGGCCGGCTACGACGACCCCCTGCTGGTCACCACCACCGACGGCGTCGGCACCAAGCTGAAGATCGCCATCGACACCGGCCGCCACGACACCGTCGGCGTCGACCTGGTCGCGATGTGCGTCAACGACCTGCTTGCCCAGGGCGCGGAGCCGTTGATGTTCCTGGACTATTTCGCCACCGGCAAGCTCGAGGTGGAAACCGCGCGCCGCGTGGTCGCCGGCATCGCCGAGGGCTGCCGCCAGGCCGGCTGCGCGCTGGTCGGCGGCGAGACGGCGGAAATGCCCGGCATGTACGGCGGCGGCGACTATGACCTCGCGGGCTTCGCCGTGGGTGCGGTGGACCGCTCCGGCGTGCTGCCGAGGCTGGGCCGCCAGCGGCCGGGCGACCTGCTGATCGGGCTGGGCTCCTCCGGACTGCATTCCAACGGCTTCTCGCTGGCGCGGCGGATCGTGGAGATCTCCGGCCTCGACTGGGAAACCCCGGCGCCGTTCGCGCCCGAGGCGACGCTGGCCGAGGCGTTGCTCGCCCCCACCCGCATCTACATCAAACCCGTGCTGCCGCTGATCAAGGCGGGCCTGATCAAGGCCTGCGCCCACATCACCGGCGGTGGTCTTATCGAGAACCCGCCCCGGGTGATCGCGCCAGGACTGACCCCCCGCTTCGACTGGACCGCCTGGCCGCTGCCACCGGTGTTCGAGTGGCTGCGTGACATGGGCGCCGTCGCCGACGCCGAGATGCGTCGCACCTTCAACTGCGGCCTCGGCCTCATCCTCGTGGTGAGCCCGCGGGAAGCCGAACCGGTGCTGGCCGCGCTGCTGAACGCCGGGGAAAAGGCGTTCGTCTGCGGCCAGTTGGAGCCGGCCGGCTAATCCTTTGCGCGAGGCAGCGTTCGACTTACCCGCGTCCCTTGACCACCGCCGCCACGATCGCGGCGTTGTAGCTCTTGTACGCCGCCCGCACGAGGTTCTCCCAGGCCGGCAGGTCCACCACCACCGCGTCCCCCCGCGTCACGGAATTGCCCGCGATCGACAGCGGCCGCACCGCCGCACCGCCCGCCTGCTGGGTGGCGAACGGCGTGGCCACGCCATAGTCCCGCTCGGGCCGGATCGAGGCCGGGAACATCCGGTCGCGATCCAGCACCTTCACCACCGTCACGTTCGACGCCACGCCCCGGATGCTGAACGCCACGTCCCCGCCCACGGTCGCCGTCGCCCTGCCCCCGAAGCGCGAGCCCGTCCCCGCCTCCATATTGGCGAAGTCCACCACCAGGTGCGGCAGCACCGCCAGCGTGTCCTTCGGCTGCCCCTTGGCCAGCCGGTTGTTGAACCCGATCTGCCCCAGGTAGTTCGCCCCGTACTTGTAGGGCGCCAAGGCCGGCGCCGAGCTCGGCCCCATGGTGACGTAACCGTCGCGCACGCTCTTGTTGACGGTGATCCCGCCCTCGCCGCTGACCATCTCCACGTTCCCCGGCAGCGCCGGGATCGCGGCCGCCGCCACCATCGCCCGCGCCTGCTCGTCGCCCGCCACCGTATAGCCGGCGGCGGCGAACTGCGCCTTCAGGTCCGCGTGCGCCTCGTCGGTCAGCCGCCGCAGCGTCGCCTCGTCCACCCCGCTCAGCACCTTGGTCATCCGCGCCCGCGCGCCGATGCCGCCCACCGCCGTGGCTTGGTGCGAGACGATGAAGGTCACGTGGTAGGTCGGCAGCACCACCGGCCCCACCCCCTTGAAGTAGGAGCTCTGGTGCTTGGCCATCTGCACCGGAAAGCTCTGCGCCCGCGCCGCCCCGCCGCCGAACGCCGCCGCAACCGCGATCCCAGCCAACAGCCGCGCGCAAGTATTCTTCATGCTAGCCATGGAAAGCCCCCCTGTCGGCCGAACCGGCCGCCGTGACCGTAGCCGCGTTCGCCGAACGTGGGCAAGCCCAGCACCTCTCCGGGTTTGGAACTCCCGCGCGGCCGCAACCCCAGCCCACCGGATGAATTAGACGATCTGGGACGGAATTTCGCAGGCCGGAGGCTCGGGCGAGTTGGACGATCCAAACGCTTTTTCGCCCCATGCGGCCGCTCTGGCCCGGAGGCTCGCCGCCTGACCGCCCCCTTCCCTCTCCCGCTTGACACCGCCCCGATGGAGGCCAAGGCGGTCGACGCCCTGCCCGCCGAGCCCGGCTGGCAGTTCGAGCCCAAGTGGGACGGCTTCCGCTGCCTGGCCTTCCGCTCCGGCGGCGAGGTCGACCTGCGCGCCAAGTCCGGCAAGCCGCTCGGCCGCTACTTCCCCGAGATGGTCGCCGCGCTCGCCGCCCTCCCTCAGGGCCGCTTCGTCCTCGACGGCGAACTCGCCATCCCCGCCGGCGACTCCTTAAGCTTCGACGCCCTGCAGCTGCGCCTCCACCCCGCCGATTCCCGCATCCGCAAGCTCGCCGCGCAGTCCCCTTCCATCCTGATCCTGTTCGACATCCTGGCCGCGCCCGACGGCCGCACCCTGCTGGGCGAGCCCCTGACCACCCGCCGCACCGAACTCGAAACCCTCTACGCCGCCCTCGCCCCCCGCGCGCCTTCGCTGCGCCTGACCCCCCACACCCGCTCCCCCGAGGAAGCGCAGGGATGGCTCTCCCGCGCCGGCGGCGCGCTGGACGGCGTCGTCGCCAAGCGCCTCGACGGCCCCTACCTCCCCGGCGAACGCGCGATGCTCAAGGTCAAGCTCCTGCGCAGCGCCGACTGCGCCGTCGGCGGTTTCCGCTACCTCCAGGACCGCCGCGAGGTCGGCTCCCTCCTACTGGGCCTGCACGATGACCAGGGCCTGCTCCACCACGTCGGCTTCACTTCGACCATCTCCAACGCCGAACGTCCCGCCCTCACCCGCCTTCTGGAAGAGCACGTCGAACCCCCCGGCTTCACCGGCGACTCGCCCGGCGGCCCCAGCCGCTGGTCCAACGAGCGCTCCACCGACTGGAAGCCGCTGCGCGCCGGACTGGTCGTCGAGGTCCGCTACGACCACGTCACCGGCCACAGGTTCCGCCACGGAACCAAGCTGCTCCGCTGGCGCCCCGACAAGGCCCCGCGCCAGTGCACCTTCGAGCAGCTCCAGCAGGAGGCTCGCCCCGCCCTGGTGCAGCAAATCGTCAATGCCTCTTAACCCGCCCTTAACCAACGCCGTTCAGGTTAACGGTGTCTTCCCTGAAGACACCCCACCATCACCAACTCGATTTCAGCCCGGCCCCGGCCGGGCTCTTTTTTTGCGCACCCTCAGGGCTTCCCTTCGGCTTGCCCTGCCCGCCCCCGCACCGTATATCGCCCCCTCCCGAGCCCCCTGTTCCGCGGTAGCTCAGTGGTAGAGCAGCCGGCTGTTAACCGGCGGGTCGTAGGTTCGAATCCTACCCGCGGAGCCATTCCCCTGCACGGCATGGCCCGTTTCCTCCTGACAGCCTGTGCCTGGATCGCCCTCGGCGCGGTGGCGCACGCCCAGACGGTGGTCCTGGTGCGCCATGCGGAAAAGGCGGCGCAACCCGTGGCCGATCCGCCGCTGACCGACGCCGGCGTGGCCCGCGCCCGCGCCTTGGCGCAAAGCCTCGAGGGGGCCGGTGTCGACCTCATCCTGACCAGCCCACTGCAGCGGACCATCCAGACCGCGGCCGTCCTTGAAAAGGGGCAAGGCGTTCCGGCGCGCCAGGTGGGCCTTGGCGCCGCCGCCGAGGGGCACTCCCAGCTGGTGGCCGATCAGATCCGCCGGGAGGGCGCCCAGGCCGTTGTCCTGGTGGTCGGCCACAGCAACACTATCCCGGCGATCGCCAAGGCGCTCGGGTTTGAGCGGGTCGAGCCGATGTCCGACTGCGAGTACGACCGGATGATCGTGCTGCGCCTGACCGGCAAGGCGCCGCGGGTCATCGTGACCCGCTACGGCGCTCCTTCGCCGAGTTGCTGACGCCTCAGAACCAGGCCCTCACCCCGAACACGATGCTGCGCTCGCTAGGATCTTCACCTTCGATCCTGGCGAAATCCGCCGTCCGGCCCACCTTCCGGTCCCACGACACCCCGACATAAGGTCCGAACTCCCGCCGAACCTCGTAGCGCAGCCGCAGGCCCAGCTCCGCATTGGTCAACCCCGAGCCCAGGCCCAGTTCCGGCGTCTCCTGGGCGGCGAAGTTCAGCTCCGCGCGCGGCTGCAGGATCAGCCTCTGGGTCAGGCGCAGATCGTAGGAACCCTGCGCCCGCGCGAACAGCTCCCCCTCGTGCGACAGGAACAGGGCGCCCTCGACCTCGAACCAGTAGGGGAACAGCCCCTCCGCCCCCACCGCCACATAGGTCCGCCGGGGCGACGGACCGAAGTCCTGGCGGACCCCCGCCTGCAGGTCGAAGTACCGGCTGACCGCGCGGGAAAACAGCGCCTGAACCTCCGCGCTCTCGAGCTCCCCTCCGCCCTCCCCTTCGCTCTTCAGCACCAGCCGGTTGTAGTCGCCACCGAACCAGGCCTCTGCGTCCCAGCGGTAGCGGCCGCCGTCCCCCGCCTGATACTCGGCCAGGTTCAGCATCACCTTGGAGACGCCCATCCCCCCGTGCTCGCGCCGCAGCTGGGCGACAGCCCTGTCCATTTCGGCCTGATCAAAGAAGCGATCCGCCGCACGGTCGGCCGGCGGCGGCGGAGGCGGCGTGTCCGGGATTTCAGCACTGGGCGGGGGGATCTGCGTTCCGTGGTGGCCGGCGTGAGGGTCCGCCGTGGGCGCCCGGACAGGCGGCTGAGCAGGCATGACGTGCCCCGCATGCGGGTCGGGCGCGGGCTGCGGCGCGCCATGGCCGTGCTGGGCATGAGTGGGCAGCGCCAGCGCCAGCGGCGCCAGCACGGCCAGGACGCGGCCGATCACGCCGCCTCTCCCTCGAAGGGCCGCACGGCGAACACCTGAAACATGCCCGCGTGCATGTGGTACATCATGTGGCAGTGGAAGGCCCAGTCGCCGGGCTCGGCGGTGACGTCGAAGCTCACCTTGCCCCCCGGCAGCACGTTGACCGTGTGCTTGCGCGGCTTGTCGGCCCCGTCCCTGTGCGCCAGCTCGAAATAGTGGCCGTGCAGGTGGATCGGGTGGGTCATCATGGTGTCGTTGACCAGGGTGACCCGCACGCGCTCGCCCTTGCGCAAGCTGTAGGGCGCCGGCTTGTCGCTGAACTTGCGCCCGTCGAAGCCCCAGATGAACCGCTCCATGTTCCCGGTCAGCCGGATCTCCAGCTTGCGCGTCGGCGCCCTCGGGTCGGGGTTAGGATGAAGAGCGACGAGGTCCCTGTAGACCAGCACTCTGTGCCCGACGCTCTCCAGCCCCTGCCCCGGCTCACCTGTGCGGTCCACCGGCATGGGCGCGATCATCTGCACGCCCGGCCCCATCTTCACCTGCGGGGCGTTGGCGGGGTTGAGCATGGACATGTCCATCCCATCCATCTCGCCCATCACGTCCGAGCCCCGCGGCAGCGGCGGCGCCATGCCGGGAACGGCGGCAGCCTCGGGAGCCGCGTGGCTCATGCCTGAATGGTCCATGCCCGCGTGACCCGCCGCGTTCGGCGGGGACGCAGCGTGGCCGCTCATATCCATGCCCATGTCCCGCATGGTCGCCAGCGGCCGCTTGCGCAGCGGCGGGACCGGAGCCGTCATCCCCGGCCGGGGGGCCAGGGTCGCGCGCCCCATGCCCGAGCGGTCCACCGCCTCCGCCACCAGGGTGTAGGCCCGGTCCTTCGGCCGCACGATCACGTCGTAGGTCTCGGCGTTGCCGATCTGGAACTCGTCCACCGCGACCGGGCGCACGTACTGCCCGTCGGCGGCCACCACGGTCATCTCCAGCTCGGGGATGCGCACGTTGAAGATCGTCTGCGCGCCCGCGTTGATGAAGCGCAGCAGCACCCGCTCGCCCGGCGCGAACACGCCGGTCCAGTTGTCGCGCGGCCCGTGGCCGTTGATCAGGTAGGTATAGGCCGCCCCGGTGACGTCGGAGATGTCGGTGGGGTCCATCACCATCTTGGCCCACTCGACCCGCTCGCGCAGCGTCTGGTCCTCGCCCCGCAGCAGGCCGGCCACCGTCTGCCGCCGCCGGTTGAAGAAGCCCCCCTCCTGCTTCAGCCGCCTGAAGATCTGGTGCGGGTGCATGAAGCTCCAGTCCGACAGCATCACCACGTGCTCGCGGTCGTAACCGACCGGACCCGCGCCCTTGGGATCGATGACGAGCGGCCCGTAGTGCCCCTCCTGCTCCTGCAGGCCCGAGTGGCTGTGGTACCAGTAGGTGCCGCTCTGGATCACCGGGAACTCGTAGACGAAGGTCTGGCCCGGCCGGATGCCGGGGAAGCTGACGCCGGGCACCCCGTCCATCTGGAACGGCACGAGCAGCCCGTGCCAGTGGATGGAAGTGTCCTCCCCCAGCCGGTTTCTGACCGAAAGGCGCACGTCCTGCCCCTCCTTCAGCCGGATCAGCGGCGCCGGGACGGTCCCGTTGATCGCCACCGCGTGGCCGGCGCGGCCGTCCACCGACCAGTGGGCGTGACCGACCGTCAGGGCCACATCCGGCCCCCTCAGAACCGGCGCGGCGGGCTCCTTGGCGCCCGCGCTTCTTGCCCAGGCGGGGAGGAGCCCGGCGGAAGCCAGGCCGGCGGCGGCGCTGAGGAACTGGCGGCGGTCAGGGCGCGGCATGAGTGCTGACGTACGATGTGGAAAAGGCGCCGAACGGCGGAGCCGGACAAATAGGAGCGCCCAAGGCTGAATGCCGCCCTAAGGCACAGCCTTCGCTCCCGAGCCTGCGTCTCCCCCACTCAAATCGCCTGCGGCAGTCTCCACCCACCCCTCCACCACCCTCACCGGCCAAGGCGTCAGCCGGGCGCCCATGCACGGTCCGCCGACGCAGGCGCCGGTGAGGGGCTCGAACAGGGCGCCGTGCCAGGAGCAGGCGATCAGCGCCCCGTCCGGCGTCAGGTACTGGTCGAGCTGCTGGGCCAGCGGCATCCCGGCGTGGGGACAACGGTCGACGTAGCCGCGGACTTCCCCTCCCCGCCGCACCACGAAGCCGTGGAAGTAGGCCTCGCCGATCTGGAGCACGAAGTTGCGCGCGCCCAGGTCCGCCAGCAGCTCCAGCGGGCATAGGCGCACCCCGGAGGGCGTCTCCCAGACTCGTGCGCTGTTCACGGCTTCAGCTCATGACGCCGGCGGCGGCTTGCATTGGCAACGGCGGAGGTTGGGACTAACACGACGTGCGCTTTTCCGGAGACCGGCCATGACCGCAACCGAAAACCCGCTGGGCGTCGACGGATTCGAGTTCGTCGAGTTCACCGCGCCCGACCCCCAGGTGCTGGTCCGCCAGTTCGAGCAGCTGGGCTTCACCGCCTGCCAGCGTCATTCGTCCAAGGATGTGGTCCGCTACAAGCAGGGGCGGATCAACCTGCTGATCAACTCGGAGGGCTCGGGACAGGCGGCCGAGTTCCGCTCCGCCCACGGGCCATCGGCCAATGGCATGGCCTTCCGGGTGAAGGACGCCCGGCGCGCCTACGAACTCGCCCTGGAGCGCGGCGCGCAGCCGGCTGACGCCTCCTCGAGCACCTTCGAAGACGCCCATGTGCTGCAGGGAATCGGCGGTTCGCTGCTCTATCTGGTCGACCGCTACGGCGAGCGCGGCTCGCTCTACGACGGCTGGGACAAAATCCCCGGCGCCGACGAGGCGGAGGCGAGGAACAGCGTCGGGCTCGACCTGCTCGACCACCTGACCCACAACGTCCGCCGAGGCCAGATGCACACCTGGTCCGACTTCTATAGCCGCGTGTTTAACTTTGAGGAGCAGAAGTATTTCGACATCAAGGGCCAGGCGACCGGCCTGTTCAGCCAGGCCATGATCGCCCCCGACCGCATGATCCGCATCCCGCTGAACGAGAGCCAGGACGAGCACTCGCAGATCGAGGAATTCATCAACGAGTACAAGGGAGAGGGCATCCAGCACCTCGCGCTCACCACCGACAACATCTACGAGACGGTGGAAAAGCTGCGGGCGCGCGGCGTGGCGCTGCAGGACACTATCGAGACCTATTACGAGCTGGTGGACAAGCGGGTGCCGGGCCACGGCGAGGACATCGAGCGCCTGAGGAAGAACCGCATCCTGATCGACGGCGATGTGGAGGAGGAAGGCATCCTGCTGCAGATCTTCACCGAGAACCTGTGCGGGCCTATCTTCTTCGAGATCATCCAGAGGAAGGGCAACGAAGGCTTCGGCAACGGCAACTTCCAGGCCCTGTTCGAGTCGATCGAACTCGACCAGATCCGCCGGGGCGTGATCCAGGTCCCGGCGCAGGGTTGATGGACGGCTCAATCCCAGCTGCCGAGGTCTCTGCGAAAGCGGGGGCGGCCGAAGCCTACATGCCCGGCTTCGGCAACCACTTCGCCACCGAGGCCGTCCCGGGCGCCCTGCCCCAGGGCCGCAATTCGCCCCAGCGCGCGCCCCACGGCCTCTACGCTGAACAGTTGTCGGGCACGGCCTTCACCGCGCCTCGGAGCGAGAACCGCCGCTCCTGGCTCTACCGCGTACGGCCAAGCGCGAACCACCCGCCCTACCGCCCCTTCCCGCAGGGCCTCGTCCGTACCGGCCCCTTCGACGAGGCGCCGCCGACGCCAAACCGCCTGCGGTGGGATCCGCTGCCGATCCCCAAAGAGTCGGCGGACTGGGTGGAGGGGCTGATCACCATGGGCGGGAACGGCGATCCGGCCACCGGCGCCGGCGTCGGCGTCCACCTCTACCTCGCCAACCGCTCCATGACCGACCGGCTGTTCTACGACGCCGACGGTGAGCTGCTGATCGTGCCCCAGCAAGGCCGCCTGCGGCTGGTGACCGAGCTCGGCGTCCTAGGCGTGAGCTCCGGCGAGATAGCCGTCGTGCCGCGGGGCGTGCGGTTCAAGGCCGAGCTGCCGGACGGCGCCGGGCGCGGCTACGTGCTGGAGAACTACGGCGCGCCCTTCCGCCTGCCCGACCTCGGCCCCATCGGCTCCAACGGCCTGGCCAACCCCCGCGACTTCCTGACCCCCGCGGCGGCCTACGAGGACCGTGACGAGCCGACCCAGGTGGTGCAGAAGTTCTCGGGCCGCCTGTGGTCCACCGAGTTCGACCACTCCCCGCTCGACGTGGTCGCCTGGCACGGCAACTACGCGCCCTACAAGTATGACCTGGCCAACTTCAACACCATCGGCACGGTCAGCTTCGACCACCCCGATCCTTCGATCTTCACCGTGCTGACCTCGCCCAGCGACACGCCGGGCACGGCCAACTGCGACTTCGTGATCTTCCCGCCGCGCTGGATGGTGGCCGAGGACACCTTCCGCCCGCCCTGGTTCCACAGGAACGTGATGAGCGAGTTCATGGGCCTGGTCACCGGCGCCTACGACGCCAAGGCCGGCGGCTTCGCCCCCGGCGGCGCCTCGCTGCACAACTGCATGAGCGGCCACGGCCCCGACCAGGCCAGCTATGACGCCGCGGTCAAGGCCGAGCTGAAGCCGCACAAGATCGCCGACACCCTGGCCTTCATGTTCGAGACCCGCTGGCCGATCCGCCCCACCCGCTTCGCCTTGGAGACGCCGGCCATGCAGCTCGACTACGACGACGTCTGGAGCGGCTTCGACAAGGCCCGGCTGCCCCGCGCATGAAGCTCGCCTCCCTGAAGTCCGGCCGCGACGGCCGCCTGGTCGTGGTCTCCGAGGACCTCCACTGGTACGCCGAGGTCGGGAGCGTCGCGCCGACGATGCAGGCGGCGCTGGACGATTGGGAGCAAGCCGAGCCAGGGCTGCGGGCGATCGCCGAGACGCTGGAACGGGCGACGGGCCCGCGCGAGCGCTTCCACGAGCGCGAGGTCGCCGCACCCCTCCCGCGCGCCTACCAGTGGGCCGACGGTTCGGCCTACGTGAACCACGTCGAACTGGTGCGTAAGGCCCGCGGCGCAGCCATGCCGGAGAGCTTCTGGACCGACCCCTTGATGTACCAAGGCGCCTCCGACGGCTTCCTCAGCCCGCGCGATCCCATCCCGCTCGCCGACGAAAGCTGGGGCTGCGACCTGGAGGCCGAAGTCGTGGTGGTCACCGGCGACGTGCCGCAAGGCGCCAGCCGGGACGAAGCGCTCGCCGCCATTCGCCTTGTGGGGTTGGTGAACGACATCAGCCTGCGCAACGTGATCCCGGCCGAACTGGCCAAGGGCTTCGGCTTCCTCCAGTCCAAGCCGGCCTCCGCCCTTTCGCCGGTGCTGGCCACCCCCGACTCCCTCGGCAGCGCCTGGCGCGAAGGCAAGTTGCACCGGCCGCTGCTGGTCGACCTTAACGGCGCCCGCTTCGGCAAGGCCGAGGCCGGCGAGGACATGACCTTCGACTTCGGCGTGCTGGTCGCCCACCTCGCCAGGACGCGCGATGTCGGCGCCGGCTCCATTGTCGGCTCCGGCACCGTCTCCAACCGCGACAAGGACGGCGGCCCCGGCCGGCCCGTCTCCGATGGGGGCCTCGGCTACAGCTGCATCGCTGAAGTGCGGGTGGTGGAGACCATCCTGCACGGCGCCCCCTCCACCCCCTTCCTCAAGCACGGCGACACCGTGCGCATCGAGATGCAGGACGAGCGCGGCCGCAGCCTGTTCGGAGCCATCGAGCAGACGGTGGCGGCGCCCCGCCCCTAATTCCGCAGGAACACCAGCCGCGTCTTGCCCGCCGCCTGGCGCCGCTCGTGGTGCTCGTCCACCCGCCCCGCCGCTCGAGCCTCGGCCTCACTGTCGTCGACGAAATGGGTGCGATCGATCTCTTCCTGCAGCAGCCGCGCCGAGCGGGCGTGGGCGCGGAACCAGGTGTCGGCGGCGTAGCCCAGCACCGGTACGGTATCGAAGAGGGCGTCGAGCCCGATCATGCCCGCCATCTTGAGCAAGGTCGTCTTCGACGCACGCACGCGGTATCCCTGCGCCAGCAGGTAGGCGCCGGCGCCGAGGCTATAGGCGTCGCCCACCACAGGCACCCAGGCCAGCAGGCCGTCCAGCCCCACTCCGAAGCCGCGGATGGAGAAGAGGCGATCGGACAGACGGCTCCAGGTCCTCACGCCGGCGCGGATGTTCTCGATTTCGCGGTGGGACCTGGCAGGCATGGGCTGGTGAACGTCTCGGCCGCGGCGAAGCTCCCGGGCAGGAACCGCGAACCACAGAGGCCGTTGGGCTCTGGCCATGGCCTCCGACGCTCTCGCCGAGAACCCCGTCCACGCCGAGCAGGCGGGCCTGAGCTACGTCAACGACCATGATCCCGGCATCCGCCGGCTGAAGGCAGGCAAGGGCTTCACCTACAAGGATACCGAAGGGCGGACGGTGAAGGACTTCGCCACGCTCGACCGGATCAAGTCGCTGGTGATCCCTCCCGCCTGGACCGACGTGTGGATCTGCCCCGACCCCGACGGCCACATCCAGGCCACCGGCCGCGACCAGCGCGGGCGCAAGCAGTACAAGTACCACCCCAGGTGGCGCGAGACCCGCGACGAGACCAAGTACGGCCGCATGGCGGCATTCGGACGGGTGCTGCCCAGGCTGCGCAAGCGGGTGGAGGCCGACCTGTCCCTGCGCGGCCTGCCCAAGGAGAAGGTGCTGGCGGCGATCATCCGGGTCATGGAGATGACCCTGATCCGGGTCGGCAACGACGAATACGCGAAGGCCAACAAAAGCTACGGCCTGACCACGCTCCGCGACAAACACGTGAAGTTCCAGGGCTCCTCGGCGGTGTTCGAGTTCACCGGCAAGAGCGGCAAGACCCACCGCACCGGCATCCGCGACCGGCGCCTGGCCCGCATCGTCAAGGCCTGCCAGGACATCCCCGGCCAGCGCCTGTTCCAGTACATCGACAGCGAAGGCCAGCGGCATGCGGTGACCTCGGCGGACGTCAACGCCTACATCCGCCAAGCCACCCGCGGCCCGTTCACCGCCAAGGACTTTCGCACCTGGGCCGGCACCCTCTACTGCGCCGGCAGGCTGGTGGAAGCCGGCGCCGCCGACAGCCCCACCGCCGCCAAGCGGGTGATCGCGGCCTGCGTCAAGGAGACCGCAGGCCAGCTCGGCAACACGCCCGCCGTCTGCCGCTCCAGCTACGTCCACCCCAAGGTCTTTGACCACTACACGGAGGGCGTGCTCGCCGATGGCTTCCGCGCCCGCGGCGGCGACCCCGAGAAGGCCCTGCTCAAGTTCCTCGACCGGCTAGCCCAGGAGGCGGAGGTGACGGCGCAGGCCGCCTGAGCCGCCGACGCCTGCATTCGTGGTAATCTCCTCCTGGTCAGAGGAGGAACGGATGCGCGGCTTCCTGGTGCAGGCGGTGTTCGCGGCAGTCGGGCTGTGGCTGGCCTCCCGCCTGCTCGACGGCGTTCAGGTCACCTCGACGCTCAGCCTTATCGCCGCGGCGGTGCTGCTGGGCGTGGTGAACGCCTTGGTGCGGCCGGTGCTGGTGCTGCTGACCCTGCCGATCACGCTCCTCACACTGGGCCTGTTCCTGCTGGTCGTGAACGGCCTGATGATCGGGCTGGTGGCCCTGTTCCTGCGCGGCTTCGAGATCGACGGCCTGTTCAGCGCCGTCCTGGCCGCTCTTATAATCAGCATCGTCAGCTGGATTGGCTGGCGCCTTGTCGGGCGCGGCTAACCTAAACGGGAAAGTCACCGTAGCGCTGGAAAGACACGAAAGTGTGGGTTTCCCTGACGCCCGGCAGCGGATGCAGTTCCCGCTGCACGAACTCGGCGACCTGCTCGATCTCACGGAACCGCGCCTTGACCAGCAGGTCGTGCTCGCCGGTGATCGAATAGACCTCCACCGCCTCCCCGCCCCGGTTGACGATGGCGTCGCCGACCTCGTTGGTGCGGCCGAGTTCGGTCTTGATCATCACGAACAGGGTGTTCATCGGCGCGGCTCCCTTGCAGCCCTGATGGAGGGCGGAGGCGATTGTGGCAACCTCGTGGCCGCGGCGGCGTTAGCGCAAGGGCCCAACGCTACGCTTGCGCGGGCAGGGCCTGGATTTGGGGCGCCGACGCCGGCGCATGAGCAAAGGACCCGAACATGTTCACCGCCTCCGTCCTGATCGCCATCGTGATCATCATCGTCGTCGCCCTGGTCCTGGATTACGTCCAGGGCCGCATCCCCATGCCGCCGATCGGCCACACCATCGCTCGTATCATCATCTGGGTCGTGGCGCTGATCGCCATCCTCCAGCGCCTGGGCGTGCTCGGCGGCGTCGGCCTGTAGCCGCTCCACGCCACGCATGACGGCGTTGTAACTTGGCGCCGTCCCGCCGTTCGCGCCTAATCCGGCGCGACGGAGGAGGACGGCGCATGCTCAAGCAGGCTGGCGCGATCGCGGCCCTGGTGCTGGCGGGGGTGGGGATCGCCTGGGCGGCGGCCGAACCGCCGCCGAGCAAGGTCGAATTCACCGTGCGCGGTCCCGTCCGCGACGACGCCAAGGTGCAGTTCGGCATCAGCTACCGCCACGCCGGCCACGGCTTTTCCCAGAGCAGCCGCCCGGTCCCCGCCGCGGAGCTGCGGGGCCTGTCCCCGGTGCAACTCGCCTCGCCCTCCGGCGCGCCGGTGAACTTCCAGGTGATCCGCGACGCGGGCCGGCTCGATTGTCAGGGCGTGGCGCGGGCCAACAGCGCACTCGGCGACTGCCGTTTCACTCCCAACGCCGGCTTCGCCGCCCAGCTTCAGTCGCGCGGCATCGGCCGGCCCGGCAACGGCGAGCTGTTCACGCTCGCGCTCGAGGACGTGGGCCTCGCCTACATCGACGAACTCCAACGCCAGGGCTACCGCCGCCCGACCGTCGCGGAGCTGGTCCAGGCCGGGCAGCACGACGCGGGGCTCGGCTACGTCCGCGCCATGGACCGCGCCGGCTACCGGCAGAAGGAGCTGCCGACGCTCATACGACTCAGAGACCACGACGTGGGCCCCCGCTACATCGGCGAGTTGGCGGCGTTCGGCTACAGCCGCCTGCCTGCGGACCTGGTCCTGAAGATGCGAGACCACGACGTCTCCGCCCGCTACGTCGGCGAGCTGGCGGACCTCGGCTACCGCGGGCTGAAGCCGGAGAGCTTGGTCCGCCTGCGCGACCACGACGTATCCCCTGCCTACGTTCGTGAACTCGCCGGCCTCGGCTACCGTGGGCTTGAACCCGAGATCTTGGTCCGCCTGCGCGATCACGACGTGAGCCCCGGCTTCATCCGGCGCGTGGCCGCCCGCGGCGCCAAGCCGGCGCCGGAGGAGTTGGTGCGGCTGCGTGATCGTGGCGAGGCGGGAGAGACTCTCGCCGAGGCGGCCGAGGGGCGCTGAACGCGGAACGAAAAAGGGCCCGGAGCGGAGCTCCGGGCCCTTGTTGTAGCTGGCCCCGGCTTGCGCCGGGTGAGTGTTCGCGGGCCCGGTTAAGCCCGCTCCCTCACTTCACCTGCACGGACGCGCCGGCGTCTTCCAGGCGCTTGCGGACGTCTTCCGCTTCCTGCTTGGAGACGTTCTCCTTCACGTTCTGCGGGGCGCCTTCGACCAGGTCCTTGGCCTCCTTCAGGCCGAGGTCGGGGCGCACGGCGCGGATTTCCTTGATCACGTTGATCTTCTTGTCGCCGGCGCCGGTCAGCACGACGGTGAACTCGGTCTGCTCCTCGGCAGCCTCGGCCGGAGCCGCGGCCGCGCCGCCGCCGGCCGGCATGGCCATGGCCATCGGGGCCGCGGCGGAGACGCCCCAGCGCTCTTCCAGGCGCTTGGACAGGTCGGCGGCCTCGAGGACCGTCAGGGTGGAGAGGTCTTCGACCAGTTGATCGAGATTAGCCATGATTTCAGTTCCTTTGGATCAGGTTGAGAGTGGATGTCGGGAGATGACTAGGCGGCGTCCTTGGTCGCGTAGGCGTTGAACACCCGCGCGAGCTGACCGGCGGGAGCAGCCAGCACGCCCGCGACCTTGGTCGCCGGCGCCTGGATCAGGCCGATTAGCTGGCCGCGGATCTGCTCCAGCGACGGCAGGGTCGCCAGCGAACGCACCGCGTCCTCGTTGAGCACCGTGGTCTGGCCCAGGATGCCGCCGACAAGTTTGAACTTGTCGTTGTCCTTGGCGTACTGGGTGACGACCTTGGCCGCGGAGACGGCGTCGGCGCCGAAGGCGATGGCGACGGGGCCGGTGAACAGGGCGTCGCCCGCCTCGCCGACCTTTCCGTCCAGCGCCTTCTGCACCAGGGTGTTCTTCACCACCTTGAGCTGGGCGTTCTCCTTGCGCAGGCGGTTGCGCAGCTCGGTCATTTCCGCAACGCTGAGGCCCGAATAGTGGGTCACGACGACGGCGCCGGCGCCTTCGAAGACGCTTCTCAGCCCTTCGATTTCCGCCGCTTTCTGTGCGCGGTCCATTGCGGTCTCCATGCGTTCGGCCCGGGACCATCCCGAAGCCGCGAAACGGCCCGTCCCGAGGCGAATGCCTCGAGCCAAAGCCAAGCCTGTCCCAGGAAGCGAAGGCCGTGGGCGCCGGCGCTAAGGCGCGGCGTCGACAGACCTAAGGCGTCTTGTCTCCCCGCGGCGGCTTGCCGATTAACCCCCGGAGGGGCCGCGGTTCTCGGACAGGACCGGCGAAGGCTCACGCCACCCGCCGGAAGCGGCGCTCCTTACACGAGCCCGCCCCGCAATGGAAGAGCGCCGCCACAGCCCCTCCGCTCCCCCCCGATCTCCCTCCCCTTCATGGGGAGGGAAAGAGCGCGCAGCGCTCGGGGTGGGGAAGTGCGGGCCATCTGGGGCGGCGGGAACGGCCCGCCCCTTCCCCACCCCGGCCGCTGGCGCGGCCTTCCCTCCCCATGAAGGGGAGGGACACGATATTCCAATCCGGCTGATAGCCTGCGCGCCTAAAGCCCCCCTCAAACCGCCAAGCCATTGAACCCTCACCCGAACCCGACCGCGCGCTCGCGGCGAAACAGGGGGAAAACCCCGGACTTATCCCCCT
>DASVRA010000015.1:0-7000 GCA_036388855.1 Caulobacteraceae bacterium | reverse complement strand
GGCCCAGCGAGCCGGGCGGCAGGCCGGCGGGGGTTACGCCGGCGGTCCGGGGATGGGGCAGTGCGGCTCCACCCGCCCGTGGACGGCGTGGCGGCGTGCCCCGGGCGACCGGAGCGCCGCCGCCCGGAGCTGATCGCCCCGAAGCAGGGGAATGAAGCTCCGGGCTCCGGGTAGCACCTAAGACGTGCGCCTGCCGGACGCTGGCCGAAAACGAACCGCGCGGGGCGTACCGGACCTGCCGAAACGGTTATTCCATTGCTCCGGGCAGTGCCCGGCGCCCCGCCGCCCTCCCGCTCGCCTCACGGCGAGGAAGACACGGCGCGTGGGCGGTTGGGCCACGCACGTCCGCTCCAATGAAATTGCGGTCGCGCGGGCGGCCGCGCCTGCTAAGCTGGAGGCCTATGGGACCGAAGGAGGATCGTATGGCTGGACTGACGGCTCGGCTGGCGGGGGTCGCCGCGGCGGCCCTGGCGTTCGCGGCGCAGGCCGCCCCGCCCCAGTGGCAGGCCAAGCAGCGGGAGCTGTTCGACAAGTCGATCGCCTTGCGCTCCGTCGCCGGCCGGCCCGAGGTGACGCAGCTCGCCGAGTACTTGGCCGGGGAGTTTCGCAAGGGCGGCTTCCCCGCCGCCGACATCCAACTGGTGCCGATTAAGGGCACGGCTTCCCTGGTGGTCCGCTACCGGGGCACGGGCGCCTCGGGCAAGAAGCCGATCCTGCTGATCTCCCACATGGACGTGGTCGACGCCCTGCCGTCCGACTGGACCAAGGACCCGTTCAAGCTGACCGAGGAGGGCGGCTATTTCTACGGGCGCGGGACCAGCGACATCAAATCCGGCGTGGTCACCCTGGCGGCCCTGTTCCTCTGGCTCAAGGCTGACGGCTACCGCCCCGACCGCGACCTGATCATCGCCTTCACCGGCGACGAGGAGACCGAGGGCGAGCACATGGCCACCCTGGTGCGCGATCATCGCCCCCTGATCGACGCCGAATACGCGCTCAACAGCGACGCCGGGGGAGGGGGCTTCACCCCCGACGGCAAGCCGCTCGGCTTCGGCTTCCAGACCTCGGAGAAGATGTACGCCGACTACACGCTGACGGTGCACAACAAGGGCGGCCACTCCTCCGCTCCCCGCGCCGACAACGCCATCTACCAATTGGCCGCGGCGCTGACGCGCGTGTCGCAGCACCGCTTCTCGCCGATGATCAACGACACCACCCGGGCCTATTTTCGCGCCCAGGCCAAGACCTACGGCGGCGAACTCGGCGCGGCGATGCTGCGCTTCGCCGACAACCCCAATGACCGCGCCGCCGCCGACCGCATCGAGGCCGAGCCCGGCGAGGTCGGCTCGACCCGCACCACCTGCGTGGCCACCATGCTGTCGGGCGGCCACGCCCATAACGCCCTGCCCCAGACCGCCAGCGCCAACGTCAACTGCCGCGTCTTCCCCGGCGTGTCGGCGGAAGCCACCCTCGCCGAGCTGAAGCGCGTGGCGGCCGACCCAGGGGTGGAGATCGCCATCACCGGCACCCCCGACCCCTCGCCGCCCTCGCCGCTGCGCGACGACGTGCTGGGCGCCTTCACCAAGGCGGTGCGCGCCCGCCACCCCGAGTCCCCGGTGATCCCCAGCATGTCGGCCGGCGCCACCGACGGCGCCTACCTGCGCGCCGGGGGCGTGCCGACCTACGGCGTCGACGGCGCCTGGGGCGTGGTGCCCGACGACATGCGCGCGCACGGGCGCGACGAGCGGCTGCCGGTGAAGGCCTTCTACGAGGATCTGGACCACTGGCGCGACATGGTCACGGCGCTCGCGGGGCCGCCCGGCAAATGAAGCTGCTCGGCCTGTCCCTGCAGATCCACAAGTGGATCGGCCTGGTGGTCGGCCTGCAGGTGCTGTTCTGGACCGTTGGCGGGCTGGTGATGACCGCCATTCCGATCGAGCGGGTGCGCAGCGAGCACCACCTGCGCAAGCTTTCGCCGCCACCACTGACGGCGGACCTGCTGGGCGTGGGGGACGCGCTTCGCCGCTCGGGCGTGACGGCGCCGGTGTCGGCGCAGCTGAAGAGCGCCCCCCGCGGCCCCGTCTGGGTGGTCGAAGGCCGTGAGGGCGAGCCCCGCACGCTCGACGCCCGCGCCGGTTCGCCCGTCGCGCCGCTCACCGCCGCGCAGGCGCGCCGCCTGGCGGCGGCGGCCTATGTGGGCCGGGGCCGGCCGGTCGGCTCCCGCTACTTCGCGGAGGCGCCGCAGGAAACCGGCCGTGAAGGGCCGCTGTGGCGCGTGGACTTCGACGACGCCGAGCGCACCAGCTTCTACCTCTCGCCCGACACCGGCGAGGTGGTCACCCGCCGCTCCCAGGTTTGGCGCTTCTACGACTTCTTCTGGCGGCTCCACATCCTTGACTTCAAAACCGGCGAGAACTTCAACCACCCGCTGATCATCGTCCTCGCCGCCCTCACCCTGCCGATGGTGTTCACCGGCTTCATCCTCCTTTGGATCCGTCTCGGCCGCGACCTGGCGCGCAGCCTCCGCCGGGCGCGTCCGCGGCCATTGCAGGCCGGACAGCGATGAGGCGCGTTCGCAGCGACAGCTCGGGCGCCGCTGCGGCGGCATGGCGCAGCCCCTCCCGTTGGGAAAACGCCGGTTCGGCGTCATGCTCCCCCCACGCACGGGGGCGAATCGGCCGCGATGTTGCGGCTGCGCCCTGGCAGGGGGAGAACGACCATGATGATCCTGATGCAGGTGACCGGCCTGATCGTCGGCGGGGTTGCGGTGGCGCTGGGCGGAGTGGCGCTGATGAAGCGCAACGCCAAGGTCAGGCGCCGCGCCGCCCACTAGAGCCTCGGGCGTCCTCCACCATCGTCCCGCCGTCGGGACGTAACATCTCCAGGCACGCCTGGCCTGGCTGTCTTCTCGCCCTGATGCTCGGGCTGGCCGCGCCCGGGCCCGCCGCCCTGGCTCAAACCCAGGCCCAGCGGACGGACCCCTACTTCGTGAGCGGCCGGCAGGCGCTCGATCAGGCGCTGCGGCTGCGGCCCAACACCGGCCGCGCCAAGAACGTGATCCTGTTCCTGGGCGACGGCATGGGCGTCTCCACCGTCACGGCGGGGCGCATCTTCGAGGGCCAGAGCCGCGGCGTCGACGGCGAGTCCAACGTGCTGGCGTTCGAGGCGCTGCCCTACGCCGCCCTGTCCAAGACCTATTCGGCCGACCGGCAGGTCACCGATTCCGCCGCCGGCATCGACGCCATCGTCACCGGCGTGAAGACCCGCAACGGCGTCGTCGGCCTTGGCCCCTCCGCCCCGCTGAAGGACTGCGCCGCCACGCCGGCCGCCGTGGTGATGAACATCGCCGAACTGGCGCGGGCCTCCGGGCGCTCCACCGGCGCGGTGACCACCACGCGGCTGACCCACGCCACCCCGGCCGGCGTCTACGCCCACACCCCCTACCGCGACTGGGAAGCCGACAGCGACATGGAGGCGGGCGAGGGCCGCGGCTGCCCCGACATCGCGCGCCAGCTGGTCGAGGCGCCGCCCCGCGCGCGCCTGAACCTGGCGCTCGGCGGCGGGCGCGACCGCTTCCTGCCGAAAGCCGCCGGCGGCAAGCGGGCCGACGGGCGCGACCTGACCGCCGAGTGGGCTCGCGCGCCCGGGTCGGCCTATGTCACCACCGCCGCGCAGCTGGAGGCCGCGCGTCCCGGCGGCGCCGATCACCTGCTGGGCCTGTTCGCTCCCGACCACCTTCCCTACGAGGCCGACCGGGCCAAGGCCGGTTACGGCGTGCCCACCCTGTCACAGATGACGGCCAAGGCCATCGAGCTGCTGTCGCGCAACCGCAAGGGCTATTTCCTTCTGGTGGAAGGCGGCCGCATCGACCACGGCAGCCATGCCGGCAACGCCTACCGCACGCTCTCGGAAACCGCCGAGTTCGCCAATGCGGTGCGCACCGCGCTGTCCAAGGTCGACTTGCGCGACACACTGGTCATCGTCACCGCCGACCACAGCCACGGCCTGACGATCTCCGGCTATCCGGAGCGGAACGCGCCGATCCTGGGGCTGGCGCGGGCGCCGGACGAGCCGCTGCCCTCGGACCGCAAGGCCTACACCACGCTCAGCTTCGCCAGCGGGCCCGGCGCGGCCAAGGACGGCGCCCGGCGCGATCCCGCGCACGAGGACACCCTCGCGCCCGACTACCGCCAGTCGGCGCTCGTGCCGATGAGCAGCGCCGCGCACGGCGGCGAGGACGTGCCGGTCTACGCCGGCGGACCCCAGGCGCACCTGATCCACGGGGTGGTGGAGGAGAGCTACATCTTCCAGGTGATGAGCCACGCCCTGGGCTTGGATAGGAGGAGGCGCGGAAGCCGGTAATATTCTACCTAAGCCGAAAATCTGTTACGGCACAAAGGCTTTTCCGCCACTTCCGCCCCATATGCGGTTGACAGCGGCGGAGCGCCCGTCTATCTGCCGCCCCTTTCGCGGAAGAGGCGGCCGCCGCTCCGCCTTACCTCACGGACTCATCCGATGCACAGCAAGACCACCGCCTCGCTGCGGCCGGCCGACGTCGAGAAGAAGTGGATCGTGGTCGACGCGCAGGACGCCGTCGTCGGCCGCCTCGCCACCTTCATCGCCATGCGCCTGCGCGGCAAGCACCGGCCCGACTACACCCCCCACGTGGACTGCGGCGACTGCGTGATCGTGGTCAACGCGGAGAAGGTGCGGTTCACCGGCAACAAGCTTACCGACAAGATCTACTACTGGCACACCGGCCACCCGGGCGGGATCAAGTCGCGCACTCCTGACAAGATCCTGAGCGGGCGCTTCCCCGACCGGGTGCTGAAGAAGGCGGTCGAGCGGATGCTGCCGAAGGAGAGCCCCCTGGCGCGCAAGCAGCTGGGCCAGCTGAAGATTTACGCCGGGCCGGAACATCCGCACCAGGCCCAGAACCCCGAGACCGTCGCGTTCGCCGAGCTGAACGCCAAGAACGTGCGGAGCGCGTGAGCATGAGCGAGACCCAAGGCTTCGAAGCCCTTCAGGGCATGGGCACTCCCGCCGCGGCGGAAGCGGCCCCGGCCGAGCCCAAGCTCGACCAGTACGGCCGCGCCTACGCCACCGGCAAGCGCAAGAACGCCATCGCCCGGGTGTGGCTGAAGCCCGGCAAGGGCGCGATCACCATCAACGGCCGCGACCAGGAGACCTACTTCGCCCGCCCGGTCCTGCGCATGATGATCGCCCAGCCGTTCCAGGTCGCCGACCGCGCCGGCCAGTTCGACGTGGTCGCCACCGTCGAGGGCTCGGGCCTCTCCGGCCAGGCCGGCGCCGTGCGCCACGCGGTGGCCAAGGCGCTGACCTACTACGAGCCCGGCCTGCGCGCGGCGCTCAAACCCCACGGCTTCCTCACCCGCGACCCCCGCGTGGTCGAGCGCAAGAAGTACGGTAAGGCCAAGGCGCGGCGGAGCTTCCAGTTCTCCAAGCGCTGACCGGCCGAAAAATTTCGTCCAACAGCGGAGCGCCGGGGTTATCCTCGGCGCTCCTTTCGTTTGCGGAGTTCCGATGCAGTACCTCCACACCATGGTCCGGGTGAGGGACCTCGACGCCGCGCTCGACTTCTACTGCGGCAAGCTGGGGCTGGTGGAGACGCGGCGGATGGAGAACGAGGCGAGTCGCTACACCCTGGTGTTCCTGGCTGCGCCCGACGACCTCGATCTGGCGCGCGAGCGGCGCTCGCCGGAGGTGGAGCTGACCTACAACTGGGATGCGGAGGAGTACGGGGGCGGCCGCAACTTCGGCCACCTCGCCTACCGGGTGGACGACATCTACGCCGCCTGCCGGCGGCTGATGGACGGCGGCGTCACCATCAACCGGCCGCCGCGCGACGGGCACATGGCCTTCGTCTGCTCGCCGGACGGCGTCTCGGTCGAGCTGCTGCAGAAGGGCGAGCGGTTGCCGTCGCGGGAGCCCTGGGCGTCGATGCCCAACACCGGAAGCTGGTAAGGGAGGGGCCATGAAGCCGCTGATCGCCGTCGCCGTCCTCGCCGTAGCGGCGCCTGCCTTTGCGCAGGCGCCCGCTCAACCGCCCGCCCCAGCCGTTGCGCCGGAGTGGCGTCCGCTCGATCCGGAGAACACCCTGGTCGTCGACACCACCAAGGGCCGGTTCATCGTCGAGATGCGCCCCGAGGCGGCGCCGCTGGCGGTGGCGCGAATTAAGGCCCTGGCGCGGCGCGGCTATTACGACAACTCGCTGTTCTACCGCGTGCTCAACTCCCTGGCGCAGGGCGGCGACAAGGCGGACAAGAGCTTCCGCTCCGACCTGCCTGACCTGCGCGCGGAGTTCACCTTCAAGCCGGGGGCGGGGATACCGTATTATAGCGCGGGCACCATCCCGAACGGCGAGATCGGCTTCGTTGGCTCTCTGCCGGTGACGGTCGAGAAGTATTCCGACGGCAGCCAGCAGGGGTGGGCCCTGTTCTGTCCCGGCGTCGCGTCGATGCCGCACTACGACGACCCGCACACGGCCAACAGCCAGGTGTTCTTCATGAAGCAGCGCGCCACCAATCTGGAGAAGACCTTCACCGCCTGGGGCCGAGTCGTGTCCGGCCAGGAGGTGGTGGACGCGCTGAACGCCGGCGAGCCGCCGCCGAACCCCGACAAGATGACCAGGGTGCGGGTGCTCGCCGACATCCCCGAAGCTGAACGGCCGAAGCTCGAGGTGATCGACCCCCGCTCGCGCGCCTTCGCCGTGCTGTCGCACCAGGTGTTCGTGGAGAAGGGCCGCAACTTCACCCTCTGCGACATCAAGCTTCCAGTGCGCCCGGCGCCGTGACCCGCCTTACTAGCCAGCGGCCTCGCGCGGGACCTATTTAGGCTAGCCATCGGGGACGGCGTTTAGTGGACAGGCTCCGCGATTTTTTCGGCGAGCTGAAGCGGCGCAACGTGGTGCGCGTGGCGGGGGTGTACGCGGTCACCGCCTGGGCCATGTTCCAGATCGCCAACACCCTGTTTGGGGTGT
>DASVRA010000014.1:0-16026 GCA_036388855.1 Caulobacteraceae bacterium | reverse complement strand
GTTTGGGGTGTTCGAGCTGCCCAGGTGGTCGGCCAAGCTGCTGGCGGTGCTTTTGATGCTGGGCCTGCCGGTGGCTCTGATCATCGCCTGGGCCTTCGAGGCGCACCCCGAGGGGGTCAGGCGCACCCAGCCTTCGGCGCGTCCGCCGCCGCGCTTCCGCGCGATGGACTGGGTGCTGGTGGCCGCCACCCTGGCCATCGTCGGTGTCTTCACGGTGCAGGCGACGGGGCTGTGGAGCCCTCCCTGGCGCAAGGGCGGCGACAAGCCCCCTGCCGCCGCGGCGGCGGAGAAGTCGATCGCGGTGCTGCCCTTCGCCAACTTCTCCGGCTCCAAGGACGCGGAGTATTTCGCCGACGGGCTGACCGAGGAGGTGATCAACAGCCTGGCCAAGACGCCCGACCTGAAGGTGGCCGGGCGCACCTCGGCCTTCTACTACAAGGACAAGAACACCGACCTGCGGCAGGTCGGACGCCAGCTGGGCGTGGCGCACGTGCTGGAAGGCTCGATCCGGCGTGAAGGCGAGCGGATCCGCGTGACCGCGCAGCTGATCAAGGTGTCGGACGGCTTCCACATGTGGTCGGAAACCTACGACCGCGACCTGAAGGACGCCTTCGCCGTGCAGACCGAGATCGCCGACAATGTCGCCGGCGTGCTGAAGACCAAGCTCTTGAGCTCGCCGCAATCAGCCGGCGACGCCGACGCCTACCGCCTGATTGTCACCGCGCGCGGCCGCATGCGCGACCTCGGGCAGGCGAACCTCCAGGCGGCGCGGAGCCTGTTCCAGCGCGCCATCAAGCTCGACTCGGACAATCCCGACGCCCATGCCGGCTTGGCCCAGGCGACCATGATGCTGGCCCAGAACCACCTGGCGCTCGATTTCGACCGGGCCCGCCGCGAAAGCCAGACCGCCGTCGCCACGGCCCTGCGGCTCGACCCGAACAACGTCCAGGCCCACCTCGCCCAGGGGCACCTGAACCGCATCCTGGCCTTGCGCACCAGCGACGCGCGGTACACCGAGGTCGCGCTCGCCGCCTATCGCCGCGCCTATCAGTTGGCGCCCGGCAACGCCGACGTGCTCACCTTCTACGGCAGCGCCCTGAACGGTGAAGGCCGCGCCCGTGAAGCGGCGCCGATCCTCAAACAGGCGCTCGAGGTCGATCCCCTGAACCGCGTGGCGCTGATCTCTTCGGCCGGGGCGCAGGCCAGGCTCGGCCGCACCGACGAGGCGGTGCAGGCCTACCGCGCCGTGATCAACCTCTACCCCGAGTTCGTCGAGGCGCAGGAGGACCTGGGCACGCTGCTGGCCGAACGCGGGCGGCTGGACGAGGCCGAACCGTGGCTGCGCCGCGCCGCCGCCTCCATGGAGGATCCCAGCGCCGCCATCCGGCTGGCCCACCTCTACGCCAACCTTGGCTTGCCCGACGACGCACGCCGGGTGACCGGCTCGATCCGCCAGCCGCCCATCGCCGTCGGCGCCGCCCGCGTGGTGACGTTCCTGCTGGATCGCGACTGGCCGGGCCTGCTCGCCTACGCCCAGGCGCAAAAGGCCAGGGACAGCGATCCTTTCTACGCCAACGCCGTGCTGCTCGGGGCGCTGATGACCGGCGACGACCGGCTGTTCATCCAGGGCGTCCGCGAGGTCTCTCCAGCCCTGCTCGGCCCCGATCCCCCGGTCTCCGAACTGGACCTGGCGCTCAAGACCAGCCACGCGCTCAACCGGCTGGGCCTGCGCGACCAGGCCGCCAGGATCCTGAACAAGATCCTGGTCGAAACCGCGCCCAAGGCCGGCGAGTACCAGCCGGGCCTCACCCGCGTGCGCCGCGCCCAGGCATTTTCGGAACTGGGCGAACGCGCCAAGGCGCTGGCGGAGCTCAGGGGCGCGGCAGCCCAGGGCTATCGCTTCTTCATCGACTTCGAGGACTTCGTGCGCCTGGAGGACGATCCGAACTTCGCCTCACTCAGGGGCGACGCCGAGTTCCGCGCGATCATCGCCCAGATCGTGGCCGACAACGCCAGGATGCGCGCGCGCGTGCTCGCCGCCCGCACCCCTCGTCAAGCGGCCTGACGGTGAACCCCGGCGTTGCGATCTGCATCGCCGCCGCGGCCGCGCTCCTGATGCTCGGCGGCTGCGACGCGCCCCAGTTGAAACCGCGCCCGGCGGCGGTGGCCGAGCCGCCGCCCCAGCCCTGTGAAACCGTCGACCGCCGCGTCGCGCCTGGCGAAACTGCGCGCGTGTGCGTGCTGATCGGCCGCGCCAGCCTGGTGCGCCTGCAACGCGGCGGGGCCGGGACCGCCACGGTCTGCAACCGCTCCGACGTGCAGCGCGTCTGGATCGCCTGGAGTCCGGCCGAACCGGGCGGCGAAGGGCTCCAGGCCACCCAGGCTGTCTGGAACGCCGACCCCGCCCGCCGCCGCACCCTGGCCGCCGGCCAGTGCGCCCGCGTTGGCCCCGCGGCCGCGGTGACGCTGCGCGGCTACTTCGATGGCCGCCAGGGCTACGACATCGGCTCCGATTGGGAAGGGACGGTGACCTTCGCCGCCACGCCGCCCTCCTCTTGATCGCACCGGGGCCTGCGCTCTAGCTGCGCGGCGAAACCCCGGAGCCTCCCATGCGCCTGCACATCTCCGCCGCCTCCCCGTTCGCGCGCAAGGCGCGCGTGGTCCTGCGCGAGAAGGGCCTGGCAGGCCAGGCGGAGGAGCTCACCGCCGATTTCCCCTACAAGGACGCCGCCTACACCCGCATCAACCCGTTGGGCCAGGTGCCGGCGCTGGAGACCGACGACGGGCAGGTGCTGTTCAACAGCCCGGTGATCTGCGCCTACCTCGATTGCATCGGTTCGGGCCCGCGCCTGCTGCCGCCGGAAGACCAAGACCACTGGCGCGTCCGCCGCCTCGAAACCCTGGGCGACGGCGCCATGGAGATGACGGTCAAGCAGGTGCTGGAAAGCCGCCGGCCCGAGAACCTGCGCAGCGCCGAGTGGATCGGCCACTGGCGCAGCGGCCTCGCCCTCGCGCTCGACCAGGCTGAGGCCGCCGCCCCGGAGCCGGGCGAGGTAAACCTCGGCTCAATCTCGCTGGCGGTCGCCTGCACCTACGCCGGCTTCCGCCTGCCCGACTTAGACTGGGCGAAGGGGCGGCCGCGGCTGGCGGCGCTGACTGAAGCGCTGGAGCGGCACCTTAGCTTCCAAGAAACCTACCCGAACTGATCCGCCACGAGGCTAGCAGTATCCGTAGCCGCCAAGGCCAATCGCCAGTCAGGCTCCGCCCGAAGCAGTTTGGGGTCGCGCGCGGTCCGCTCCAGCCACAGTTGCGTCGCCTGCGCCCGCGCCGCCTCCTCCACCCGCGCAGCCGATGGCGGCTCCACGCCTGGGAGGGTTGGCGAGCAGCCGCTGCAATCGCTCGGTGCCTCGTCGGATCTGCTCTTCGAGTTCGTCCAGTCTCCCGGGTTGTCCATCCCCGCCCCCGTTCTTGCCCTTCGGAGCCGGTCCGAAGGCGGCGTCCACCACCCGCTTCTCCGCGATCAGGCCCTGCCCAGGCTGTTCTGCGTCCACGCCTTGCGCGCCACCGACTTGTGCTGCTCGGGCGTCTCGGCCGTGTCGGCCTCCTCGAACAGCTCGGTCATCATCTTCACCAGTAGCAGCGCCTGCCCCTGCAGCGGTTCCTCGACCCCATGTGCTCTTCCGCTCATGCCGCCATTGTGGGGGTGCACCGGACCCGGCGGAAAACTCGTCGCGAGAAAATCACAAGCGTCTGAGAACGCCCGATGTTTTTCCGCAAGCCAGACGGAAAACCCCCGACCTGTCCCCCTATTTCATCTGTCATGGCCGGGACAAGCCGGCCATGACGGGAAGTAGGTCACCTCGCGCACGCGCGCGCGCCCCCGCGTGCGAGGAAGGCGGGTCAGCCTGAAAACACGCTCGCCCGCGCGGTCACGGCCTCGTCCAGGGCCGCGCCGGGCCGCTAGCCCGCAGCCTTGATCCTGCCTCCGGGAGCGCCGCCTTGGGTAGCGGGCGCCGAGGCCGGGGTCACGCGGCGCATGCGCTCTTTCATTTTCAGCACCCAGCCGGCGAAGGCCTCTTCTTCGGAGACGGCGGCGACGACGTTGGGGGTGGTCAGGGTGGCGCCTTGTGCGCCCGCGAGAGCCACCTGCAGGGCCTCGGGAGCGCGGGCGCGGGGAACGAAGGCGCCGTAGCGGCCACGTAGGCGGGCCAGGGCGGCTTCGTCTTCGGCGAGGCTGTAGCCGACGGCGGCGCGGAGGAGCCGGGATTCCTCGTTGGCGGTCAGGGACTGGTCGGCCGCCTCGAAACGACGCCCTAAGCCCGCTTCGTAGCGGCGGGCGGCGTCGGGCCAGGCCTTGCGCTTCCAGGCGATCTCGGCGCGCATGGCCTCGGCCTCGGGGGAGCGATCACCGGCCAGGAGTTCGTCGGCGGCCTCGGGGCGGTTCAGCTGCAGCCAGGCGCGGGCCTCGACCAGACGGCGCTGGGCCTGGAGCGCGGTCGGCAGCAGGGTGGTGCGGGAGCTGTTGAGCGCGTTCAGCGCGGCTTCGGGGCGGCGGGCCATCAGTTCGATGGTGGCCTGTTCGGTGGCGACCACGGCGCGGGGGACGCCGTCGAGGCGGTTCTCGGCCTGGTATTTGAGCAGTTCGGCGGCCTGGTCGAGCAGGTCGACGTTGACCAGCCGCTGGGCCAGCCGGCGGACCATCTCGTCGCCGTCGGCGCCAATGGGGGTGAGCTCGCGGAAGTCGTAGAACATGGCGAGCGCCTGCACCGGCTGGAGGCCGTCGGCGTAGCCTTCGAGGAACATGGCGCGGAAGGCGGCGGCGAGGTCGGCCTGCAGCTGCAGCGCCTCGGGAAGGTCGGGGAGGCGGCCGCCGGCGGCGCGCAGGGCTTCCAGAGCTTCGCGGTAGCGGCCTTGGTTCAGGTAGAGCTGACCCAGGGCCCGGATGACGGACAGCTCCACCCGGTCGCCGCGCCAGCGGTAGCGCAGGCCGTCGAAGGCGGCGGCGGCCTTGGCCGGAGCGATTTGACCGCGGCTGACCCGGATTTGGGTGGCGCGGAGCACGGCTTCGGATGCCAGACCTTCGTGAGGCGCGCGGGCCACGGCGTCGAGGATCGGCAGGGCGCGGTCGAAGGAGCCCTGGGCTTCCAGCAGCCGCGCCTGGATCAGGCGCGTGGCCAGCCGGTCGGCGGGTGCTTCCTTGTGGCTGAGGGCCAGCCGCATCTGGGTGCGGGCGGTGTCGAGGTCAGCCAGTTCCAGCGCCGCTTCCGCGTGGGCCCGGGCGAAGCGCGAGCGCCATGCCGGGTCGGCCAAACCGATGGCGGCAAGGCCGGCCTTGAACTCACGGTCGGCGTCGGTCCACTGGCCCAGCTTCGCAGCCGCGAAGCCGCGCCACAGCGCGCTGGACGGTTCGCCCGCCAGCGGCGCGGAGGCGAAGTCGGTCTGCGCCTCCTTGTAGCGCCGGGCCATCACCTTGGCCGCGCCGCGCAGGCCGCGGAACTCGGCGTTGGCCAGCATCTCCGGCCGTGCCCGGCCCAGCGCGTCGAGCACGCCGATGGCTTCGTAGCTGAGGTCGGAGCCGACCAGGAAACGGGCCAGGGCCATGCGGGCCGGGGCGCCGGGCGTGCGGTCGCCGGCGGCCTGCTTCTGCGCCTCCTCCGCCGCCAGCCGCACCAGCTGGTCGCGGCGGTGCGTGAACGGGCGGGCGCCGGTGTCGGCCCAGCGGGCGTCGATCAGCGCGGGCATGGCGGCGGGCTTGGGCAGGTTGAGGCCCGCAGCGCGATCGAGGCGCGCATAGTTCGGTGACAGCTTCAGCCCGCCTGGACGGGCGATACGCAAGAAGTCGCCGTCACTGGTCAGCTTCAGGTCGTCGCTGGCGCGCTCGATGGCGATCCCATGAATCGAGGGCAGGATCGACAGGTCCACGAAGTCGCGGCGGATGGCCGAACCTTTGGCGGGAGCCTTGGTCATGGCGACGGCGACGCGGTCGCCCACCACCGGGTCGTCAAGCCAGGCGACGTGGGTGACGCCCGCCACCGCAGCCGCCAAGGCCGGCGGATTGGCGTCGCCGTCGCGGCCGACCTGGACGGGCGATGGCCGCCCCTGCGTTCCGGGGCCGATGGCCACGGTCCAGACGCCGCCCTGCGCCCAGGCGTTCAGCGGCGCGCCCTTGGGCGTCTCGAAGCGCAGCGCGGCCACGCCGCCGCTCCGCACTGCCCGCACAGACTGGAGCTGGGGCGAGCCCTGCGGCAGCGCACGCAGGTCCAGCCCCGCGTCGGCGTCGAACACGACCCACACCGCCTCACCGCGGCGGAACACCGCCGCGGCGATCGGCGCGGCCCAGGGGAAGCGCAGCAGCAGCTGCGGGCCGGCCGTGACGGCTTCCACGCGCAGCACGCCGCCGGGGGGCGTGGGGCTGGTGCTGGCTTGCGCCGGGCCTGCGGCGGGGGCGGGCTTGGCGGCGAACAGGTTGACGAAGGTGGCGCCGTCGGCCTGGCCGAGCTTGGCGTCGGCGCCTTCGGCCAGCACCAGGGTCAGCTCCAGCCCGGCGGGCGTGGGGCGGGTGGAGGCGGTCTTGACGAACCTCGGCGGATGCACCCGCAGGTCGGCGAGGTTGGGCTGGGCGGCGCGGCTGAACTGGAGGATCAGCCGGTCGCCTTCGCGGCGGGAGCGGACGGCGGTGGGGGCGGACCAGTGGAACTCGACGCGGCTGAAGTCCGCCGCTTGGCCGACCTTGATCTCCAGCGGCTGGCCGGCCGGCGCGGCGGCGCCCGGCGCGGCGAGGGCGAGGATCGCCGCAACACCCGCCGCGCCGCGAAGGCCGCCCCGTAACCGCATGGCTCAGCGTTTCGCGTCGGCCGTCGCCGCGATCGGGACGGAGGTGTTGCCGGAAGACGGGGCGGGCGCCGCCGGAGCCTCCGCTGGCTTGGCGGCCGGCTTCGCGGCGGCGGGCTGCAGGCTCGCGTAGGGTTTCGGGCCGGAGGGCTGCGCGGCCGCCTCGGGCTTGGCTTCGACCTTGGCGACCTTGGGGGCGGCTTTCGGCTTCGGCCGGGCGGCGGGACGACGCTTGGCGGGGGCGTTGGACGCCACCTTGGCGGGGGCAGGGGTCGTGGCGGCGACAGGGTCCGGTGAGGCCGCGGCGGTCTTTACAGGCGTGGCGGGCGTGGCCGCCGCCTGGGCCGGCGCGGCGACGGCAGGCGCAGCGGCTGGGCCGTTCAGGCGGGCGCGGGCTTCGGCCAGGGCATTGGGATTGTAGCGCGCGGCCAGCTTTTCGGTCAGCGCCTTGGCCTCGGCGGGCGGCATCTGGGCGAGAATGGCGGACAAGGGGCGCTCCTTCATCCGCGCGGCGATGGGCAGGCGAACGTCGTCGGCCAGGAGCGTCATCCGCGCGGCGGCGTCGCGGGGCTTCATCGCCTGATAGACCGTGACCAGCCGGGTCAGCTCGGCGGTCTTCTGGGTCTCGGCCTGGCCGAGCATCCCCTGGACCTCGCCCTTCAGCGCCTGCATGGCGCGAATCTTGGCGTCGAGCTTGCCCTCGGCGGCGGCCATGAGCGCCAGCTGGGTGTCGAAGTCCTTGTCGCGCTGGTCGAGCTGGCCGCGCCGGACGCCCAGGCTCTGGAGGAGCTGGAGTTCGGCCGGCGACAGCCCGGCCTGCTTGGCGAGTTCCGCCGCGGTGGGCGCGCAAACCGGCGCCGGCGGCTTGGAGGCCGGAGGCAGGGCGGCGCTCTTGTCGTCCTTCTTGGCGTCGGCCGGCTTCACCGCCTCCTCGCCCCAGGCGCGCGCGCCCGCAAACGCGGACGGCAGCGCCTGCACGCTCGCCAGCCCCTTCACCGCCAGCACGCCGGCGGCGGAAATGGCGATCAGCGGCAGGAGGCGGGGCGCCCTCACCGAGCCGCTCCGGCGCGCAGCCGCTGGAGCATCTGCGGCACGGTCTCGTCTTCGGCGAACAACTCGTCATCGACGCGCGCACGGGAGCGCGAGGCGATCTGCTCGACGCGGTCCTTTAGCTCAACCACCTCTTTCCCGCGCGCTTCCGGAAGCGCGAGAGCGGCGCCTGCGGCCGGCGCAGGGGATGCTGCACGAGAGGCGGGGAGGGCGCGGGTCCGCTCCATCACCTCGTGCAGGCGCTTGACCATCAGCCGGGCTTCGTCGACGCGCTCCATCAGGCCCTGCTCGGCGTCGCGGCTGGCGGCGCGCATCTCGGACAAGCCCGCTTCAGCGCGGGCGATGGCGCCGTTCAGCTCCATGGCGGCGGCGGCGAAGCCGGCCTGGCTGTCGCGCAGGCTCTTCAGGCGCGCGTTCAGGCGGACGCCGAAGAACAGCGCCCCAAGCAGCAGGCCGGCCAGCAGCAGGTCCAGCACGATTCCAATCATCGGGAGTTCTCCAGGGACTTGCGCGCGGCGGGCGTCAGCGGCGCCTCGACCCGCACGGCGATGGCGTGGTTGCGCCGGCCCATGCGGCCGCGGGTCAGCGGCACGGAGCCGGCGCGCAGTTCGACCAGGCTGTCGGGGGTGGCGTTCAGAATAAGGGTGTCGCCTTCCTTGAGGTCCAGCACCCGGCTCAGCGGCACCTGCTGCTCGTCGAGCACCGCCTGCACCTCCATCTGCGTGGACCACAGCTCGCTCGCCAGATGGCCTTCCCAGATGTTGTCGCGGCCGAACTTTTCGCCCATGAACTGCTGCAGCAGCAGCTTTCGGATCGGCTCCAGCGTGGCGTAGGGGAGCAGCAGCTCGACCCGCCCGCCCCGGTCCTCCATGTCGATGCGCAGCTTGACCAGGATCGCCGCGTTGGCCGGCCGCGCGATGGCGGCGAAGCGGGGGTTGGTCTCCAGCCGCTCCAGGTTGAAGGTCACCTTGGTCAGCGGATCGAAGGCGGCGGTGGCGTCGGCCAGCACCACCTCGACCATCCGCTGCACCAGCGCCCGCTCGATGGTGGTGTAGGGGCGGCCCTCGATGCGCATGGCGGCGGTGCCGCGACGGCCGCCCAGGAGCACGTCGACGATCGAATAGATCAGGTTGGAGTCGATGGTCAGCAGGCCGTAGTTGTCGAGCTCCTCGGCGCGGAACACCGACAGGATCGCTGGCAGCGGGATCGAATTCAGGTAGTCGCCGAAGCGGATCGAGGAGATGTTGTCGAGCGACACCTCGACATTATCGGAGGTGAAGTTGCGCAAGCTGGTGGTCATCAGCCGCACCAGGCGGTCGAAGACGATCTCCAGCATCGGCAGCCGTTCGTAGGAGACCAGCGCCGAGTTGATGATCGCGCGGATGCCGGTGCGGTCGGCGTCGTCCTCGCCCTCTAGGTCGAAGCCGAGCAGGCTGTCGATCTCTTCCTGGTTCAGGATGCGTTCCGCCGGCGCGGGCGAGTCGAACCCGTGCGCCGGCGAGGCCATGGCGGCCTGCAGGGTTTCGTCGGCGAGGGCGGCGTCTGACATCTAGTTGATCAGCATTTCCTCGATCAGCACCGCGTTCACCTTGGCCGGCGCGATGACCAGATTGATGCGGCGCAGGATCTCCAGGCGCAGCTGATAGGTGCCCTGGCTGCCCGACAGGTCCTCGGGGCGCAGCTCGCGCAGGAAGGTGGTGAACATGTCCTGCAGGCGCGGCCGGTTCGGCTCCAGCGCCTCGGCCACCTCGTGGTCGGGCAGCTCCAGGGTCAATTTCAGTTTGAGGAAGGTCGGCTTGCCGTCGGCGGTCTGCATGTTCACCACCAAGTCGGGCAGGGTGTAGAACACCACCCCGTCGGGGCCTTCGCTGATCTGCGGCTGGGTCTTGTCGACCGGGCCATCCTTGGCGCCGTGGCCGCCTTTGGCCTTCTTCGGCTTCTTCTTGCCGTGCTCGCCGGCCTTGCCGGCGTGGTCCTTGGGGCTGAGCAGGAAGAAGGCCGCGCCGCCGCCGCCGCCAAGCACCAGCACGGCCGCGGCGCCGGCGATGATCATCATCTTCAGCGGCAGCTTCTTCTTTGCGGGAGCAGCCTCGCCGTCCTCGTCCTCGGCGACCGCCACAGGCTCCTCGGCCGGCGTCTCCGTCGCCGCCTTGGCGTCTTTCTTCTTGCCGAACTTGAACATCGCCCGCCGCCTTGGGGCCGACCCGCGCGCGCGGTCTCTTGGCCCTGTGCGAGCTTAGGCGGCGCAACGGTTAAAGATGGCTTTAACCATGTTCCGCGCCCGGCAAGACTTGCCGGGCCGGCGGCGCTGCCTGCCGCCCGTTAACTATCTTAATCATTGTCTTTCCAGGGGAAATTCTGGCCCGCTCGTTGCACCGGGCTGGGCATGGACAACGTCGCCTACGTCGGTTTGTCGCGCCAGATGACGCTGCGGCGCGAGCTCGACGTCATCGCCAACAACATCGCCAACGCCGACACGGCGGGCTTCAAGCTCGAGCAGCTCACCGTCGAGAGCGAAGCCCGCCGCCTGCCCGCCACCGACGGCGGCGGCTCCACCGTCGCCTTCGCCCTCGACTCGGGCGTGGCCCGCGACTTCAGCCAGGGCGCGCTGAAGCCCACCGGCGCCCCCTTCGACTTCGCCATCGAGGGCGAGGGCTTTTTCGCCGTCGCCGCGCCCGGCGGCGAGCGCTACACCCGCGATGGCCGCTTCGCGCTCGACGAGCAGGGCCGCCTGGTCAACGCCTCCGGCCATCCGGTGCAGGGCTCGGGCGGCGGCGACCTGGTGCTCGACCCTGCGCGCGGCCCCGCCTCAATCGGCGCCGACGGCACGGTCAGCCAGGCCGGCGTCACCGTCGGCAAGCTCGGCGTGGTCCGCTTCGCCGCCGCCGCCGCGCTGGCCAAGGACGGCGACGGCCTCTACCGCAACGTCTCCAACCTCCAGCCCGAGGCCGCGCCCGAGGCGCGGGTGCGCCAGGGCATGATGGAAGCCTCCAACGTCCAGCCCGTGCGCGAGATCACCCGTCTGATCGAGGTCAGCCGCGCTTACGAAACCATCGCCCGCATCGTGAACCAGGCCGGCGACCTGTCCTCCCGCTCGATCGAGCGGCTGGGCCGGGTCGGCTGAGGAGCTAGCCCATGAGAGCCCTGTCCACCGCCGCCACCGGCATGGCCGCCCAGCAGCTGAACGTCGAGGTGATCTCGAACAACATCGCCAACATGAACACGGTTGGCTTCAAGCGCCAGCGCGCTGAGTTCCAGGACCTGCTCTACCAGGACGTGGAGCGGGCGGGGGCGCAGTCCTCCGGCAGCGGCACCATCGTGCCCACCGGCATCCAGATCGGCGCGGGCGTGAAGGCCGGCTCGGTCTACCGGATCACCGAACAGGGCGGGCTGACCCAGACAGGCAACAAGTTCGACCTGGCGATCCGGGGGCGCGGGTTCCTGCAGGTGCTGCTGCCATCGGGCGAGACCGCCTACACGCGCGCCGGCAACCTGTCGTTGAACGCGGAGGGCCAGCTGGTCACCGACGACGGCTACCAAATCCAGCCGCAGATCAGCGTGCCGCAGGACGCCACCGACGTCTCCGTGTCGGCCACCGGCCAGGTTCAGGTGACCTCGCCCGGCCAGACCGAGCCGCAGGTGGTGGGCCAGATCCAGCTCGCCAGCTTCATGAACGAGGGCGGCCTCGAGGCCATGGGCGACAACCTGTTCATGGAGAGCGCTGCCTCCGGCCAGGCGGTCACCGGCGACCCCGGCGCCGAGGGCTTCGGCACGATCATGCAGGGCTACACCGAGGCGTCGAACGTCGACGCGGTGACCGAGATCACCTCGCTGATCAACGCCCAGCGCGCCTACGAGATGAACTCCAAGGTCATCACCGCGGCCGACCAGATGCTCGCCACGACCTCGCAGCTGAAGTCGTAAGATGATGCCCCTCAAAACCAGTGCAGGCTGGGCTCGGACCCCTAACCCTACCGCTCATTCCCGCGAAAGCGGGAACCCAGGTGTTTTATCGTCGAGCGCGAGGGCTTCAGAAAAAGCCTGGGTCCCCGCTTTCGCGGGGATGAGCGGATTGGGGGTGGCGCTGGCGCTGCTTTCCGGGACGGTGGTGCAAGCCGCCGAAGTCAGCCTTCGCCCGGACGTCTCCATCACCTCCGGCCAAGTCACTCTCGGCGATCTGTTTGACGGCGCGGGCGGCGCGTCGCGCGTGGCGGTGGCGCAGGTGACCGGCCCCAGCGTGGTGCTCGATGCCGGCCGGGTGCAGTCGTTGGCGCGTCAGCACGGCCTTCAGTGGGACAACGCTCAGGGCGTTCGCCGCATCATCGCGCGGGCCGGCGCTCCGATTTCGTCCGCCGCATCGCCGACGCGCGGCAACACTCAGGTGCTCGCCTACGCCCGCCCGATCAACGCGGGCGAACTGATCGGACCGGAAGACCTCGTCTGGACCAAGGCCGTGGGCGGGCCCGCTGACGCGCCCTCCGACCCCGAAGCCATCATCGGCAAGGCCGCCAAGCGCCCGTTGCGCGAAGGCTCGCCCGCCGCGATGCGCGATGTCTCCGCCCCGGCTCTAATCAAGAAGGACGAGGTGATCGCGGTCGCCTACGAAGCCGACGGCATCCGACTGGTGCTCCAGGCCAAGGCCATGCAGGCCGCCGCGCTGGGCGACAGCTTCAACGCCATGAACCCGGCCTCCAAGAAGATCGTCCAGGCGGTCGCCACCGGCCCCGGTGAAGCCGTGGTCGGCCCCGCCGCCGCTGGCCTGCGCCAAGCCCAATTCTCCACCTCCGCCCTCCGCTGACAGGAGCCCCCATGCGCGCCGCCACCACCCTGTTCCTCGGTCTCGCCTTCGCCGTCGCCGGCTGCGCCTCGGTCAAGGAGGCGGTCAACGGGCCCCAGCTCTCGCCGATCGCCGGTCCCACCCTGACCGCCGCCATGGTCGGCGGCGCGCCGACCATCATCGCTTCGGCTCAGTCCGCCCAGCAGGGCCCGATCCAGGGCGCCACGGCCAACTCGCTCTGGCGGCCGGGCGCGCGCGCCTTCTTCATCGACCAGCGCGCCAACCGCGTCGGCGACATCCTCACCGTCGCCATCACCATCGACGACTCCGCCCGCCTGCAGAACACCACCGACGTGTCGCGCCAGAACGCCACCAAGGGGGGCGTGACCAACTTCTTCGGGCTGGAGCAGTCGCTGGGCAAGATCTTCCCCGCCGGCTTCGACCCGGCCAACATGATCAACCAGTCGGGCTCCACCGCCTCCACCGGCCAGGGCACGGTCGCCCGCCAGGAGAAGATCCAGCTGACCATCGCCGCCATCGTCACCGGCGTGCTGCCCAACGGAAACCTGGTGATCCAGGGCCGCCAGGAGGTCCGCGCCAATAACGAGCTGCGCGAACTCTTGATCAGCGGCATCGTGCGCCCCGAGGACATCTCCTCGGCCAACGTGATCAAGCACACCCAGATCGCCGAGGCCCGCATCAGCTACGGCGGCCGCGGCGACCTCACCCGCGTGGCGCGCACCCCGGCGGGGCAAGCGCTGGCGCAGCAGTATTCTCCATTCTAGGCGCCGGGCGGCCCGTGGCGGAAGCTCTCGACCAGGGAGCCCGCCACCAGCCGCCAGCCGTCCACCAGCACGAAGAAGATCAGCTTGAACGGGAGGCTGACCACCACCGGCGGCAGCATCATCATGCCCATGCTCATCAGGACGCTCGCCACCACGAGGTCGATGACGAGGAACGGCACGAACAGCAGAAAGCCGATCTCGAAGGCGCGCTTAAGCTCGGAAATCATGAAGGCCGGCGTCACCACCTGCAGCGGCGTCTCCTGAGCCGTGCGCGGACGAGGGGTGTTGGACAGGCGCAGGAATAGGGCGAGGTCGTCTCGGTCCACCTGGCCGAGCATGAAGGTCTTCACCGGCTGGGAAGCGGCGCCGAACGCCTGGGGCAGCTCCATCTGGTGATCCAGCAGCGGCCGGATGCCCGCGTTGTACGAGGCGGTGAAGGTCGGCCCCATCACGATGGCGGTGAGGAAGAGGGCGAGGCTGACAATCACCGCGTTCGGCGGACTCTGCTGAAGCCCGAGGGCGGTCCGCAGCAGCGAGAGCACGACCACGATCCTGACGAAGGAGGTGGTCATCATGACGATGGAGGGCGCCAGCGACAGCACGGTCATCAGGCCGATCAGCTGCACAACCCTGTCGGTGAGTCCCGCGCCCGTGCCGAGGTCGATGTTCAGCGCCTGGGCGAGCGCGAAGGTAGGGACCGCCAGAGAGGCGACGGTAGCCGCAACGGCGATGAGCGTTGCGCGGCGCAGATCAGCGCCGTCGAGGCCGGGCGGACGAGAGGGGGGGCGGCCCACGGACCTAGACCTTCCCTCTTGGCGCGAGCCCGGAGGAAGGGTTCGGGAGGGCGGCCGGGCGGGTGCGCAGCGGCCCCGTGTGGTCGAGCAGTCGGCCTTCGCCGAGCAGCACCAGGCGCTCCTCGTCGTCCAGACGGATCAGCACGAGGCGCCGGGAAGGATCGAGCGTCAGGCTCTCGAGGATCGCCAGCCGCCGCTCGCCCGCGGGGCGGACCTGGAACATGCCCGTCGGTCCCCATCGGCGGGCCGCGTAGGCTGCAAGGCCGACGAGGCCCAGGGTGACCACCAGGCCGAACATGGTCTGCAGGACGGCGAGGAACATGGCGGAACTCAGGGTAAAGCGGGCGAGGGCCGGTCGCGCCCCCGTCTGCGCCATCGTCGCCCGAGTCGCGCTCCTGCGCCTAACGGCCCGTTAACCACGGGCCCGGCAAAGTCTTCCCACCGGTGGGCGCCCTTCGCACCACCGCGATCCTGGGCAGAAGCCCGCCGTTCCGCTTCGCCATGGCCCGTCAGGGGCCCGCAGGGTCAGTCTCGATGACGCTCGACCAGATTCCGCTGTTCGCCGCCCTGAAGGGCAAGCTCGACTATGGCAACGCGCGCCAGCGGCTGCTCGCTCAGAACATCGCCAACGCCGACACCCCCGGATTCGCGCCCTCCGACCTGAGGGCCTTCACCGTGCCGGACGCACTGGCGGCGCCCGCGCGCGCCGCGGCTGGGGTGACGCCGACGCGGACCAATGTCGCCCACCTCAGCGGCAAGGCGGTGACGAAGTCGGGGTGGAAGGGGGTCTCGGGGCCGGACTCCGAAGTGCGGCTCGACGAGAACCAGGTGGTCCTCGAGGAGCAGATGATGAAGATGACCGAGGCGCGGCTCGACCAGGACGCCGCCATCAGCCTCTACCAAAAATCGCTGAGCATGCTGCGCCTCGCCGTGCGCAAGCCCGGCGCATGAGCCCGTCGCAGGAGAGCTGAGCGATGCCGCAACCCCCCAGTTCCGTTAATACCGCCATGGCGGTCGCGGCTTCCGCCCTGCGCGCGCAGCAGTCGCGCATGCGCATCATCGCCGAGAACATGGCGAACGCCGACTCCACCGCGACTGTCGCGGGCGGCGACCCGTATCGACGCCAGACCGCAGTGTTCGAGCCGACGCGCGTCGAGGGCGCCACAGGGGTTGCTATGACCGAAGTGCGGCCAGACGCCTCCCCCTTCCGCAACGAGTACGATCCCGGCCACCCGGCTGCGGACGCGAACGGCTACGTCAAGATGCCGAACGTCGAGCCGCTGACCGAGGCGCTCGACATGCGCCAGGCCCAGCGCGCCTACGAGGCGAACCTCAACGTGATCGAGACGGCGCGGGCGATGCAGACGCGCACCCTCGACCTCCTCAAGAAGTAGGATAAGGGCCGATGATCTCACCGCTTCTGGCCGCCAAGGCCTACGCCGTCACCCAGGCGCAGGGCTCGAGCCCACTGGGCGGCGCCCAGCCCGCCGGCGGCTCGGCCTTCGCCGACCTGGTCAAGAGCGCCATGACCGACACCGTTGGAGCCTCGCGGAACGCCGAGCGGCAGATGGTCAACCACATCCAGGGCAAGGCCGAGTTGGTCGACGTGGTCACAGCCGTCGCCTCGGCCGAGTCGAGCCTGGAGACCGTCATGGCCGTGCGCGACCAGGTGATCTCGGCCTACCAGGAAATCATGCGGATGCCGATCTAACGGCTAAGCCGAGGCGGCCGGCGCATCCAACCGATTTCTCCGTAATCCGCGCCGTCGGCACGCGGGTGACCGCCTGCT
>DASVRA010000013.1:0-103805 GCA_036388855.1 Caulobacteraceae bacterium | reverse complement strand
GAGGTTGGAGAGGCCGAGGCCGTGGCGCGCGCACACCTGCGGCGCGGACCAGCCGGAGAGGTAGTCCTCGCGCGCGGCGTCCCAGGTGTCCTCGGAGGCGCGGCGGTAGCGTTCGGGCGGAGGGGAGAAGGGGATGTCTTCAAGGCGTTGGGGGGCCGAGAGGGCCATGGCGTAGCTCCAGATGTTTGGAGCCGAGTTTGCGCCTGGGGCGCAGGGGGGTGGACGAGACGGGGCTCTTGCCGCTGCCTGCGTGCGGGAAGGCGAGCGGGGTCAGGGGGTTGGCTTCAGGAGGGCTGAGGATTCGGGGTTGGGTGAAAAAGCGAGACGGCCCGCCCACGCGTCATCCTAGCCGAGGGTGACGCTGGGGTGTGAGGGGCCCTGATCCGTCCCTTCCCGCTCCCAACAGACTGGGACCAAAGCGGGGGGTATCTTGTCGGCGGCTTGTGGGGAAGGGTGAGCGGCCGGGGGCGGCGCCGTGGGCGCGCACGGCGAAGCTGTTAAGCTTCGAGGGGCGGGTTCACTGTAAGTGCCGTGGATGGCGCGTGGATGTTCGTTGGAACATCGTGGGAGGCTGTGGAAAACCGGCAGGCGAGGCGCGGCCTCTCCCGGCGCGGATTAGGAGGCCGGCGCGCGCCGGCGATCCAGGGGGCTCAGTTCGGGGGGACCGTGCCCTGCTGGAATCCTTTCTGCTGCTGCTCGCTCAGCATGGCCTTGTCGCGCGAGGCCTTATCGTCCCACTCCTGCTTGGTCAGGCACACGCTCTTGGCGAAGCGGGTGCCGGTCACCGGAGTGGTCTTGCAGACCATGCGGTTCGGGTCGTTCTTGGATGCCTTGAGCCCGGCGGCCGGGGACGGGGCGGCGCTCGCCTGGGCGGCGGCGGCCAGGGCCACGGTGGCGCAGAGGGCGCCGAGGGTGACTTTCATAATCATCTCCACAGGGCCAACGCTTACGGCATTGGGCATTGTCGGCCTCGCGGCCTTGATCGGGGCGCCCCGGAGGCTGTGGAGACCCGGCGCGGGCGGGCTTTCGCCGTTCCGTCACCGAGCCCCCCCTTGCCCTTCCGGAGAAGGAGAGCCGCAGCTTAGCCGTTGCGCGCGCCGCGTCACCTGCGCGGTTTGACGCAGAGGGCGGGCGGCGCGGCAATCGCAGGCGACGATGGGCCGGACCGCGCAGGTTCGTCCTCATGAGGGAGACGGTCGATCTGACCGGCTTCGAGTCCGACTAGAGCTTAAAGCCGGTGAAGCCGGTCCAGTCGCCGTCGAGGAGCTCGATGGTGTAGTCGGGCTCGTCGTTCCACCCCCCGGTTTCGAGCAGCAACAGGGTCTTGTCGGCCTTGGCGTCGTAGACCAGCGCCGCCTCGCCCCTGGCGCCGCTCAGCTCGGACACCAGCAGGAATTTCTGGTCGCCGCTCGCGTAGATGTCGGCGTCGAGGGCGGAGATGTCGATCAGCTCGTCGGCGGCAAGGTCGGCGATGATCTCGACGCCGGAGTCGGAATTGTACTGGTCGTGGATGAAGACGAACCGGTCGAGCCCTTCGCCGCCGGTGAGCATGTCCACGCCCTCGCCGGCGTGGGCCGTGAGGGTATCGGCTCCGCCGCCTCCCATCAGGGTGTCGGCGTAGTCGCCCCATTCATACATGTCGTCTTGCAGCCGGTTGCCGCCGTCGTCGCCGATCAGCCGGTCGCGGTCCCCGCCGCCGCTGACATCCTCGATCCCGATCAGGATGTCGAACCCCTGGCCGGTGAACTGCACGTCCTTGATCCGCAGGTCCACCTGGACCGAGGACTCCGAATCGAAGAGGGCCAGGTCGCGGCCTTTGCCGCCGTTCAGGACGTCATCGCCGTAGCCGCCGATCAAGGTGTCGGCGCCGCCGCCGGCGCGGATGGTGTCGAATCCGTAGCCGCCGTCGAACAAAGTTCCCGCCTTGCCGGCGATGAGCAGGTCGTCGCCGTAATCGGCATGCACCTCGATGGCCGCGTTGCCGATGTTCACCTTGACGTCACCGCCGTCGAAGCCGAGGTAGCCGCGTTCAAGGTTCTGCAGGGTCAGGCCCAACTCGGCCAACACCACCGGTCCGTTGGCCAGGCCGCGCAGATCAAGGTCGAAGGTTTGGCCGGACAGACCTAGCCGGAAGGTGTCGATCCCGTCGCCGCCGTCGAGCACGACCTCGCTGCTATCTGAGTACTCGTCGAGGTCGACCTGCAGCAGGTCCTCGCCGTCTCCGCCGTTGAGGGTGGCGATCACCGATTCGTAGTAGCTGTTCACGTACAGCTGGTCGGCCCCGTCGTTGCCGGACAGCTGGAGCAGCCCGCTCAGAGCGTAGATCTTGTCATCGCCGGCCCCGCCGCGAACAGTCGACTGGCCGCCGACCTCGATGGTGTCGTCGCCTGCGCCGCCGTCGGCGAAGTTGTCGCCGTCATAATCGTAGATGACGTCCTTGCCTTCGCCCCCTAGTATGCTGTCGTCGCCGACGCCGCCGTAGAGCGAGTCGTCGCCGGCCATGCCGCGTAGCGTATCTCGCCCGCCCCGGCCGATGATCGTGTCGTCCTGCGCGCCGCCTTCGAGCAGATTGTCCTTGTCGTTGCCGTCGATGTACATGAAGCCCCCCAGCCCAACTTGAGCTAGCGCCGAGCTTAGACGGCGTGATTCCCACGCGGGCTGCGGCGTTTGCGCGCAGGGCCTAAGCGGACAAGAGGAAGTCGGCGACCTTCATGCGTTGATCCGGTCTTGTGGCGGGGATCCATGGCGGGGGCTGCAACCTTTAGGCGGCAAGCGTGCCGGGCGGGATCATCCCTGAGGCGAAGGGGGTGCTCTCTCCCTGTGGGAGGAGGTGGCCAGAGAACTTTCCAGGCCAGGGGGGAAGGAATAGAAGAGCCGGGCGTTAAAAGCAGGCAGAACTTCCCGTGCCACCTCCACGCCAGCGCGCCCTTGCCGCCGCGCGGCGCATGCGGAGGTCTTCGCCCGCCACCGAACGGTTTCTCTGGACGCTCCTGCGCGACCGCAGCCTCGAACGCCTGAAGTTCCTCCGCCGGGTTCCGCTGGGTCGCTATGTCGTCGACTTCGTCTGCATGCGCCACCGTTTGGTCGTCGAGGCGACGGACCATTCCACTACCCTGATCACGACGCGGTGCGCAATGATTGGCTGAGGTCGCAGAACTTCCGCGTGCTGCGCTTCGCCAATGCCCACGTCCACAACCGGCCCGAGGAGGTGCTCGCCGCCATCATCAGGGCCACCGAACCGGGAGCGGCCCTCCAAGGGCCTTCTCCCGCAAGGGGAGAAGGGTTGAGGCGCCGCTCGCGCCCGGCGAAAATCATCCATGAGGTGAAGGGGTCGGTGTCTCTCTGTGGGGGAGCAGTCACTGGAGCTCTGCCCCAATCGCCCAGAGCCAGGACCTAGCTTGCTGGCTCGTCATCCAAGTTGGGGCGCCCTCTGTCTGCCTCTTTGCGAGGAGGCCGAATGAGTCGTCCTGCGGCACGATCGAGGTCATAAACAGGAAGTACAAACGTGCCGGCCACCATATCCCCCAGGCGCTGACGTCTCGCTGAGGCCAGAACAACGAATCCGGCGGGCACGCCCCCCAAGAAAAACGGATTTACTTCTATGAATCTAAAAAGCGTTCTTACAATTGCCCTCCCAAATCCAGGCGGCCGTCCGGATCTATCAACAACCATTGTCCCGGTTATTAGCTTTCCCAGCGATCGCCCCCAACGGCCTTCGGTTACTGGAAAGTAGCCAAGAACGAACAACGTAGCGGGAGCAGATGCCAAAACGGGGTGGATGGGCACCTTGTACAACAGGAGAAGTAACCCAGCACCACCACCGGCCAAAGCTATAAAGTCTATCCAGCAACCCGCCCAACGACGTATCAATATGGACGCTGTATCGACATTAGCGGCAATGCTTTCCACTGAGCGAGGTTGCCGTGGGGGGAAAATTGTTTCCATTCGGCCCCTCGACGGCGTGCGATGCAACTTATTAGCAGGCGACGGCAAACTTGCTGTCAAGAGGGAATTTTCACAGTTTTCGTGCGATCAGGTGGTGGTGGGTCGTCTCCTCTGACACCGCAGCCCATTGGCAACGCGGTCCACCTCCCCCCTTCCATCCTCCCCAAAACCCGCTATATAGCCGCCTCCGCACGAATCCTTAAACATTCGCGCGCTCACGCGCCGAGGCCTGGTCCGCCGCCCTCCGACCAGGCGAAGGCGCGCTTTCGCTATGGGCGACATGCCCGCAGCGGAAGCCCGATCCAGCGTCCGGCGGGACGTTGGCGCCTCATTAAGGCGCCGGCGGACCGTGCCGAGGGTGGACGCTAGGACGACGGCCGGCGCGCGAGCCCTCGCGTGCGTCAGCCGTGGATGAAGAGAGCAAGACGCGCGGCTGCCCCGCGCCAGGAGCACCATGGCGATCACCACCGTCCAACCGGTCAACGGCCTGTCGTTCACCGGCAAGAAGCGCATCCGCAAGTCGTTCGGCCGCATCCCCGAAGCGGTCGAGATGCCCAACCTGATCGAGGTCCAGCGGTCCTCGTACGAGCAGTTCCTGCAGCGCGACGTGCGCCCCGGCCAGCGCCGGGAAGAGGGGCTGGAGACGGTGTTCAAGTCGGTGTTCCCGATCAAGGACTTCAACGAGAAGTCGACGCTGGAATACGTCTCCTACGAGTTCGAGGACCCCAAGTACGACGTCGAGGAGTGCATCCAGCGCGACATGACCTACGCCGCGCCGCTGAAGGTGAAGCTGCGGCTGATCGTGTTCGAGATGGAGGAGGAGACCGGCGCGCGCTCGGTGAAGGACATCAAGGAGCAGGATGTCTACATGGGCGACATCCCCCTGATGACCGACAAGGGCACCTTTGTCGTCAACGGCACCGAGCGGGTGATCGTCTCGCAAATGCACCGCTCGCCGGGCGTGTTCTTCGACCACGACAAGGGCAAGACCCACGCGAGCGGCAAGCTGCTGTTCGCAGCGCGGATCATCCCCTACCGGGGTTCGTGGCTCGACTTCGAGTTCGACGCCAAGGACATCGTCTATACGCGCATCGACCGGCGCCGGAAGCTGCCGGCGTCGACGTTCCTGATGGCGCTGGGGATGGACGGGGAGGAGATCCTCTCCACCTTCTACGAGACCATTCCCTTCGAGAAGCGCGAGGGCGGCTGGGCGACGCCGTACAAGCCCGAGCGGTGGCGGGGCGTGAAGCCCGAGTTCGCGCTGATCGACGCCGACACCGGCGAGGAAGTGGCGCCGGCCGGGACCAAGATCACCGCGCGCAACGCCAACAAGCTCGGCCAGACGGTCAAGACGCTGCTGCTCGCGCCCGAGGCGCTGGTGGGGCGCTACCTGGCGCGCGACGAAGTCAACATGGAGACCGGCGAGATCTACGCCGAGGCCGGCGACGAGCTGGACACCGCGATGATCGAGGCGCTGGCGGAGAAGGGCTTCACCACCATCGACGTGCTCGACATCGACCACGTGACGGTCGGCGCCTACATGCGCAACACCCTGCGGGTGGACAAGAACAACACCCGCGAGGAGGCGCTGTTCGACGTCTACCGGGTGATGCGGCCGGGCGAGCCGCCGACCATCGAGGCGGCCGAGGCGATGTTCCGCGGCCTGTTCTTCGATCCGGACCGCTATGACCTCTCGGCCGTGGGCCGGGTGAAGATGAACCTGCGGCTGGAGACGCCGGAGGTCTCGGACGAGATCCGGGTGCTGCGCAAGGAAGACGTGCTGGCGGTGCTCAAGGTGATGGTCGGCCTGCGCGACGGGCGCGGCGAGATCGACGACATCGACAACCTCGGCAACCGCCGGGTGCGTTCGGTCGGCGAACTCTTGGAGAACCAGTACCGGGTCGGCCTGCTGCGGATGGAGCGGGCGATCAAGGAGCGGATGAGCTCGGTCGACATTGACACGGTGATGCCGCACGACCTGATCAACGCCAAGCCGGCGGCGGCGGCGGTGCGGGAGTTCTTCGGCTCCTCGCAGCTGAGCCAGTTCATGGACCAGACCAACCCGCTGAGCGAGATCACCCATAAGCGGCGCCTGTCGGCGCTTGGCCCGGGCGGTTTGACGCGGGAGCGGGCGGGCTTCGAGGTGCGCGACGTGCACCCGACCCACTACGGCCGCATCTGCCCGATCGAGACGCCGGAAGGCCCGAACATCGGCCTGATCAACAGCCTCGCCACCCACGCGGTGGTGAACAAGTACGGCTTCATCGAGAGCCCCTACCGGCGCGTGACCGACGGCAAGACCCAGGACGAGGTGGTCTACATGTCGGCGATGGAGGAGGCCAAGCACACCATCGCCCAGGCCAACATCGCGCTGACGGCGGCCGGCGAGCTGGTCGACGACCTGGTGACCGTGCGGATCAACGGCGAAGTGACCCTGGCCGCCAAGGACCAGGTCGACTTCATGGACGTGTCGCCCAAGCAGGTGGTGTCGGTGGCCGCGGCGCTGATCCCCTTCCTGGAGAACGACGACGCCAACCGGGCGCTGATGGGCTCGAACATGCAGCGCCAGGCGGTGCCGCTGATCGAGGCCGACGCGCCGCTGGTCGGCACCGGCATGGAAGACATCGTGGCGCGCGATAGCGGCGCCACGGTGGTGGCGCGGCGCATGGGCGTGGTCGAGCAGATCGACGGCACCCGCATCGTCATCCGCGCGACCGAGGAGACCGACCCGACGCGGGCGGGCGTGGACATCTATCGCCTGTCGAAGTTCCAGCGGTCGAACCAGTCGACCTGCATCAACCAGAGACCCCTCGTGCGCGTGGGCGACCAGGTGAAGGCCGGCGACGTGATCGCTGACGGGCCCTCGACGGAGCTGGGCGAGCTGGCGCTGGGGCGCAACAGCCTCGTCGCCTTCATGCCGTGGAACGGCTACAACTTCGAGGACTCGATCCTGATCTCCGAGCGGATCGTGCGCGACGACGTGTTCACCTCGATCCACATCGAGGAGTTCGAGGTGATGGCCCGCGACACCAAGCTGGGCCCCGAAGAGATCACCCGCGACATCCCCAACGTCGGCGAGGAGGCGCTGAAGAACCTCGACGAGGCCGGCATCGTGGCCATCGGGGCCGAGGTTCTCCCCGGAGACATCCTGGTCGGCAAGGTCACGCCCAAGGGCGAGAGCCCGATGACGCCGGAGGAGAAGCTGCTGCGCGCCATCTTCGGCGAGAAGGCCTCGGACGTGCGCGACACCTCCATGCGGCTGCCGCCGGGAGTGGCCGGCACGGTCGTGGAAGTGCGCGTGTTCAACCGCCACGGGGTGGACAAGGACGAGCGCGCCATCGCCATCGAGCGGGCCGAGATCGACCGGCTGGGCAAGGACCGCGACGACGAGTTCGCGATCCTGAACCGCAACATGACCGTGCGCCTGCGCGAGCTGCTGGTCGGCAAGAACGCCGTGCAGGGGCCCAAGGGCCTGGGCCGCGGCGAGATCACCGAGGAGAAGCTCGGCGACATCGCGCCGGGGCTGTGGTGGCAGATCGCGCTCGACGACGAGAGGGCCATGGGCGAGCTGGAGGCGCTGCGCCGCCAGTTCGACGAGGCGCGCAAGCGCCTGGACCGCCGGTTCGAGGACAAGGTCGACAAGCTGCAGCGCGGCGACGAACTGCCGCCCGGCGTGATGAAGATGGTCAAGGTGTTCGTCGCGGTGAAGCGCAAGCTGCAGCCGGGCGACAAGATGGCCGGCCGCCACGGCAACAAGGGCGTGATCTCGCGCATCCTTCCCGTCGAGGACATGCCGTTCCTCGAGGACGGCACCCATGTGGACGTGGTGCTCAATCCGCTGGGCGTGCCTTCGCGCATGAACGTGGGTCAGATCTTCGAGACCCACCTGGGCTGGGCCTGCGCGGGCATGGGCCGCCAGATCGCCGAGCTGATGGACGCCTGGCAGAACGGCGGCCAGAAGCAGGCGCTGGTGCAGCGGCTGGGCGAAATCTACGGCCCGGAAACCCCGCTGCCGGACGACGAGGAGGAGCTGCTCGAACTGGCGCACAACCTGCGCAAGGGCGTGCCGATCGCCACCCCGGTGTTCGACGGCGCGCACATCGGCGACATCGAGCGGATGCTCGAGGAGGCCGGGCTGTCGAAGACCGGCCAGGTGACGCTCTACGACGGGCTCACCGGCGAGGCGTTCAAGCGTCCGGTGACCGTGGGCTACATCTACATGCTCAAGCTGCACCACCTGGTGGACGACAAGATCCACGCCCGCTCGATCGGGCCGTACAGCCTGGTCACCCAGCAGCCGCTGGGGGGCAAGGCGCAGTTCGGCGGACAGCGCTTCGGGGAGATGGAGGTGTGGGCGCTCGAAGCCTACGGCGCTGCCTACACCCTGCAGGAGATGCTGACGGTGAAGTCCGACGACGTGGCGGGCCGCACCAAGGTCTACGAGTCGATCGTCCGAGGGGACGACACGTTCGAGGCCGGCATCCCGGAGAGCTTCAACGTGCTGGTCAAGGAGATGCGCTCTCTGGGCCTGAACGTGGAGCTGGAGAACTCGTAGGGCGCGGGGGCGGGTTTACGGCGTCACCCTAGGCCTTGTGCCTAGGGTCCATGGCGCCCCCTGCCGCCGTTGGCCGATCTGAGCCGCTCTTGCGGCCCCCCGATGGGTCCTAGGCACAAGGCCTAGGATGACGCGGAAAAAGGGGCGGCGGGGCAAACGAATTGAGAGATGAGCGGGAAGACCCGCGGAAAGAAACCAGATGAACCAGGAAGTCCTGAACATCTTCAACCCGATCCCGGTCGCGCCGAGCTTCGACCAGATCCGTATCGCGCTGGCGAGCCCGGAGAAGATCCGCTCGTGGTCGTACGGAGAGATCAAGAAGCCCGAGACCATCAACTACCGGACCTTCAAGCCCGAGCGGGACGGCCTGTTCTGCGCGCGGATCTTCGGCCCGACCAAGGACTACGAGTGCCTGTGCGGCAAGTACAAGCGCATGAAGTACAAGGGCATCATCTGCGAGAAGTGCGGCGTCGAGGTGACCCTGGCGCGCGTGCGGCGCGACCGCATGGGCCATATCGAGCTGGCCTCGCCGGTGGCGCACATCTGGTTCCTGAAGTCGCTGCCGTCCCGCATCGCGCTGATGCTCGATATGGCGCTGAAGGACGTGGAGCGGGTGCTCTACTTCGAGCAGTACATCGTCACCGAGCCGGGCCTGACGCCGCTGAAGCAGCACCAGCTGCTCACCGAAGACGACTACATGCGCTTCCAGGAGGAGTTCGGCGACGACTCCTTCACCGCCGAAATCGGCGCCGAGGCGATCCGCGGCCTGCTGCAGGGCATCGAGCTGACCAGCGAGGCGGAGAAGCTGCGCGAGGAGCTGGCCACCGCCACCTCCGAGATCAAGCTGAAGAAGGCGTCCAAGCGGCTGAAGCTGGTCGAGGCGTTCCTGGAGAGCGGCAACAAGGCCGAGTGGATGATCCTCACCGTCGTGCCGGTGATCCCGCCCGAGCTGCGCCCGCTGGTTCCCCTCGACGGCGGTCGCTTCGCCACCTCGGACCTGAACGACCTCTACCGCCGGGTGATCAACCGTAACAACCGCCTCAAGCGCCTGATGGAGCTGCGCGCGCCTGACATCATCATCCGCAACGAGAAGCGGATGCTGCAGGAGGCGGTGGACGCCCTGTTCGACAACGGCCGCCGCGGCCGGGTGATCACCGGCGCCAACAAGCGGCCGCTGAAGTCGCTGGCCGACATGCTGAAGGGCAAGCAGGGGCGGTTCCGCCAGAACCTGCTCGGCAAGCGCGTCGACTACTCGGGCCGTTCGGTCATCGTGGTGGGACCTGAGCTGAAGCTGCACGAGTGCGGGCTGCCCAAGAAGATGGCGCTCGAGCTGTTCAAGCCGTTCATCTACGCGCGGCTGGACGCCAAGGGGCTGTCGGGCACGGTCAAGCAGTCCAAGCGGATGGTCGAGCGCGAGCAGCCGCAGGTGTGGGACATCCTCGAAGAGGTGATCCGCGAGCACCCGGTGATGCTGAACCGCGCGCCGACGCTGCACCGCCTGGGCATCCAGGCGTTCGAGCCCAAGCTGATCGAGGGCAAGGCGATCCAGCTGCACCCGCTGGTCTGCGCCGCGTTCAACGCCGACTTCGACGGCGACCAGATGGCCGTGCACGTGCCGCTGTCGCTGGAAGCGCAGCTGGAAGCGCGCGTGCTGATGATGTCGACCAACAACATTCTCAGCCCCGCCAACGGCCGGCCGATCATCGTGCCGTCGCAGGATATCGTGCTCGGGCTCTACTATCTGTCGCTGGCGCGCGACGGGGAGCCGGGCGAAGGCAAGGCGTTCTCGGACATCGGCGAGATCGAGGCGGCGCTCGACGCCGGCGTGGTCAGCCTGCACTCCAAGGTCAAGGCGCGGTTCACCGAGTCTGACGCGGACGGCAAGATCACCACCAAGGTGATCGAAACCACGCCGGGACGGATGAAGATCGCCGCCCTGCTGCCGCGCCACCCCGCGGTCGGCCACCGGCTGATCGAGAAGCCGCTGACCAAGAAGGAGATCGGCAACCTGATCGACACGGTCTACCGGCACTGCGGCCAGAAGGCGACGGTGATCTTCGCCGACCAGATCATGAACCTAGGCTTCCGCGAGGCGGCCAAGGCCGGGATCAGCTTCGGCAAGGACGACATCGTCATCCCCGAGGCCAAGGCGCGGCTGGTGGCGGAAACCCGCGCGCTGGTCGAGGAATACGAGCAGCAGTACGCGGACGGCCTGATCACGCGCGGCGAGAAGTACAACAAGGTGGTCGACGCCTGGTCCAAGTCCACCGACCGGGTCGCCGACGAGATGATGGTCGAGATCGCCGCCGGGCATAAGAGCACCACCGGCGGGCGCACCGAGGTGAACTCCATCTACATGATGGCCCACTCCGGCGCGCGCGGATCGCAGGCGCAGATGAAGCAGCTCGGCGGCATGCGCGGCCTGATGGCCAAGCCGTCCGGCGAGATCATCGAGACGCCGATCCTGTCGAACTTCAAGGAAGGCCTGACCGTGCTGGAGTATTTCAACTCCACCCACGGCGCCCGCAAGGGCCTGGCCGACACGGCGCTGAAGACCGCCAACTCGGGTTACCTGACCCGGCGCCTGGTGGACGTGGCGCAGGACTCGATCATCACCGAGGAGGACTGCGGCGGCACGCGCGGCATCACCCTGCGCGCGGTGGTCGAGGGCGGCGACACCCTGGTGTCGCTGGGCCAGCGGGTCCTGGGCCGCACCACGGCCGAGGACGTGAAGGACCCGGGCACCGGCGAGATGATCGCCAAGGCCGACACCTATCTGGACGAGGTGCTGGTCGACGCGATCGACGCGGCCGGCGTGCAGTCGGTGAAGGCGCGCTCGGTGCTGACCTGCGAGGCGGAAGCGGGCTGCTGCGGCGCCTGCTACGGCCGCGACCTGGCGCGGGGCACGCGGGTGAACATCGGCGAGGCGGTGGGCGTGATCGCCGCCCAGTCGATCGGCGAGCCCGGCACCCAGCTGACCATGCGCACCTTCCACATCGGCGGCGCGGCGCAGGTGGCCGAGCAGTCGTTCTACGAAGCCGCGCACGACGGTGTCATCCGCGTGCAGGGGCCGACGGTGGAAACCGCCGATGGCTCGCTGATCGTGATGAGCCGCAACACGCTGGTCTCGGTGCAGGTCGACGGCAAGGACCGCGAGTCCTACAAGCCGCCGTACGGCGCCAAGCTGCGGGTCAAGGACGGCGAGCCGATCAAGCGCGGCGAGCGGCTGGCTTCGTGGGACCCCTACACCGCCCCGATCATCACCGAGGTGGGCGGCCGGGCGCGCTACGAGGACTTGGCCGAGGGCCTGTCGGTGCGCGAGGAGGCCGACGAGGTCACCGGCATCTCCAACCGGGTGGTGATCGACTGGCGCGCTTCGCCGCGCGGGTCCGACCTGCGGCCGGCGATGGGCGTGCTCGACACGGACGGCAACTACAAGAAGCTATCCAACGGCGCGGACGCGCGGATGCTGCTGCCGGTGGGGGCGATCCTCTCGGTCGGCGACGGGGACGAGGTGAAGCCCGGCGACGTGCTGGCGCGGATCCCGACCGAAAGCGCCAAGACCCGCGACATCACCGGCGGCCTGCCGCGGGTGGCGGAGCTGTTCGAGGCGCGCCGGCCCAAGGACTGCGCGGTGATCGCCGAGATGGACGGACGTGTTGCGTTCGGCAAGGACTACAAGAACAAGCGCCGGATCAGCATCACCCCCGAACCGGACGCGGACGGCAACCAGGCGGAAAAGGTCGAGTTCCTGATCCCCAAGGGCAAGCACATCACCGTCCACGACGGCGACATCATCAGGAAGGGCGAGTACATCATCGACGGCAACCCCGATCCGCACGACATCCTGCGGATTCAGGGGATCGAATCGCTGGCCGAGTTCCTGGTCAACGAGATCCAGGAAGTCTACCGGCTGCAGGGCGTGCCGATCAACGACAAGCACATCGAGGTGATCGTCCGGCAGATGCTGCAGAAGGTCGAGATCCTGGAGCCCGGCGACACCGGCCTGCTCAAGGGCGACCACCTCGACAAGACCGAGGTCGACATCGAGAACGCCAAGGCCAACGCCCGCAAGGGTGGCCGGCCCGCGGTGACCCAGCCGGTGCTGCTGGGCATCACCAAGGCGTCGCTGCAGACCCGCTCGTTCATCTCGGCGGCCTCCTTCCAGGAGACCACCCGGGTGCTGACGGACGCGGCGGTGAACGGCAAGATCGACACGCTGGAGGGCCTGAAGGAGAACGTGATCGTGGGCCGGCTGATCCCGGCCGGCACGGGCGCGTACCTGAGGAACCTGCAGCGCATCGCCACCGAGCGCGACGATCAGCTGACGGCGGAGCGGGACGCGGCGGCGGCCGCGGCGATCGAGGAGCTGCCGGCGGAAATCGCTGACCAGGCGATGGCCGAGGCAAGGGAGCCGGCGCCGGCGGAGTGAGGTTGGCGTTGAGTTGAGACTGACGGAGCGGCCCGGGAGCGATCCAGGGCCGTTTTCGTTTGGTGGTGAGTTGGTGCTATGGTCAAGCCATGTCGGTCGCCTACGACACCCTGAAGATCGCACGGCGCCTTGCCGACGCTGGACTCGAGCCGAAGGTTGCGGAGGGCGTCTCCGGAACATTGGCGGAGGCCTTGGCGCTCCGTGACGACGCTTTCGTCACCAAATCCGACCTTCACGCCGCAGAGCACCGGGTTGAAGCGAAGATGCAGTCGCTTCATTCCGATCTCCTAAAGTGGGTGATTGGCAGTCAGATCGCGATCGCCAGTATCCTGTTCGCGGCAATCAAGCTGCTCTGAACGGCATATCGCGCGTGCTCCGGGGCGTCCGGCCTTTAACGCCTGGGGAATGGGCGGCGCTCAGCCCAGGATTGGCGCGGGCGCTGAAGGCGGCCGGCGTGGAGCCCGTGATCGTGGCGCGGGCAGCTTGGCTGGCGCGGGCGGCGTCGTTCTGGCGGGGGCATGTGCCGATCCTGTCGCTGCCGGGGCGGATTTATTGGCCGGGGGCGGTGGAGGACTTCTCGCCGCCTGGGCACGAGCGGCAGATGGCCGTGCTGCAGCACGAGCTGCAGCATGTGCTGGAGTTCGGAGCGGGGGTGCTGTCGCCGCTGCGCTACCTGCTGAACCCGAGGAACTGGGCCTACACCTACCGGCTGTTTCCCGGCTGCGCCTGGGCCGATTTCGGGGCGGAGCAGCGGGCGCGGCTGGTGGAGGACTACTGGCTGATCGAGCGGGGGCTCAAGGCGGCGCTGCTGGATCCGATCGAGGAATACCGGCGGCTGATCCCCTGGGTGGACGAGGAGCGCGACTGAGCGCCTGCGTCACGGCGTCATACCCGCGTTCGCAAGCTTGAGGCGCAGCTTGGCCGTTGCTAGCCTTGGCGGCGAGGGGGACTTGCATGCGTATGCTGTTTGCCGCGGCTTCGGCCGCCGTGTTGTTGAGCGCGGGAGGAAGCGCCCTCGGCGCCCCGCCTCCCGTGGAGGCTTTCGCCCGCCTGCCGGCGATCGACGACGCCGACATCTCCCCTAACGGACAGCGCCTTGCGACGCTGACCACCACGGCGGGCGGACAGCGGCTGGTCAACATCGCCCAGCTGGACAGCGACAAGCTCGCCACCCTGCCGATGGGCGACATCAAGACGCGGAGCGTGCGCTTCGCCGGCGACGATTACGTGCTGGTGCACACCTCGCTGCTGGTCGACAACGTCGACCTCAAGCACATCTACCAGTTCCAGCGGCACGTGGTGGTCGACGCCAACGGCAAGGTGCTGACCCGGCTGCTCAACGGCGTGGACCTGTCGCAGTTCGCCACGTCTCTGCCGGTCCGGCGGATCGAGCATGGGCCCAAGCCGATCGCGGTGGTGCAGGGGTGGGACGTCTCCTCCGCGGTGATGACCAACAGCGCCGACACCCGCCTGCGGACCCGCAAGGACACCTTCACCCCGGTGCTGTTCAAGGTGGACGTCAAGAGCGGCCGGGGCAACATCAGCGAGCGCGGCAACGCCGACACCGAATGGTGGGCGGTGGACGCTGGCGGGGAGGCGCGGCTGCGCTATGACGCAGACCAGGCGGGGAGCGCCTACAGCCTGCTGGGGCGGCCGAAAGCCTCCGGCACGTGGCGGCCGATCCTGAACAGCCGCGACCCTCTGGACATTGGCGCGGCCCTGCTGGGCTACTCCAGCGCCGACGATGCCGTCTATCTGCTGCAGAAGCAGGCGGACGGCTACAGCCTGGTGCGCCGCTTGCTCGCGGACGGCTCCTCCCAGCCGGTGCCGCTGAACGGCACGGTGCGGGACGCGGGGCTGGCCTGGGACGAATACAGCGACGCGCCCGTGGCGGTCGTCACCGCGGGGGAGAAATCGCAGTACCAGTGGCTCGAGCCCACCTTGGGCAAGGCCTACGCACGGGCCGCCAAGGCGCTCAAGGACCAGCAGGTCACGCTGGTGGAGTGGTCGCAGGACCGCACCAAGCTGGTGCTGCGCGCCGAGACGCCCGACAAGCCGCCCGTTTGGTACCTGCTGGACACCGCAGCCGGCCAGCTTTCGCCGATCGGCGAAGCCTATCCGGAACTGAAGGACGCCCGGCTCGGGACCACCAGCTGGATCACCTACAAGGCCCGTGACGGGCTGGAGATCCCCGCCTACCTCACCCTGCCGCCCGGCGCACCGGCGAGCGGCGCCAAGCTGCCGCTGGTGGTGCTGGTGCACGGCGGGCCGGCCGCGCGCGACGACTACGGCTTCGACTTCCTGACCCAGTTCCTGGCCAGCCGCGGTTACGCGGTGCTGCGGCCGCAGTTCCGCGGCTCGGGCGGCTTCGGCCAGGACTTCGAGCGGGCCGGGCACCGCGAGTGGGCCGGCAAGATGCAGACCGACCTGGTGGACGGCATCAATCACCTGGCCGCGCAGGGGACCGTCGACGCCAAGCGCGTTTGCGTCGCCGGGGGCAGCTACGGCGGCTATGCGACCATGGCCTCGCTGGCCTTCCAGCCGCAGGCCTACCGCTGCGGCGTCTCCATCAACGGGGTGTCGGACCTGCCGTCGTTGATCGGCGAGTTCCGGCGCAGCTACGACGCCGAGAACTCGGGCCTCACCTACTGGCGCACGGTGCTGGGGCGCGAGAGCGGCGGGGAAGGCGCGGGGCTGGTCGCCGCCTCTCCCGCCCGCCAGCCTGGCAGGATCGCGGCTCCGCTGCTGCTGATCCACGGGCGGCAGGACACGGTCGTGCCCTACGGGCAATCACAGCTGATGCAGCAGGCGATGACGCGCGCGGGCAAGCCGGTGGAGCTGATCACGCTCGAGGGCGACGACCACCACCTGTCGACCTACGCCACCCGCCTGCAGGTGCTGAAGGCAATGGAAGCTTTTCTAGCCAAACAGCTGCCGGCGGCGTAGAACAGCGTCCTGCCGCGGGACGGGAGCATGATCCGCCGGAGCCTGGCAGCTTTGCTCGGGGCGCTCGGCGCCCTCTGGAGCGGGCCGGCCGCCGCCGCCCCGCCGCCGCCGGAGGCGTTCGGGCGGCTGCCGGCGGTGCAGAGTGCGGCCATTTCGCCCGACGGCCAGGCGATCGCATTGATCAGCGGCACGGCCGACAAGCGGCTGCTCAGCATCGCCGGCATCGACCGGCCCGATCCGGTGGTGCTCGACCTGGGGTCGGTGCGGACGTCGGGCGTCAGGTGGGCCGGCGACGGCTACCTGCTGGTGCGGATCACCACCTACGCCAAGCCGGGGTGGAGCAAGCATGGCTACAACTACACCCGCGACTTGATCGTCAACCGCAAGGGCGGCGGCCACGGCTGGCTGCTCAACAACGCGCGCGACGCCTCGCTGCTGCAGTCCTTCGCGGTCTACCGCCTGGTCGGGGGCGAGCGGCCCATTGCCTATGTGGGGGCGGCGGACGGCGACGAGCCGGCGCTGTGGAAGGTGGACGTGGCGACCGGGCGCGGGACGCTGATGGAGCGCGACGCGGCCTACGCCACCGCGGTCGGACTGGACGGCAAGCCCAGGGCCAGGCTCGACCAAAGCGGACCCGAGACGGTGCTGTCGATCCGGCAGAAGGGCCGCATCGGCTGGAAGACGGTGGCGGCGCACCATGGGCGCAACCTGTCGCTGCTCGGCTACGGCGACCCCGAGGACGCGGTCTATTGGTCGGCGGAGGACGGCCCCGGCAGCCTCGTGCGGGTCCGGCGGACCAGCCTGGAGGACGGCGCGACGACCAGCCTGGAGCCGCCGGAGCCGAGCGGGGAGGCCGGCGTGCTGTTCGACGCGGCCACGGGCGCCGCCGTGGCAGTGTGGTCCAACGCCGAGCGCACCCGCTACCGCTGGCTCGACCCGCGGCTAGGCGCCGCCCACGCGGGCGTGGAGCGGCTGTTCAAGGGCATGGTGGTCCACCCGGCCGGCTGGTCGGCCGACCGCAGCCGCGTGGTGATGCGGGTGGTGGGAGCCGATGCGCCGGCCCGGTGGGTGCTCTATGACGCCGGGCGCAAGGAGGTGTCGGTGCTGGGCGAGGAGTACCCGGAGCTGAAGCCCGGGCAGCTCGGCAAGGTCGCCTTCATCACCTACCGTGCCCGCGACGGACTGGAGATCCCTGCCTATCTGCACCTGCCGCCGGGCCGGGAGGGCAGGGCCCTGCCGCTGGTGGTGCTGCCGCACGGCGGGCCCGCCTCGCGCGACGAGGGCGAGTTCGACTGGCAGGCGCAGTTCATCGCCAGCCGCGGCTACGCGGTGCTGCAGCCGCAGTTCCGCGGCTCGGACGGCTGGGGCTACGAGTTCCGCAAGGCGGGCGACCAGGAATGGGCCGGGAAGATGCAGACCGACCTGCTGGACGGGGTGGCCCATCTCGCCGCGAAGGGCGTGGCCGATCCCAAGCGGGTGTGCATCGTCGGCTCCAGCTACGGCGGCTACGCGGCGCTGCGCGGGATCACGCTTTATCCGGAGAGCTACCGCTGCGCGGTGTCGGTGAACGGCATCTCCGACCCGGCAACGCTGGTGGCGCAGACGGCCAAGCTGTTCGACATCGACAAGGCCTCGCTGTCACGCGAATTCGGCGACACCCGCCAGGAGATCGCCAAGACCTCACCGGCGCAGGGGGCCGACCGGATCGGCGGGCCGGTGCTGATGATCTATAGCGCCCAGGACACCACGGTGCCGCCAGAGCAGTCCAAGGCGATGCACGCGCGCCTGAAGGAAGCTGGCAAGGCGTCGGAGCTGGTGGAGCTCCCTGGCGACGACCACCACCTGATGACCTCGGCCAGCCGCATCCGCCTGCTGGCCGCGACCGAGGCCTTCCTGGCCAAGAACCTGCCTCCCGATTGAGCCGCGGTCAGGGGGCGAGCCTACGGAAGACGGCACGGTGAACGTGCCGCGGAGCTGATCGAAGTCCGCGCCGACGACCCGGCCCTTGTCTTGCCCAGCCTTCCGCAGAGCGGCGATCCTCTACCACGCCTGGAGCGGCTGCTCGGCGCTGGCCCGAGGGAAAACTGGCCGGACCAGCTGAACCATCCCGCGGTTCGTGCGCTTAAGCGTGACCGTAGCTTGGAGATAACAAATGCGAATCATCTGCCTTATCGCCGCCGGCGCCGCCCTGTCGCTGGCCGCGTGCAACAACAGCGCCCAGGACAAGGCGGCGGAGACCAAGGCCGACGCCCTGGAGAGTCAGGCCGCGGCGACCTCCAACGAGGCGACGGAGACGGCGCTGAACCAACAGGCGGACCAGGTCGAGCAGAAGGCCGGCGAGTCCCACTGAGCGAGGTCGGAAGCAGACGATCGCCGGCCCTGCGCCGGTGATCGTTCGCACTTCCTTGAGCGAGCGCTTCGCGCTTCCTCCAGTTGAAGGGAGACTGGCGCCCTTGGGGCGGGGGCGCGGCGTTGCTATTTGATCCCCTGCACCGCTTGGAGGCCTCGCCCGATGAACATCCGCCGCCTGCTTCGTCCCCTTCTGCTGCTCGCCGCGCCGCTGGCGCTGGCGGGGTGCGGGGTCAACGTCATTCCGACCAAGGAGGAGACGGCCAAGGCGAAGTTCGCCGACGTGCAGTCGCAGTACCAGCGCCGCGCCGACCTGATCCCCAACCTGGTGGAGACGGTGCGGGGCTACGCCGCCCAGGAGCGCACGGTGCTGCGCGAGGTGGTGCAGGCGCGCGCCAGCGCCACCCAGGTGCAGGTCAACGCCGCCACCCTGACCAACCCCCAGGCCTTCCAGCAGTACGCCCAGGCGCAGGACCGGCTGTCGGGCGTGCTGGGGCGGCTGATGATGATCCAGGAGCGCTACCCCGATCTGCGGTCGAACCAGAACTTCCTGGCGCTGCAGTCGCAGCTGGAGGGCACGGAGAACCGCATCGGCATCGCCCGGCGCGACTACAACGAGGCGGTGCGCGACTATAACACCTCGCTGCGCACCTTCCCGACCGCCATCTGGGCCAAGACCGTCCACTCGGGCTCCAAGCCGATGCAGCTGTTCCAGGCCTCGGCCCAGGCCCAGAACGCGCCCTCAGTCGATTTCGGGACCACCGGCGCGACGCCGCCGCCGGCCGCGCCCAGCGTCGGCATGGCCCCCGCGCCGGCTCCCGCCCCGGCCGCGGCCAACACCAACGCCGCGCCGGCCGCCCAGCCGGCGCCGGTGCGCTCCGGCCCCGCCCTGCCCGGGCCCGCCGGCGCGCAATGACGCCAGCCCTCCGCCGCCGCCCGCCGATCCTGGCCTGGGCGGCGGCGCTCCTCTGCCTGCTTCTGGCGCTGCCGGTCCTGGCCGCGCCCAAGTTTCCCGCGTTGACCGGGCGGGTGGTGGACGGCGCCAACCTGCTGTCGCCGGCGAACGAGGCCGGCCTGACGGCGCGGCTGCAGACGCTGGAGGACCAGACGGGGCGCCAGCTGGTGGTGGCGACGGTGCCGTCGCTGCAGGGTTACGAGATCGAGGAGTACGGCTACCAGCTCGGCCGCGCCTGGGGGATCGGGCAGAAGGGTCAGAACAACGGCGCGCTGCTGATCGTGGCGCCCAATGAGAAGAAGGTGCGGGTGGAGGTCGGCTATGGCCTGGAGCCGGTTCTGACCGACGCGCTCTCGAGCGTGATCCTGCAGCAGCGGGTGCTGCCGCGGTTCCGGGCCGGCGACATGGAGGGGGGCGTGGTGTCCGGGACCGAGGCGCTGATCCAGCAGCTGAGCCTTCCGGAAGGGGAGGCGCGGGCGCGGGTCGCCCAGGCGGCGCAGCGCCCGAGCAAGGGCGGCCGACTGCCGGGCTGGACGCTGATCCTGATCCTGTTCCTGCTGTTCACCTTCCTGCGGGGGGCGGCGAGGTCGCTGTTCGCGCCGCGGCGGCGCAAGCGGCGCGGAAGCTGGTTCGACGACGACGACGACCGGCGCGGCGGAGGCGGCTGGGGCTTTCCGCTCATCATCGGCGGCGGCGGCCTGGGCGGCGGGCGAGGCTTTGGCGGCGGCTTCGGCGGCGGTGGTTTCGGCGGCGGCGGAGGCTCCTTCGGCGGCGGCGGCGCCTCGGGGGGGTGGTGAGATGCGGCTGACCGAGGAGGGGCGCGAGCGCATCGCCGCCGCCGTGGCGGAGGCGGAAGCCCGTACTACTGGCGAGATTGTCTGCGTGCTGGCGCGGCGGGTGTCGTCCTATCCCGAAGTGCCGATCGGCTGGGCGGCGGCGGCGGCGCTGCTCCTGCCGCCGCTGCTGGTGGCCTTGGGCGTGCAGCCGCTGTTCGTTTCGCGGCTGCTCGGAGAATGGGTGATCGGCCATGCGGCGGCGATCGAGCGGATCGTAGGGCTGGCGATCGGCGGCTACGCTTTGTTGCAGGGGGCGATCTTCATGGCGGTGGCGCTGCTGGTCTCCATCCCCGAGGTGCGCCGGCTGCTCACGCCGCGGCCGCTGAAGGCGCGGCGGGTGCACGCGGCGGCGCGGCAGCAGTATTTGGCGACCGGGCTGCACCTGTCGGGCGCGCGCACGGGGGTGGTGATCTTCGCCTCCTTCGACGACCATTGGGTGGAGGTGGTGGCAGACCCCTTGATCCACGGGCGCTGCGGCGAGGCGGTGTGGGCGCGGGCGGTGGAGGCGGTGCGCTCAGGCATGAAGCGCAGGGATGCCGCCGGCGGGTTCGTCGAGGCGGTCGGCGTCTGCGCCGACGCGCTGGCCCAGCATTTTCCCGACGACGGCGGGGAGAACCGGCTATCGGACCGGCCGCTGGAGGTCTAGTAGGCGCCGACGGCCGCGAGCAGCGACATGTGCAGCGGCGGGAGCAGGTATCGCTGCGCCGCCTGGATCACCAGGATGGCCAGGATCGGGGTGATGTCGACGCCGCCTAGGGCCGGGATGAAGCGGCGGAAGGGCCAGAGCACCGGCTCGGTCACCGCCTCGAGGAAGCGCATCACTTGGTAGACGAACTGGTTGCGGCTGTTGATCACGTTGAAGGCCACCAGCCAGCTCAGGATCGCGGCGGCGATGATGGCCAGCACCAGCAGGCTCAGCAGGCTGTTGAGGATGAAGAAGACGAAGTTGATGAGGGCGGCCACTGTCGTCTCCGGTTGACGGAGGGCTTCTAGCGCGGCGGTCCGGGCGCCGCCAAGCCGCCGGCCCGCGCGCGCCTTGACACCCTTCCGAGGCGGCTCCTATCTGCGCGCCGCCTGGGGCCGTAGCTCAGTTGGTAGAGCGCCTCGTTCGCAATGAGGAGGTCAGGGGTTCGACTCCCCTCGGCTCCACCAGGCCCTCGTAAACCGCGCGTCAACGGCAGGAAGGGCAATCCTGCGCGATGCGCGCCGCACCCCTGTTCATCGCCCTGAGCCTTGCCGCGGCCGTCCCCTCCGCGGCCTACGCTAGCGGGGGCAAGAAGTCCGACGCCACCTACATCCCCCTGCGCCCGGTGACGCTGACCATCGTGCGGCCGACCGGGGGGCGGGGGGCGCTGACGGTGGAGGTGGGGCTGGATGCGCCGGACCGGGGCCTGCGCGAGCGGGCGGCGGCGTCGGGGCCGCTGCTGCGGGACGCCTATATCGCGGCGCTGCAGCCCTATGCGATGCGGCTGGGGCCGGGGGCGCCGCCGAACCTTGAAGTGATCGGGGCGGCGCTGCAGCGGGAAACCGACCGGGTGCTCAAGGCCAAGGGGGCGCGGGTGCTGCTCGGGGCGGTGCTGGTCAACTAGCTCCCAGGCCCGAGGCGGCGCGGTCCATCGCTTGCGCCAGCTTGACGTCGATTTCGGTGACGCCGCCCGAGGAGTGGGTGGTGAGCATCACCTGGACGCGCTTGTAGCTGTTGAACCAGTCGGGGTGGTGGTCGAGGCGTTCGGCCTCGAGCGCGGCGCGGGCCATGAAGGCGAAGGCGTCGCGGAAGCTCTCGAACTTGAAGGTGCGGCGGACGGCCTTGCCGCCGTGCGCCGCCGTCCAGCCGGGCAGCCGCGCCAGCGCCGCCTCCGCCCGGATCACCTCCGCCCGTGACATTCTGGCATCCCCTCCCGCGGCGGATTGACGGCGCCGCGCCGCTCGCCGCATAGCCGCCACAAACACCCTGTCGGGTCAGCCCGTCGAGGGGGCGTGGTTGCATTTGGCCGCGACTGGCCCGACAAGGTCAGCGTCGGCCCCGGGAGGCGTCCGCTTTCGCATGCGTCAATATCTGCTTGCCGCCGCCGCCGTGGCGCCCCTGCTGCTGCTTGCGGGAGGCGCGGCCGCGCAAACCACGATCGACGACGAGCGCACCACGCCGATCACCACCTCGGGCGTGAGCGGCGGCAATCCGGGCGACGTCACCATCACCGCCGAGGGCTCGGTGAACGTCAACGCCGAGGTGGCGGTAACCGTCGACAGCGACAACAACTTCATCAACCAGGGCCAGATCCTGATGGAGGAGGCGCCCGACGGGGGAATCGGCGTGCTGATCCTGACGCCGCGCAACGCCGACTTTACCAACGGCGGCAACATCTCGGTCCTGGAGGACTACGAGGCCGAGGACACCAACGACGACGGCGTGCCCGACGGCCCTTGGGCGCAGGGCTCGGGCCGCTACGGCGTGCGGGTGATGGGGACGGGGCCCTGGACCGGCGACTTCACCAACAGCGGCGCGATCAACGTCGAGGGTAACGACTCCTTCGGTGTTTCGATCGAGTCGGCGATGGCCGGGAACATCGCCCATTCCGGCTCGATCACGGTGATCGGCGACAACACGATCGGCCTGCGCGAGACCGCGGGCGTGGACGGCGAGGTGCGGCTGAGCGGCGCGGTCACGGCCAGCGGCAAGGGCGCCGTGGGCGTGGACCTGGAAGGCGACGTCACCGGGGCCCTGCGGATATATTCGGCGATCCAGTCGAGCGGCTATCGCCTCACTCAACGCCCCAACAACCCCGAAGTGCTTGAGAACCTGCTGCCCGAGAACATGCTGCAGGGGGGATCGGCGCTGCGGGTGCGCGGCGACGTGCTGGGCGGCATCTTCATCGGGGCGCCGCCGCCGAGCGGAGTGGGCGCTCCGGACCAGGACGACGACGACGACGGCACCACCAACGACAAGGACACCGACGACGACGGCGACGGCATCCCCGACGACGAGGAGGACAACGACAACGACGGTGTGCCCGACGTGGAGGAAGGCGCCGGCGCCGTCCAGGTGTTCGGCTCGGCGCCCGCGGTGCTGATCGGCCAAGCCGGCGAGGACGTGAGGATCGGCAAGTTCGGCACGGACGAGAACGGCTACGGCCTGATCGTGCGCGGCGGAGTGGCCGCCTCGGGCGTGTTCGACGAGGTCAGCGCCACCGGCATACAGATCGGCACGGGCGACGGCACGGTGACCATCGACGGCGGCGTGCGGGTGGTCGGCACGCTGGGCGCCACCGCGTATCAAGCCGACGCGATGGGTCTGCGGGTGCTGTCTGGGGCCAACGCCAACAGCCTGATCGTGGAAGGCACGATCGCCGCGGCCGCCGCGGCGATCACCGCGGAAGGGACGAACGACGCCTACGGGGTGCTGGTCGAGCAGGGCGGTTCCCTGACCAGCCTGACCAACTCGGGCCGGGTAACCGCCACTCTGACGGGCGAGAACGGCTCGGCCTACGCGGTGGTCGACCGCTCGGGCACGCTTAGCCAGATCACCAACACTCAGTTCATCGGCGCTATCACCCGCCCGCTCGAAGCCGGCGGCGCGACCAACGGCGAGCGGGTGGCGCTGGATCTGCGCGCCAACACCAGCGGGGTCACCCTGGTGCAGAACCCCAACCCCGACAGCACCGAGGACGCACCGATCACGCCTGCCATCAGCGGCGACATCCTGATGGGCTCGGGCGCAGACACGGTGAGGCTCAACGCCGGGACGGTGTTCGGGGCGCTGGACTACGGCGCCGGCGGCGGCAGCCTTTCGATCGACGGTGGCGCGAGCTACGCGGGCGCGCTGCGCTCGGCCGACGCCATCGGCATCAACATCGGCAACGGCACGCTGATCCAGCGCGACCCCGGCACGGTCCGGGCGACCAGCCTCGACATCGGGTCCAAGGGCACGTTGGTGTTCTCCGCCGACCCCGCCAACGGCCGCGCCTCGCGCTTCGAGGTGGCCGGGACGACCAACATCGCCGACGGCGGCAAGATCGGACTGTCGGTGCTCAGCCTGCCCAAGGAGAGCCAGAGCTTCGTGGTGCTGGACGCCGACAGCATCAACGCCGCGGGGGGCGTCGACAGCCTGCTCGAAAGCTCGCCCTTCATCGTGGTGTCCTCCGCCGAGGTCGATCAGGCGGCCGGGGACATCACCATCAACCTGCGCCGACGCACCGCCGAGGAGGCGGGCTTCGCCAAGTTCGAGGCCGACGCCTACGACGCCGTCTACGAGGCGGTGTCGCTGGACGAGGACATCCTGGGCGTGGTGCTGGGCCAGACCGACCGGGAAGGGCTGATCGGCGCGGTCGACCAACTGCTGCCCGACCACGCCGGCGGGGTGGTGCGGGGCTTGTCCTGGGCGCAGGAGGCGGCGGCACGCGCGGCGGCCGACTGGCCGCGCGGCGAGATGACCGGCCCGACCCGGGCCTGGACCCAGGAGATAGGGCTGGGCGAATCCAAGGACCGCCGCGAGGCGGCCGCCTGGCGCATCTACGGCTTCGGCATCGCCGGCGGGCTGGAGAACGTCTCGGCCAATGGCTCGGCGCTGGGGGTGATGGTCAACTTCACCGCCAACAACGTGAAGAACCCCGACACGGCGGGCGACGACATCGTCGGCGCCTCGCAACTCGGCATAGGCGCCTATTGGCGCGGCAACTACGGCGGCTTCCGGCCGGACGCGCAGGTGGGCGCCGGCTACGTCTGGGTCCGCAGCCGGCGCGAGTTCATCGCCACGGTCGACGACGTGCCGGTGCTGCGCCGCGCGGAGGCCGACTGGAGCGGCTACAGCCTGTCGGGCCGCCTGGGTCTCGCCTACGAGGCGGTGCTCGGCGACTTCGTGCTCGTGCCGATGACCCACCTCGACTACTACCGGCTGAGCGAGAACGGCTTCGAGGAATCCGGCGGCGGCGATGGCTTCGACCTGATCGTCGAGTCCCGCACCAGCGACGTGCTCAGTTGGACCTCAAGCGTCCTGTTCGGCTACCGCTTCGGCTCCCGCACGGTCGTGCGGCCGGAGATCGAGCTCGGCTGGCGCCAGGTGCTGAGCGGCTCGGGCGGGCGCACCCGCGGCCGTTTCAGCGGCGGGACCATCCCCTTCGAGCTGTTCGGAGAGAACATCGAGGGCGGCGCCCCGGTTGCGCGCATCGGTGTGCGGGTGTCGAACTCCTACCTCGATCTGAAGCTCGACGCCGGCGGCGAGTTCCGCGACGAATACACCGACCTCGACCTGCGCCTGACCGTGCGGATCGTGTTCTAGGACATCGCTTTCGACAGCTGCCGCGCGGTCTCCTCGGGGCCCAGGCTGTAGGTCAGCGCCGTCTTGAACCTCACCTGGGGGTCCATCAGGTAGACGACGGCAGGGTGCTGCATCAGGTAATCCTTGCCCTCGCCGGCCTTGGCGTAGAAGGCCTTGTAGGCCTTGGCCGCGCCGGCGATCTGGGGGGGCGAGCCGGTCAGGCCGATGGTGTTCGGCGGAAAGCCCTCGCTCTTAAGGTAGGCCTTCAGCGCGTCCGGCGTATCGCGCTCCGGATCGACGGTGATGAACACCACCTGGAGCTTGTCGGCCTTGGCGCCCAGCCGCTTGCGGGCCTCGCCGAGCGTTTGCATCGTCATCGGGCAGACATCGGGGCAGTAGGTGTAGCCGAAGAACACCGCGCTCCACTTGCCCTTGAGCACCTGCTCGCTGACCGTGCGGCCGTCCTGGTCGATCAGGGTGAACGGCCCGCCGATCGCCGGCGGCGCCTCCGCCTTCTGACAACCCGCGCCAAGCGCCGCTGCGGCGATCAGGCACAGCGCCACGCGGCGGCTTATGGGCTTCATCTCGGCCTTCCCATTGTTGCGGCGCTCGACATCGCGAGCCGCCCGGCCCCATGACCTAGAGACATGACCCTCGCCTCCGTCCTGACCGGCCGGCGCCTCGCTAAGGCGGTGGCTTCCCGCGCGCAAGCCGAAGACGCCGCGGGGCCGATCGCGCGGGGGGGGCTGCGGCTGCGCACCCTGGTGCTGCTGCGCTGGGCTTCGCTGGCGGCGCAGGCGGTGGCGATCCTGGCGATCCAGCTGACGCCAGGGCTGCACGCGCCGCTGCTGCAGTGCCTGTCGGTGATGGCGGCGGCCGCCGCGCTCAACGTCGGAATCCAGTTCGCCACGGGCCACGACCGGCTGACGGCGAGCTGGGAGGCGGCACTGCAGCTGGGCTTCGACATCCTCCAGCTCAGCGCGCTGCTGTTCTTCACCGGCGGGGCGGCTAACCCGTTCAGCCTGCTGCTGGTGGCGCCGGTGGCGCTGGCGGCGGCCACCCTGCCGGCCCGCTACGCCCTGTCGCTCGGCGTCCTGACAGTGGCCTGCGCCGCCGCGTTGGCCTTCTACTTCCTGCCCGTGCCGTGGACGACGGGCGGCGCGGCGGTGGAGCCGTTGAGCTACCGGCTCACCGCGGTGGCCGCGATCGTCACCGGCATCCTGTTCTCCGCCGGCTACGCCTGGCGCGCCTCGCGCGAGGCGGCGCGGATGCAGCTGGCCTTGGACGTGACGCAAAGCGTGCTCGCGCGCGAGCAGCGGCTGTCGGCGCTGGGCGGGTTGGCCGCCGCGGCGGCGCATGAGCTCGGCACCCCGCTCGCGACCATCTCGGTGGTGGCCAAGGAGATGGTGCGCGAGGCGCCGGAAGGGGCTCTGCGCGAGGACGCCCAGCTGCTGATGTCCCAGGCGGAGCGCTGCCGCGAAATCCTGCGCCGGCTGACGGAGACGCCCGAGCAGACGGACGAGATGCACGGGCGCATGAGCCTGACCCAGTTCCTCAACGAGATCATCGAGCCCAAGGCCAACGCCCCGGTGCGGGTCGAGGCCCTGGTCACCGGCCCGCCCGGCACGCGCGCCCCCGACATCCGCCGGATGCCCGAGGTGATCCACGCCATGGCCTCGTTCCTGGACAACGCCATCGACTTCGCCGCGTCGGAGGTGTTGGTCACCGCCCGCTTCGACGACCGGCTGGTGACGGTGGAGGTGCGCGACGACGGGCCCGGCTTCGCGCCCGAGGTGCTGGCCCGGCTCGGGCAGCCGTACATCACCAGCCGCCCGTCCGGCGAAGGCTCCAAGAGCGGCCACACCGGCATGGGGCTCGGGTTCTTCATCGCCAAAACGCTCCTGGAGCGCACCGGCGCGGAGGTGGACTTCCGCAACGGCAAGCCTTCCGGCGCGCTGGTTTCGGTGCGCTGGCCGCGCGAAAGCATCGAGACGCCGCCGCTCACCTGACGGATGGGCTTGGAACGGCGCGCGCGGCGCGACATTATGTCGCTTCGAAGCTTGAGCGGACGCGCCCATGACCGACATCGCCCCAGAGATCGCCGCCATCGAGGACCGCAGCCTGATGCTGCTCGACGACGACGCGCCGCTGCGCACCCGATTGGGCCGGGCGCTGGAGTCTCGCGGCTTCGAGCCGGTGCTGGTCGGCAGCGTGGCCGAGGCGCTGGAGGCGCTGAAGGCCAACGCACCCGCTTTCGCCGTGCTCGACATGCGGCTGGAGGACGGCAACGGACTGAAGGTGGTGGAGGCGGTCAAGGACGCCCGCCCCGACGCCCGGGTGGTGATGCTGACCGGCTACGGCAACATCGCTACCGCGGTGCAGGCGGTGAAGGCCGGCGCGGTCGACTACCTGTCGAAGCCCGCCGACGCCGACGACGTGGTTCGCGCGCTGTTGGCCCAGGGCGGCATGGCCCCGCCGCCGGACAACCCGATGTCGGCCGACCGGGTGCGCTGGGAGCATATCCAGCGGGTCTACGAGCAGTGCGGCAACAACGTCTCGGAGACGGCGCGGCGGCTGAACATGCACCGGCGGACGCTGCAACGGATTTTGGCGAAGCGCGCGCCGAGGTAGCCCAGCTCCGCGGCAAAGAAAAAGGCCCGGATCGCTCCGGGCCTTTTCCTTCGGGCTGTTTCTCCGATCAGCGGCGGCTGCCGAAGATCGAGAGCAGGAATTGGAACAGGTTGATGAAGTTGATGTAGAGGCTGAGCGCGCCGAAGTTGGTGGCCACGCCCATGGCCGCCTGGTCGCCGCCGAGCTGATAGTAGGTCAGCTTCAGGCGCTGGGTGTCGTAGGCGATCAGGCCCGCGAAGATGAACACGCCCAGCACGCTGATGATAAAGCTCATCATCGAGTTGTGCAGGAACATGTTGACCAGGCTGGCGATGATCAGCCCGACCAGGCCGACCAGCAGGAAGCTGCCGAAGCCGGTCAGGTCGCGCTTGGTGGTGTAGCCCCAGAGGCTCAAGGCCCCGAAGGCGGCGGCGGTGACCAGGAAGGTCGTGGCGATCGAGGTCCCGGTGTAGACCAGCGCCAGGACGCCCAGTGAGGCGCCCATCAAGGCCACGATGCTCCAGTACATGATCCCCGCGCTTCGCGGCGAAGGGTTGCGCAGCGCGAAGCCGCCGAACAGGATCACCGCCAGCGGCGCGAAGGCCACGATCATGCCGAGCAGGGTGTAGCCGACCAGCCGGTCGCCCTGCATGCGGAACAGCAGTTCGCGCACGGGCTCGACACTGGAAGTGACATAGGCCAGCGCCGCCGAGACGATCAGGCCCAGCGCGACCTTGTTGTAGACGCCGAGCATGAAGGCGCGCAGGCCAGCGTCCACCGCCATGTCGGCCGCGGGGGCCTGGGCCGGGGCGGGACGCCAAAGTCCGCGGTCATAGTCGCTCATCGAGAAACTTCCCTTTCGTTGGCCCGGGGAGGGCGCAGGGGAAATATCGTGAGCGGAGCGCCTGTGCGCAAGCAAAACCGGCGTGAACTCCACGTCATGCAGCAAATGTTTGAGGAGCAGCAGCAGTTACTCTGCTCTGAGCACGGGCGCCGGCCTCTGCGCGAGCGCGCGCCAGGCGGCCAAGACGCCAGCCAAGAGCGCCAGGGCCGCCGCGCCGCCGACCAACGCGGCCAGGCCGGCCCAATCGACGCTCCAGGGGAGGTGGAACAGGCGCACGACCACCGGCCAAGCGGCGGCGTAGCCGAGCGCGGCGCCGGTGAGGCCGGCGATCAGGCCTACGGCGCCGTATTCGACGGCATAGACGAGCAGGACCTGACGGCGGGAGGCGCCCAGGACCTTCAGCGTGGCGGCCTCGCGAGCCCGCTCGCGTGCGCCCGCCGCGATCGCGCCGGACAGCACCAGCACCCCGGCCAGCACCGCCACGCCGGCCGCCGCACGGACGGCCAGGGCCAGGCGCTCGAACATACGGGTGGCGGCCTGCAGCTGCTCGCGCACGCTGATCACGTTGACCTCGGGGAAGGGGCCGGCGAGCGCGCGCAGCGCCGCCGCCTCCTGGACGGGCGTGGCCTTGGCGATGGCGACGCTCTGGAGGTTGGCGCCTTCCAGGGCATCGGCGTTCAGCACCACGCCGAAGGCGGGGCCGAAGCCGCCGAAGTTCACCCGCCGCAGGACGGCCACGCGCGCGTTCAGCTCGCGGCCGGCGACGGTGAGCGTGAGGACGTCGCCGACCTTCACGCCAGCGGCGCGCGCAGCGCGCGCCTCAAGCGCCAGTCGCGGCTCGCCGGTGTGGGCGGCGGGCCACCAGCGGCCCTCCTCGATCTCGGCTCCGGCGGGTTCGCCGGCCAGAGCGGTCATGGCGATGTCGCGGTCGAAAGCCCAGCGGCCTTCGGCGCTGATTCGCGCCCGCTCGACCGGTTGGCCGTTGATCGCGAGGATGCGGCCGGTGACCACCGGCATCCGGAGATAACGGTCGGAGGCGAGCGGGCCCAGGGCGGTCGCGATCAGGCGGTCGAAGCCTTGGGCGCGGTCGGCGGCGATCTCGGTGAACACCAGGGCGGGGGCGGCGCGGGGGGCGACCTCGCGGATCTCGCGCAGCAAGGTGGACTGGATCAGCACCACCGCAGTGAGCAGGGCCACGCCCAGGCCGATGGCCGGCGCGGCGGTGCGGGCGGCCGAGCGCGGGCCGGCGAGGTTGGCGAGGCCGACGCGCAGGGGCCCCGAGGTAAGCGACCTAGAGCGGCCGCCGAGCCAGGCGGCGATGCGGCCGAGCAGCCACAGCAGGGCAAAGGCAACGGCCACGCCGCTGATCATCACGGCGGCGGCCAGGCGCGTGGGCGCGGTCAGCACGGCCAGCGCCGCCAGGCCCGCGGCGGCTACTAAGGCGAGGACGATTTCAGGACCGAACGAAAGCCGTCCGTTCAGCTCGCGCCGGAACAGGCTGGAGGGCGGAGTCGCCCGCGCTCGCGCCAATGGCGCCAAGGAAAAGGCGGCGGCGGCGAGGACGCCGAAGAGGGCCGCCCGCTTCAGCGGCTCTGGGTAGAGGTCGAACAACGCCGGGACCGGCAGAGTGTCCTGCGCCAGCCAGCCGACGCCAAAGGGGGCGGCGGCGCCGGCGGCGAGGCCCAGGACGATGCCCAGCGCTGAGAGGGCGGCGATCTGGATCAGGTAGGTGTCGCGGATCAGCGCCGCCTTCGCGCCAAGGGCTTTCAGGACGGCGATCGAGGGGCGGCGGGTCCGCAGGTGAGCGGAAACCGCGCCCGACACGCCGAGGCCGCCGGCGACCAGCGAGGACAGGCCGATGAAGCCGAGGAAGTATTCCAACTGGTCGATCAGCCGGCCGATGCCCGGCGCGGCGTCGGTGCGCTCGCGGACCTGAACATCGCCGAGTTCGCGCCGGAGGTCGCGGGCGACCTGTTTGGGCGAGGCGGAAGTGGTCAGCGCCAGCCGGGCGGTTTCGCCGTCGAAGCCGGGGCCGGCGCGGAAGCCGGCGGCGTCGAAGGCGCGCATCGACACCAGCACGCGCGGGCCGAGCGCGAAGCCGCGGGTCAGGCGGTCGGGCTCGGACTGGAGCACGGCGCGGGCGATGAACGGCTTGTCGGCCACGGTGAAACTGTCGCCGAGCTTGAGGCCCAGCCGTTCGAGCAGCGCCGCCTCGACTGCGGCGCCGTGGTCGCGGAGCGCTTGGCGCAGGGGGAGCGGCCGCCCGGCCCCGTCGGTGAGATCCACGGCGCCGGCGAGGGGGTAGGCGCGGTCGACGCCTCGGATCTGCACCATGCGCCGCTCCCCGCCCGGCGCTGCGGCCATGGCGCGGGCGGCGGCGGCGTAGGCGACCTTGCCGTGCTGGGCGAGCGCGCGCCGCGCCTCGGGCTTGAAGCTGCGGCTTGAAGACACGGCGAGGTCGCCGCCCAGCAGGGTGCGCGCCTCGCTGGCCAGCCCCTGGCGGAAAGCCTCGGCGGTCGATCCGGCGGCGGCGATGGCGGCGACACCGAGCGCCAGGCAGGCGAGGAAGACGCGGAAGCCGCGGACGCCGGAGCGCAGCTCCCGCGCGGCGAAGCGGAGCGACAGCATCAGCCGAGCCGTCCCCCGCGCAGCTCCAGCCGGCGCGAGGCGCGGTCGGCGAGCGCGCGGTCGTGGGTGACCAGGACCAGGGCGGCGCCGATCTCGGCGACCAGGTCGAACATCAGGCCGGCGACGCGGGCGGCGGTGTCGTCGTCGAGGTTGCCGGTGGGCTCGTCGGCGAACAGGAGTTCGGGGCGGGCGGCGAGCGCGCGGGCCAGGGCCACGCGCTGCTGCTCGCCGCCGGAGAGCTGGTGGGGATAGTGGCGGGCGCGCTCGGAGAGGCCGACGCGGTCGAGCCAGTCGCGCGCGGTGCGGTGGGCCTGGGGGGCGCGGGCGATCTCCAGGGGGGCGGCGACGTTTTCCTGGGCGGTCATGTTGGGGAGCAGGTGGAAGGCCTGGAACACAAGCGAGACGCGGCCGCGGCGGAGCTTGGCGCGGCGGTCCTCGCCGAGGCGCGACAAGTCTTGGCCGAACAGGCGCACCACACCCGCGGTCGGCCGCTCCAGCCCCGCGGCTACCGAGATTAGGGAGGACTTGCCGGAGCCGGAGGGGCCCTGGATCGCCACCGTCTCGCCCGGCGCCAGGCTCAAGGAGACGCCGCGCAGCACGTCCACGGGGCCGGCGGCCGCGCGCAGCGTGAGGGCGACCTCGTCCAGTTGCAGCGGCGCGGCGTCGGGCATGTGCGGGAGGGGGAACGGCTCGGCTTGGAGGCGGGTTGGGAAGGCCTAGATAGGGCTCCTGATGACCCACCGCTCACCCCTCCTCACCCGCCGCGGGGCGTTCGCAGGCCTGGCGGCGGTTTTCGCCGCGCAGGCCGCCCCGGCGCGCGCGCCGCTGTCCCGGGCGAAGCCGAAGGTGATCACCATCCTCGGCGACTCGCTCACCGCCGGACGGGGGCTGGCCTACCGCGACTCGTTGCCGGCTCAGCTGCAGGCGGAGCTGAAGCGGCGCGGCGCGAACGTGGTGGTGCGCGGCGCCGGTGTCTCGGGCGACACCAGCAGTGGAGGCTTAGCGCGGGTGGACTTCAGCGTGCGGGGCGATACCGACCTGGCGATCGTGGCGCTGGGGGCCAACGACCTGCTGCAAGGCTTGCCGCCCGCATCCATGCAGCGCAACCTCACCGCCATCGTGCGGCGGCTGAAGCGGCGGGGGATCAAGGTGCTGCTGGTCACCTTCCGCGCCCCGCCGATCATCAACCAGGCCTATGCGGCGCAGTACAACGCCGTGTTCGACAACATCGCCCGCGCGGAGGGCGTGCCGCTGCACCGCAACTTCCTGCAGGGGGTGGTGGGCGTCCCGGCGCTGAACCTGTCCGACCGGATTCACCCGAACCCGCGCGGGATCAGGATCGTCGCCTCCAGGCTTGCCGATAGCACGCTCCCGGCCCTGCCAAAGTGATCCGGCTGTTCGCGGCGCTGGAGGTTCCGGAGGAGATCGGGCGGGGGCTGCAGCGGCGCCAGCAGGGGCTGCCCGGGGCCAAATGGCGTTCGCTGGAGCAGCTGCACATCACCCTGCGCTTTTTCGGCGAGGTGGCCGAGCCGGCCGCCGCCGAGCTGGACGCCCAGCTGCGGGGCGTGGAGGGGCCGCCCCTGGAGCTGGAGCTGAGCGGCGTGGGGAGTTTCGGCGAGGGGGCGGCGGTGCGCGCGGTCTATGCCCGGGTAGCGGACAATCCGGGCCTGGCTCAGCTCGCCGCCCGCTGCGAGGCGGCGGCGCGGCGCGCGGGGCTGAAGGGGGAGGCGCGCGCCTATCGGCCACACATCACGCTGGCCTACCTGAAGCGCTCCGATCCGGGGCGGGTGGCGGCGTGGATCCAAGGGCACAACCTGCTGCGCTCGCCGCCCTTTCGCGTCACCTGGTTCGGCCTCTACTCCAGCTGGAGCTCGCCCGAGGGCAACCGCTACGACCTGGAGCGGGAGTATCCGCTGGGGTGATCGGCCCTTCCCCGTTCCGCCAATTCCGTTAGTGTTGGCCGCCCGCATCGCCGGGGCGCGCGAGTCGCGGCAGACAAGAAACCGGAACGGACGGCGAGATGAGGCTGACGATCGAGCGCCAGGCGCTGATGAAGGCGCTGGGCCACGTGCAGAGCGTGGTGGAGCGGCGCAATACCATCCCGATCCTGTCCAACGTGCTGCTGGCGGCCGAGCGCGACGCGCTGGCGTTCTCCGCCACCGACCTCGACATGGAGATCGTAGACGAGGCGGCGGGCCAAGTCGAAGGCCAGGGTCAGATCACCGCGCCGGCCCACACCCTCTACGAGATCGTACGCAAGCTGCCCGAGGGGGCGGAGGTGGAGCTGCGCTTCACCGGCGAGGATCCGCGCCTCACGGTGTCGGCCGGCCGCTCGCGTTTCAACCTGCCAGTGCTGCCCGCCGGGGACTTCCCGGTGATGTCGACCGACGGCCTGACCTCGCGCATCACGCTGGAGGCCGCCGATCTGGCGCGGCTGATCGACAAGACCCGCTTCGCCATCTCCACCGAGGAAACCCGGTATTACCTGAACGGGCTCTACCTGCACGTGGTGGACGAGGGCGGCTCGCCGATGCTGCGCGCGGTGGCCACCGACGGCCACCGGCTGGCGCTGGCGGAGATGCCGGCCCCGGAGGGCGCGGCGGGGCTGCCCGGCGTGATCGTGCCGCGCAAGACGGTGCAGGAGGCGCGGCGGCTGCTGGAGGACGCCGGCGGCAGCGTCGAGGTCGGGGTGTCGGCCCAGAAGGTGCGGTTCGAGTTCGGCCGCGCGGCGCTGACGTCCAAGGTGATCGACGGCTCCTTCCCCGATTACGTGCGGGTGATCCCCAAGGACAACCGCCGCATCCTGACGGTGGACAACAAGCTGTTCGCCCAGGCGGTCGATCGGGTGGCCACCATTTCGGCCGAGAAGTCGCGCTCGGTGAAGCTGGCGATCGAGCCCGGCAAGGTGGTGCTGACCGTGCGCAACATGGAGGCCGGCCAGGGGGTGGAGGAGATCGAGGTCGACTACGACGGCGAACCCTTCGAGATCGGCTTCAACGCCCGCTACCTGCTCGACATCGCCGACCAGATCCAGGGCGAGACGGCGGAGTTCAGGTTCAACGACCCGGCCTCCCCGACGCTGGTGATCGACCCCACCGACTCCGGCGTCCAGTACGTGCTGATGCCGTTGCGGGTGTAGACAGCCGCTGGACTAAGCCAAGGCGCCTGGAGGCCGATCGGCATGTATGCGCCCGAGCCCTTCGCCGTCATCGATCCGGACGAGATCGACCGTTTGCTGTCCGCGGCGCGTCTGGGCGCCCTGGTCACCCACGGAGCGGAGGGTTTTTGGGCCAGTCACCTCCCGTTCCTGCATGAGGCTGGCGAGGGCCGGCTGATCGGCCACCTGGCGCGGCCCAATCCGCAGCATCGCCTCAGCCCGGCGGGCGCGGAGGCCCTGGTGATCTTCACCGGCGTGGACGCTTATGTGTCGCCCAACTGGTATCCGTCCAAGGCCGTGCACGGTAAACAGGTGCCCACCTGGAACTATGAGGCGGTGCACGTGCACGGGCGTCTCTCCTGGTTCGACGGGCCGGAGCGGCTGCTGGACGTAGTGGCCAAGCTCAGCGATCGGTTCGAGACGGGGCGGCCGGCGCCTTGGTCGGTGAGCGATGCGCCGGAAACCTACATCCGCTCGATGCTGCGCGGCATCGTCGGGGTCGAGGTGACGGTGGAGCGCGTGTTCGCCAAGCGCAAGCTGTCGCAGAACAAGGACTCCGAGGACTTCGCCGGCGTCCTCGCGGGGCTCGAGGCGGCTGAGGACGCCGGCGCGGCGGAGACGGCCGCGGCCATGCGGGCGCTGGCGCCGCGAGGCTGATGACCCAGGCGGTCCAGATCACGGCGCGGGGGCTGCGGACGCCGGCGGAGGCCGCCGCCCGCGCCATCGACGCCGACTCCGAGCTGGAGGGCGCCGCCTATTCCATCCTCGAAGAGGACGAGGACCGCGGCCTCTGGCGCATCGACGCCTTTCCGACGACGGAGGCGGAGGCGGAGGCGCTCCGCCGGGTGCTCGGCGGCTTCGATGAGCTGACGGTCCGCACCGAGGCGCTGGCCGACGCCGACTGGCTGGCGATGGCGCTGTCGGGGTTGCCGCCGGTCAGGGCAGGGCGGTTCTTCGTCTACGGGATGCACGACTTGGGGCGGACGCCGGCGAGCACGGTGAACCTGCGGATCGAGGCGGGGGCGGCGTTCGGGACCGGGCATCACGGCACCACGACGGGGTGCCTCACGGCCTTCGACCGGCTGCTCAAGCGGCGGCGGTTCGCACGGGTGCTGGACGTGGGGACCGGCACCGGGGTGCTGGCGATCGCGGCCGCGCGGACCGGGGCGGGCACGGTTGTGGGCACGGACATCGACCCGGTCTCGGTGCGGATCGCGCGGGAGAACGCGGAGGTGAACGGCGCACGGACCCGCTTCGTCCACGCGGCGGGGCTTGATCATCCGATGGTGCGGGGCGGGGGGCCTTACGACCTGGTGTTCGCCAACATCCTGGCCCGGCCGCTGGTGTCGCTGGCGCAGCCGATCCGCGCCGCTCTGGAGCCGGGTGGAACCGCCATCCTGTCGGGCCTGCTGCGGAGCCAGGAGCGGCTGGTGCGGACCGCTTACCTGGCCAGAGGCTTCCGTCTCGACTTCGCCATCCGGCGCGACGCCTGGGCTACGCTGGTGCTGAGGCGAGGCGGCTGATCGGCTTGGCAGCGGCGCGCGCTCCGGCGTAAAGCTCGGCGATGCGCCAGAGCTTCGATGTCCATGCCGATCCATCGTTCGGGCCCAAGCACCTGCCGCTGATCCGGCGGGCGATGGCCGAGCAGGGGCTCGACGGCTTCCTCGTGCCGCACGAAGACGAACACGGGAACGAATACCTGCCCGAAGCCAACGACCGGCTGGCCTGGGCGACCGGCTTCACCGGCTCCGCCGGGGCGGCGGTGATCTTCTGCGACCGGGCTGCGATCTTCGTGGACGGCCGCTACACGCTCCAGGTCAAGGACCAGGTGGACGCCTCCGCTTTCGAGGTGCGCGACCTGGTCGAGGAGGGCGCGCCCGCCTGGCTGGAGAAGAACGCCCGGGCGGGGCAGGTGATCGGCTTCGATCCGCGGCTGCATAGCCCCGAGGGGGTGGACCGGCTGAAGAAGGCTGCGGCCAAGGCGGGCGCCGAGTTGAAGCCGGTTCGAGTGAACCCGCTGGACGCCGCCTGGAGCGACCGGCCGGCCCAGCCCCAGGCGGCGGTGGTTCCGCACCCGACCGATTTCTCCGGCGAGGACTCGGCCTCCAAGCGGACGCGGGTGGGACAGGCGGTGGAGGAAGAGGCGGCGGACGCGGCCTTGATCACCGCGCCGGCCTCGATCGCCTGGATGTTCAATGTGCGCGGCGGCGACGTGATCCGCTCGCCGCTGCCGCTGGCCCAGGCGATCCTGCGCAAGGACGGGACGGCGCGGCTGTTCCTCGACCCGGCCAAGGTGACCCCCGAGTTGCCGGCCTGGCTCGGCAACCAGGTGAGCCTGGAGCGGCCGGAGGACCTGGAGCCGGCGATCGCCGAACTGAAGGGCCGGCGGGTGGTGGTCGATCCGCAGCAGTCCTCGGCGGCCTATTTCGAGGCGCTGGCGAAGGCGGGGGCGACGGTGGTGCGGGCCCAGGACCCATGCACCCTGCCCCGCGCCTGCAAGAACGCCGTGGAGATCGAAGGGGCGCGGCGGGCGCACCGGCGGGACGGCGCGGCGATGGCGGCCTTCCTCCATTGGCTGGACACGGAGGCGCAGGGGGCGCTGCCGGACGAGGGCGAGATCGTGGCCAAGCTGGAGGGCTTCCGCGAGGCCACCGGGGCGATGAAGGACCTGTCCTTCGACGCCATCGTGGGGGCGGGGCCGAACGGCGCCATCTGCCACTATCACCCCACCCACAAGACCATCCGCCGGACCGAGCGCAATTCGCTGCTGCTGGTGGACTCGGGGGCCCAATACCTCGACGGCACGACCGACATCACCCGCACGGTGGCCATGGGCGAGCCGACACGGGAGATGGTCGAGCGGTTCACGCGAGTGCTGCGCGGCAACCTGGCGCTGGCGCGGGTGCGGTTCCCGGAGGGCACCACCGGCCACGCGCTGGATGCGCTGGCGCGCCTGCCGCTGTGGGAGGCGGGGCTCGACTATGACCACGGCACCGGCCATGGGGTGGGCTCCTACCTGGGCGTGCACGAGGGGCCGCAGCGGATCGCCAAGCTGCCCAACAGCGTGGCGCTGAGGCCGGGGATGATCCTTTCGAACGAGCCGGGCTATTACAAAACCGGCGAATACGGCATCCGCATCGAGACCCTGCAGGTGGTCACCGAGCCGGAGCAGATCGAAGGCGGCGAGCGGAAGATGATGGGCTGGGAGACCCTGACGCTGGCCCCGATCGACCGGCGGCTGATCGCGCCCGAGATGCTGGACGCGGTCGAGCGGGCGCAGCTGAACGCTTATCATGCGCGGGTGCTCGATGAGATCGGGCCATTGGTGTCCGACGAGGTCCGCGCCTGGCTGACGCTGGCCTGCGCGCCGGTGTGACGGGCGATGTTCGTCGGCCATTACGCCGCCGCCGTCGCCGCCAAGGCCGCCGATCCGCGCGCGCCCCTGTGGACCTATGTGGCGGGCGCCCAGCTGCTCGACATCGCCTGGGGGATAATGGTCGTCACGGGCGTGGAGAAGGTGCGGTTCGACGCAACGCTGCCCGGCAGCCAGCTCGACCTGATCTCCATGCCGTGGAGCCACAGCCTGCCCGCGGCGCTCCTGTGGGCGGCGCTGGCGCTCGCCGCCTGCCGCTATCTGGTGCGCCTGCCCTGGGGAGCGTCGGCCATGGTCGGAGCGGTGGTGCTCTCCCACTGGTTTCTGGACCTCCTGGTCCATCGCCCCGACCTGCCCCTTTGGCCGGATGGGCCGGAAGTGGGCCTTAAGCTGTGGAACCTGCCGCTGACCGAAATAGCGCTAGAGATGGGCCTGCTGGCGCTGGCCGCCGTCGCCTGGACCGCCTGCCTGAAGTCGGCCGGGTCGCGAGCTGTCACCGCCTTCGCCTTCACCGGGATGCTCGCCCTACTGCAGATGCTGGCGGGGCTGCCGATCAAGAGCGATCCAGGGCCCCTGGCGATCGGGGTGACCGCGGTCGTCCTCTATCTGGCGGTCACCGGCGTCAGCCTCTTCTTCGACCGGCCGCGGCTGCGCTCGAGTCCCTTCCGCCGTTGATCTTGCCCGGCTAGCGAACCGTTAGGACATACGCGGTTATCAGGGCGAAGGGGCGGAGTTCCGCCCGGGCACGGGGGCTCGCTTGCCGTTGGGGGATCGCCTCAGACGCCGCGCCGGGCGCGACGCCGCTCCGGCGGGCGGCGCGGGCGAGGGTGCGCCCGAGCGACGGCCGGGGAGCCTGTCGTTCCAGAACCGGATCGCCGTGGTGGCGCTGCTCACCGCGATCGCGGTGCTGTCGGCGGCGACCAGCCTGTTCATCTGGCAGGAGTGGCGCACCGACCGCGCGCGGCTGATCCAGCACCGCACGGTGCTGGCGCAGATCACCGCCGAACACCTGAAGCCGGCGCTGGCCGCGCGCGACTGGCGCGCCGCCGAGGCCGAGCTGCGCACCTTGGCCGTCAGTCCGCGGGTGATGGAGGCCCGGCTGGTCGGGCCTGGGGGTCGCGAACTCGCCCGCTACCGCCGCACCGATGCCAAGACGGGGGGCCAGCGGATCGAAGTGGAAGCTCCCGTCGCCGCGGCCGGTTCCGCGCCGGCCAAGCTGGTGCTGATCTCCACCCACGAAGGCCTCGGTCAGACGGCGCCCCGGTTCATCGCGCTCGGCGGCTCCCTGTTTTTCGTGGCGGCCGGGCTGGCGCTGTTCATGGGCCGCTGGCTGGCGGGGCGGGTGACCCGGCCGGTCAACCGGCTGTCAGCGGCCATGCGCGAGGTGGCCAGGAGTGGCGACTTCGCCCAGCAGGTCGAGGGCGGCGACGACGAGGAGTTCATCCGCCTCTCGGAGAGTTTCAACCATCTGCTGGCCCAGCTGCATCGCAACGACATGGATCTGCGCGCCGCCATGGCCGAGCTGGTCGAGGCGCGGGACGCCGCCCAGGCGGCCAACGTGCTGAAGTCGCATTTCCTGGCCAACATGAGCCACGAGATCAGGACGCCCCTGAACGGGGTGCTGGCCATGGCCCAGATCATGGCCATGGGCGAGCTGTCGGGTGTGCAGCGCGAGCGGCTCGACGTGATCAGCCGTTCGGGTGAGGCGCTGCTGGGCGTGCTCAACGACGTGCTCGATCTCTCCAAGATCGAAGCCGGGCGCATGGAGCTGGAGCCGGTGGTGTTCGAGGCCAGAACCCTGGCCGACGAACTGTCCGCCCACTTCGCCCCCTTGGCCGAGCAGAAGGGGCTGAGATTCCAGCTGACGGTGGAGCCGTCCGCCGCGGGGCCGCGCCGCGGCGACTGCCAGCGGCTGCTGCAGGTGCTGAACAACCTCCTCTCCAACGCGGTGAAGTTCACCGAGCATGGGCGGGTCGAGGTCATGATCGCGGGCGAGGGCGAGGGCGGCGCTACGGGCCTGCGCGCCACCGTCACCGACACCGGCATCGGCGTCGCGGCCGACAAGCTGCCCTTGCTGTTCCAGAAGTTCAGCCAGCTGGACAGCTCCAACACCCGACGCTTCGGCGGCACTGGCCTGGGCTTGGCCATCTGCCGCGAGATCGCCCACCTGATGGGCGGCGACGTCTGGGCCGAGAGCGAACCCGGGCGCGGATCGACCTTCCATGTGAGCGTGCCCCTGGAGCGGCTGGAGGCGGAGGAGGCGCAGCCGCCGAAGCCCGCGGCCGGCGAGGCCGCCGCGACCGCCCGGTCCGCGCCGGCCGAGGAGGAGCGCCCGCTCAAGGTGCTGGCGGCGGAGGACAACGCCACCAACCAGCTGGTGCTGAAGAGCGTGATGGCCACCTTCGGGGTGGAGCTGCAGGTGGCGCCGCACGGCCGTGCGGCGGTGGACGCCTGGGCGCAGGAGACCTTCGACGTGATCCTGATGGACATCCAGATGCCGGAGATGGACGGCATCGCCGCCACCCGGATGATCCGCGCCGCCGAGGCCGAGACCGGGCGGCGCCGCACCCCGATCATCGCGCTCTCGGCCAACGCCATGACCCACCAGGTCAAGGAATACCTCGCCGCCGGCATGGACCGCCACGTGGCCAAGCCGATCGAGCTGGCCAAGCTGCACGCCGCCCTGCTGTCGGTGCTGGAGGATGCGGGAGAGGTTCAGGAGCCCGCGGCGCTGAGCGCATAAGCGCTTGTCGCAGCCTGCGCGTTACGGATCACCTCGCCGAAGAATCCCCTCTCCGTCTTCAGCTTGCGGTTAAGGGCTCGGCTCGGCGCGTGCGATCGCCAGCGGCTCCGCGAAGGGGTGAGCTATCTGCGGCGGATCCGCCGCCGCAGGTTAGCGAACACGCTGAAGCGGCCGCGCAGGAGCAGGCGCTCCAGGCGCAGCGCCAGGCGGTAGAAGCCCGGGGCGACCTCCGCGTTCGGGCGCAGCAGGGTGCGGAACGGCGAGACCCACTTGGGGTGACGGCGGTTCATGCGCACGAAGCCGCGCCGGGCGGTGTAGCTGTTGCGCAGCACGATCATCAGCCCCAGCGCCGCGAGCGGCAGGCCGAGCGGTCCCGGAAGCGGGGCGATCAGGAAGCCGGCGATGATGGTGAGCAGTCCGAGCGCGACCAGCACCAGCTGCGCCAGGCGGCGCACGGCTGAGACCGGCCCGGTTGAGGGACCAGAGGGCACGGCGGGGATCAGGGCGCCGATGGGAGGCATAAGCTTTGACTTCGAACTGTTCGCCCGTGACCGGCCGAACGACTCGGACGGCTTGGCGGTTGCCGCAGATATGAAGCGGACTACGCCTCCAGCAAGGGCGCGGCGGGTGAAGTTTTCGTAAGGCGGGGCGCCGCCGCCGCCAGGGTGGGGGAGTCGTCGCCGCGAAGCTTCTGCGCTGTGCCTCATTCGCCACAGCCGAGGCTTCAGAGCCACACCGTGACGAAGGTTCGTCAACCACGCCCGTTCACCCCGAGACAAGCTTGAACGGGGTAAGCTGCGGCTTCACGCTCAGGAGCCGGGAGGCAGGCGTGTCGGGATGGAAGTGGGTTTACCTGGGCCTGTTGGGCCTGAGCCTTTACGTGGCTTTCGGCGGAGCCTTGCCCGACAACAGCGTCTCAAAGGACGTGAGCCACTTCATCACCCACGTGGCGCTCTGGTAGGGGAAGGCGCAGTCTGACCCCCGCGGAACCGCGGCTCCGCAGGGGTCAGGGGCGTCGGCCCGGCGCAAAAGGCCGAGGCGGCGCCCTGCTGAGCGTCCCGCGTCCGGAGGGGTTGGGGGACGGTGACTAACCAGCGGCGGGGCCTTCTGGTTTCCTCCGCGAACCGCATTATCGTCACAGGTCAGGCGCCACGCGCGGTTGCGGCAATCCGCCGGTGTTCGCCGAGCTTTGTTCAGGGGGCTTGGGCGCGGTAAGCTCCCCCCGCACTCGAGCCGGTTCATGAACACCGCCGCCCTCGCCACCGACGCTCGCGCTTCCGCGCCGAACGCGCAGGAGGCTCTGCTCGCGCGCCATTACGAGGAGTTCCGCCGGCTGGCGCGCAAGGTGCTGAACGGCGACGGGGCGCTGGTGCGGATGCAGCCGACGGAGCTGGCGCACGAGGCAGCGATCAGGGTGATGGGCCTGCACCGCATCGACCTGCGCGACCGGGCGCACTTCCTGGCGCTCTCGGCCACGGTGATGCGCCAGACGCTGATCGACGAGGTCCGCCGCGCCCGCGCCGGCAAGCGACAGGCGCCGGGCGTGCTGACCATGTGGCCGCGGAGCGAGGAAGGGTCGCCGGTCGACGTGGAGGCGCTGGACGAGGCGCTGAAGGCGCTGGCGGCGGTCTCGCCCGAGCGCGCCCGGGTGGTGGAGCTGCGCTTCTTCGCCGGATTGACGGTGGAGGAGATCGCCGGTCAGACCGGGGAGTCGGAAAGCACGGTGAAGCGACGCTGGCGCGCCGCCCGCGCCTGGCTGCTGGAGCGGCTGCAGGGGTGAGCGGGACCGGCGCGCGCGCCGCCCCCATGGACGCACGCGCTCTCGACGTGTTCGAGGAGGCGCTGGAGCGGCCGGAAGGCGAGCGGCTGGAGTGGCTCCGGCGCGCCCACAGCGAAGACCCCGAACTCGTCGCCGAGGTGGAGCGGCTGCTGCGGCGTGACACGGGCGCCGCCGCGGTCATGCCCACCGCCTTCGCGCATGCGGAACCCTTAGAGGAAGCCCCAGAGACGCCCGAGCGGGTCGGCGCCTACCGCGTCGGCGCTCTGATCGGCGAGGGCGGCATGGGCGCGGTCCACCGGGCCGAGCGCGACGACGGCCTGTTTGACCACGTCGCAGCGGTGAAGCTGCTCCGCTCCGCGAGGCTTGGCGGCCGCGAGGCGGAACTGTTCGCGGCGGAGCGGCGCACCCTGGCTCGGCTCAACCATCCTCACATCGCCCGTCTGCTCGACGGCGGCGTCACGCCGGAGGGCGCGCCCTACATCCTGATGGACTATGTCGAGGGCGAGGACATCGCCGCCTATGTGACGGCGCGCGACCCGGGCCCGCGCGAGCTGGTCGGCCTGCTGCAGCAGGTGTGCGAGGCGGTCGCCTACGCCCATCGCGCGCTGGTGGCGCACGGCGACCTGAAGCCGGCCAACGTGCTGGTCACCAGCGACGGCCAGGCGCGCCTGCTCGACTTCGGCGTCGCGCGGATGCTGGACCTCGCGGGCGAAGCCGCGGGCGCTGCGCCGCTGACGGGCGCCTACGCCAGCCCCGAGCGGCGGGCGGGCGAGCCGCCGACGGCGGCCGACGATATCCATGGGCTCGGACTGACCGCGCGCGAGCTGCTCACCCGCCGCGGCCCCACGCTCGGCGAGGACCGCCCTTCGCGGCCGCTCGACGGTGATCTCGACGCCGTGCTTGGCAAGGCCACGGCTGAGGACCCGGCGCGCCGCTACGGCTCGGTGGAGGCGCTGGCCGACGACCTCGCCCGCTGGCGCGACAAGCGGCCGGTCGCCGCGCGGGGCCGAGGCGGGACCTATGTCGCCTCGCGGTTCGTGGCGCGCCGCCCGGCCTTGGTGGCCGCCTCGGCGCTGGCGGTGGCGGCGCTCGCGGTGACGGCCGTGATCAGCACCGCCCTCTACCTGCGCGCCGAACGCGAGCACCTTCAGGCCGAGCGCCGCTTCGCCGACGCGCGGTGGATGGCCAACTATCTGTTGTTCGACATCTACGACCGGCTGGACCGCGCGCCGCGGACGCTGGCGGTGCGGCGCGACCTCGCCGCCACCGGCCAAGGCTACCTCGACCGCCTCGTCGCCGACCCGCGCGCGCCCGTGGGGGTCAAGGTCGAGGCGGTGCAGGGCCTGGTCCGCCTGGCCACCGTCCAGGGCGGGGGCCGCGGCCGCAACCTCGGCCAGGTCGAGCAGGCGCGGGCCAACCTCGAACGCGCCGCCTCCCTCGCCGACCAGCTGGCCGCCGATTACCCGGAGCGGGCGGACGTCGCCCTCGCCCTGGCCGCCGCGCACATCGAGCAGGCGGTGCTGGTCATCGAGAGGGAAGGCCGCGCGGCCGATGCCGAACGCGCCCTCACCGTCGCACGACGGGCGCTGGACCGCGCGCTCCGTGCGGCGGCGCCGGACCTGCCCGCACTGCGAAAAGCGGAGGTGCAGTGGGCGTTGCGGATTTCGAGCCTGCGGCAGTGGCAAGGCCGTTACCCGGAAGCTGTCGCCAACGCCCGCGCGGCGCTGGCGGCGATCGCCCGCCTGCCGCCACCTCTAGTAAACTCGCCCGAGGCGCGGTTGCTGGAAGCGGACGCCTACGACCTCATGGCGGAGGCGACCTACTACGCGGGCGGCGAAGCCGGGGCCGTGGCGCCTTACCGGCGCCAGCTGGAGATCCTGGAGGCGCTGAGCCGGGAGCGGCCGGACGACCCGGTGGCCGGACGCGCCCTGTCGCGCGCCGGCTGGGCTCTGGGCACCACGCTGCTGAGCCTGAACCGCGCCGCCGAGGCCCTGCCGCTCCTGGAGGCCGCCGACCGGCGGGCGCAAGCCCTGGTCGCCTTCGATCCGGAGGACGAGCAGGCCCGGCGCACCTTCGCCATCGTGCGCCAGGCCCGTGCCCAGGCGCTGGCGCTGTTGCGCCGCTACGACGAAGCCCTCCCCCTGCTGGTCGCGCGGGCAGATGAGCTGCGCGAGGCCCTGCGGCTCCACCCCTCCTTCCAGATCGAACGCGACTACGCCATCGCCCTAGCCTCGGTGGCCGACGCCCACGCCGACGCCAGGCGCGCGGGACCGGCCTGCCGCGCCTACGCCGACGCCATGCAGGTCTGGGACGACCTGCGGCGCAAGAAACAGCTCACCCGGCTGGACCAGGACTACGCCATCCGCCTGATCCGCGAACGCACTAGGACCCTCTGCCCGACGGTCAGCGGCTAGCGCAGGCCGAGCAGCCCCCGCCAGCCGCCGCTGGTGAGCAGCGCCACGTCGAGCAGCGCCCAGGTCATCGGCACGCCGGGCGCGGCGGCCATGAACACCGGCTCCCAGTCGGGACCGAACTTGGCCTTGAAGGCGCGCAGGCTGCGGAAGCCGTAGAGCGCGCCGCCCTCCTCGAACACGAAGGCCCCCACGCGCGCGAAGGCGGGGGCGAGGCGGCGGTCGTCCAGCCCCGCCAGCGGCGTCATCCCGAGATTGAAGCGGGCGAACCCCTCGGCACTCGCCCACTCGATCGCGCCCAGGAACAGGAAGTCCATCGCCAGCTTGGGCGCGTCCGGCGCGTGACGCATAAGGTCCACAGCCACCTCGCTCCGGGCGGGCGCGGGCAGCAGGTTGGCGAAAGCGGCGATCCTGCCCTGCGCCTTCACCACAGCCAGCGGCACCCTGTTGAGGTAGCCGACGTCGAAGCGGCCAAGCGAGAAGGCCTTTTCCGAAGCCCTGCGCCCGCGCAGCCAGGCATCGGAGACGGCGCGCAGCTCGCCCTCCAGCGCCGCGGCCGAGCCGGGCGGCAGCACCTCGACGGCGCAGCCTTCGCGGCCGAGGCGGTTGCGGGCGGTGCGCAGGTCCTGCCGGGCCGGCCCCTCCAGCGAGAAGCGGGCGAGGTCGACCACGGCGTTCTCGCCTACCTTGCGCAGCACCATCCCCATGGCCGCGAGTTCCGGCAGCAGGGCTGGGGAGACCGCGTAGAACACCGATTTGCCCCCGCCGCGATCCGCCTCTTGCGCGAAACGCCACATGAGTTCGCCGAACTCGGCGGCGCGGCCGGCCGGCTCGCCCATGGCGATCCAGCGCCGCCCCCGGACGCGGAAGGTGATGAAGCTGCCGCCGGAAGGGCTGAACAGCAGGTCCTTGTCGCCCACGGCGGCGAGCCACGCCTGCGGCCCCGCCTGGTCCGCCGCGGCAAGCGCGCGGACCGCGTCCTCCACCGCCTCGGGACGGGGGCGGCCGCGCCGGCGCACGTCCGGCGCCGAGAGCAGCACCCAGACGGTCAACACCAGGGTCAGGATCGCCAGGGCCGCGCCCGCGCGCAGGAAACGTGAGACCTCAGCGTTGCGAAGGAAGGTCCACCACAACTCGTCGGTATAGGCCACATCGCGATAGGCGAAGAAGCCCAGCCACAGGGCCGCCGCCACCACCGCCGCAACCAGCGGCAGACCGCCCCGGCTCACCGCCACCTCAGCCAGGCGCGAGGGCCGGTCGAAGGCGCGGCGGAAGGGCGCGAGCGCCGCGCCGGCCCCCGCGAGGATCGCGGCCTCCTCCACGTCCAGCCCCTTGAGCAGGGAGAACACCGCCCCTGCCAGCAGCAGTCCGAGCGCCAGCCAATAGGCGCCCCGGCGGCGGCGCCACAGTCCCGCCGCCACCACCAGCAACAGGAAGCCGACTACGCTGGCGAGGAAGTGCGACAGCTCGATCACCAGGATCGGCGCGGCCTCGGCCAGCAGGCGCAAACGGTCGCTGAACGACGGCGCCACGCTGGACGTCAGCATCACCGCGCCCGCCCCGAAGGCGACCACGGCGAACCCCGCCGGCGCCAGCTCCAACAGCAATCCAGCCAGGCGGCGCCCGCGCATGCCGGCGATCATGCGCTGACCGCACCGCTTCGCCAAACAAGCGGCTCTCCCAAACGCCTCGCCCGCCGCATCGGCGAAGCGCGCTGCCTGCCCAAACCGCACCGCCCGGGCATCGCTACCTCACGCCCGCCTGGCCGGAACAGCCGCGTGGCGGGGCGTGTTTGATCTCCACCTACGAACAAGGCCGTATTCGATGAGCCGTTCATCCCTCGCCGCCGACCTGGCGCTCGGCGCCTTCACCGGCTTGCTGGCCGCATGGGTCATGGAGCAGGCCCAGACCGCGCTGTCGAAGCCTAAGCAGAAGCTCTCCGACTGGCTGGATCCAGAGGAGGCGGAGGGCGGCGATGAGAGCCCCGCCACCGAGCAGGCCGCCGACCGGGCGGTGATGGCCACTACCGGCGAGCCGCTGCCCGAGCCCGCCCGCGCGCCGGGCGGAACGGCGGTGCATTACGCCACCGGCGCCGGACTGGGCGTGCTCTACGCGCTCCTCGCCCGCCGCTGGAGCGCCGTTACCGCCGGTTTCGGCGTCGGCTACGGTCTGGCCGTCGCGCTCGTGCTGGACGAGACCATCGTGCCGGCGCTGCGCCTGGCGCCGCCGCCGCACAAGACGCCGCCGTCAACGCACCTCTATGGCCTGGCCGCGCACGCGGTGTTCGGCGCGGCGCTGGAGGGCTCACGGCGAGCCATGGTCCGTCACTCACAGGCGCGGCCGGGGCGGCTTCGCCTGCCCAAACCGGCCGCCGCCTATTCCGCGGCCATCGCCGACGGCGCTTCGGCCTTCCAAACCAGCCGCGGACGTCTCGCCGCCTGGGTCTCGTCCAGGCGCCGCAGCGGGGCATGGTAGGGCGCGCCCTTGAACCGCTCCACCTCCCCCGCCTTGGCCGCCTGAGCCAGCGCCAGAACCGCGTCGCAGAAGCGGTCGAGTTCACGCTTGGGCTCGGTCTCGGTGGGCTCGATCAGCATGGCCCCGTGCACGACCAGGGGGAAGTACATGGTCATCGGGTGGAAGCCCTCGTCGATCAGGGCCTTGGCGAAGTCGAGCGTGGTCACGCCCGTGCCCTCCAGCCAGCGGTCGTCGAACAGGGCCTCGTGCATGCACGGCCCTTCGGCGAAGGCGGGGGTCAGCGCCTGAGACAGCCGCGCCTTGACGTAGTTGGCGTTCAGCACCGCGTCCTCGGCCACCTGGCGCAGGCCGTCGGCGCCGTGGCTCATCATGTAGGCCAGCGCCCGCACGAACATGCCCATCTGGCCATGGAAGGCGCACATGCGGCCGAAGCCCTGCTCGGCCTCGTCCCGCGCCTCCTCAACCAGCTCGAATCCGTTCGCGCCGCTGACCACCCAGGGCTCGGGAGCGAAGGGCGCCAGCGCCTCGGACAGCACCACCGGCCCCGCGCCCGGCCCGCCGCCGCCGTGGGGGGTGGAGAAGGTCTTGTGCAGGTTGATGTGCATGGCGTCGACGCCGAGGTCGCCCGGCCGCACCCTGCCCACGATCGCGTTGAAGTTGGCCCCATCGCAGTAGAAGTAGGCCCCCGCCTCGTGCGTCATCCGCGCGATCTCGACAATGTCGGGCTCGAATAGGCCGCAGGTGTTGGGGTTGGTGACCATGATCGCGGCCACGTCGGGCCCGAGCTTGGCGCGCAGGTCCTCCACGTTGACGTGCCCGTCCGCCGTCTGACCGATCTCCTGCACCGCATAGCCGGCGAAGGCGGCGGTGGCCGGGTTGGTGCCGTGCGCGGAGGTCGGGACCAGCACCTTGCGCCGCTGGGCGTCCTCGCCCTTGGCCGCGTGCGCCGCCCGGATCGCCAGGATGCCGCAGAGCTCCCCGTGCGCCCCGGCTTTGGGGCTGAGCGCCACCGCCGGCATCCCGGTGAGCGTCTTCAGCCAGTGCGCCAGCCGGTCCATCAGCTCCAGCGCACCCTGCACGGTGGAGACCGGCTGCATCGGGTGCAGGTCGGCGAACCCCTCCATCCGCGCCGCCTTCTCGTTCAGGCGCGGGTTGTGCTTCATCGTGCACGAGCCCAGCGGATAGATCGCCAGGTCGATGGCGTGGTTCTTCTGCGACAGCCGCACGTAGTGGCGCATGGCCTCGGGCTCTGAGAGGCCGGGGAGGCCGATCGGTGCGCCGCGTCGCAGGTCGCCGAGGTCCGAGGCGTCGAGCTCCGGCTCGGGCAGGTCGACGCCGGTCTTGTCCCAGCCGCCGTGCTCGAAAATCAGCGGCTCGTCCTGCAGCAGGCCCCGGCCGCCGGTCAGCGTCGGGTGCAGGTAATCGTGATCGGGATGCTCGGGCCGAGTCGGGCGGCCGACGGTGTTCATGGTTGCTCACTCTTTGTAGTGGAGGGGGAGTCGGTCCCGCTATATCCAACCGATCGCCAACACTCCTGCGTTTCGTCCGCTCGGCCAGTTTGCAATCCGCTATAGGCCAGATCATCAATCGTTTGCCTGCCAAGCAAGACAGCATTCATCGCCATAGCAATGGCCTCCACCGACTGAATAGCGCCAATGCAAGGTCCATCATAATTTAGCTTGCTTAATTTCTCCCTTGCGTTAGCGCAGGTCATTGCAATAGACTCTGCCTCTTTTGCATAGCGCTCGTTGACGCCACCGACCATCGCAATCTGCATTAAGTTCTCTAATCGTCCAGCAGGCTCGGAGCAGCTACGAACTATCGGCTCCATCAAGTGATGATTATTTAGAGATTGCCTATTTGAGGGTTTTTCACACCCTCCAATCAAAATCATCACCAGAATGATCAATCCGGCTCTCACGCAAGCACCTCAGTCAGCGTCTTAGCCAAGGCGGAAATGTCGTCGCTAGTGTTGGTTTCGGTGGCGGCGACGAGGAGCACGTCGTCCAGCCCCGCGCGCGGGTCGAGGCGGGAATAGGGGACGCCGCCCAGCACGCCTTGCTCCGCCAGCGTTTCCACCACCTCGGCGGCGGGGCGCGGCAGGCGCAGGGCGAACTCGTTGAAGAAGCGGGGCGTCAGCACCTCCACGCCCGGCACGGCGGCGAGCGCGTCGCGCAGTTGCAGCCCCTTGGCGTGGTTCACCTGCGCCAGCCGCCGCAGGCCGGCTTCACCGAGCAGGCTCATGTGGATGGTGAACGCCAGCGCGCACAGGCCCGAGTTGGTGCAGATGTTGGAGGTCGCCTTCTCGCGGCGGATGTGCTGCTCGCGCGTGGAGAGCGTCAGCACGAACCCGCGCTCGCCGTCCGCGTCCACCGTCTCGCCGGCCACGCGGCCGGGCATCTGGCGCACGAACCTCTCGCGGGTGGCGAACAGGCCCACGTACGGCCCGCCGAAGCTCAGCGCGTTGCCGATCGACTGGCCCTCGGCCGCCACGATGTCGGCGCCCATCTCGCCCGGCGACTTGAGCAGCCCGAACGACACCGCCTCGGTCGTCACCACGATCAGCAGCGCGCCCGCCGCGTGCGCCGCCTGGGCGATGGCCGAGACATCGCTGGCCGTGCCGAACACGTTCGGCGTCTGCACCACCACGCAGGCGACGTCGGCGCCGATGCGCACGGCAACTTCCGCTTCCCCGTCCACGGCCGGAGACAGGGCGTCGATCTGGAGCCCCGTGACCTCAGCCAGGGTGCGCGTGGTGCGGACGTAGTGCGGGTGAACGCCGCCCGAGATCACCGCCCGGTTCCGCCGGGTCAGGCGCGCGGCCATCATCACCGCCTCGGCGGTCGCGGTGGAGCCGTCGTACATCGAGGCGTTGGCCACCTCCATGCCGGTCAGCGCCGCCACCTGGCTCTGGAACTCGAACAGGCTCTGCAGCGTGCCCTGGGCGATTTCGGGCTGGTAGGGCGTGTAGCTGGTCAGGAACTCCGAACGCTGGATGATGTGGTCCACGCTGGCCGGCACGTGGTGGCGATACGCCCCAGCGCCGCAGAAGAACGGCGCGCGCCCCGCGTTCAGATTCCTGCCCGCCAGCGCGGCGAGCTCGCGCGTAACCTCCAGCTCACCCTGGTGGAACGGCAAATCCAGCTCGCCACGCCTGCGCGCGGACTGCGGCACGTCGACGAACAGCTCGTCGATCGAGGACGCGCCGATCACCGCCAGCATCTCCTTGCGGTCGGCGTCGGTCAGGGGGAGGTAGCGCATGCTATTGTTTTACTCGTTTATGGTCACATACGGAGCCAACTTGGCGCCCTTCGAGATTTCGGTCCCGTAGGACTCTGGAAGCCCGGCGCTTGCGGCAATTTCTTTCGTGTTTCGGCCTTTCAAATATTTTGAGAAGCGGATTCCGAAAAGATGGATATTAACGACGCGTTCGCCGAAAGCCGCCTCTCCACTGATTGCTTGAGCGCGTTGGCAAGCTGTTCGTTAGTCATCGACAAGGCCTCACAGCGTCTTCAGGTAATCCTCATAAGCCGCCCGATCCATCAGCCCCTCCGCCTCCGCGGGATCGGCCAGCCGCACCTTGGCGAACCACGCCCGCCCTTCCGGATCCTGGTTCACCGCCTCGGGCGTGCCGGACAGGTCGGCGTTGGTCTCCACCACCTCCCCCGACAGCGGCGCGTAGACGTCCGACGCCGCCTTGACGCTCTCCACCACCGCCAGGCTCTCGCCGCGCGTCAGCGACTTGCCCACCTCCGGCGTTTCGACGAACACCACGTCGCCCAACTGGTCGGCGGCGTAGGCGGTGATGCCGATGGTGGCCACGCCCCCCTCGACCTGCACCCACTCATGATCCTTGGTGAAGCGCATCGAACCCTCCCTCAAACCTTCCTGACGTAACGGTGCGGCGTGAACGGCATCGCCGCCACCCGCGCCGCCTGCGCGCGCCCGCGCACCAGCACCTTCAGCGCCGTGCCTTCGGCGCTCATCGCCGGCGGCACATAACCCATGGCGATCGGCCGCCCCAGCGTCGGCGAAAACCCGCCCGAGGTGACCCGCCCGACCACCTTCCCGTCGGCGTCGGCGATCTCCGCCCCCTCGCGCGCCGGCGCCCCCTCGACCAGCAGCCCCACGCGCACCCGCGCCAGCTCCCCGCCCAGTTCGCGCAGCATCCGCTCGGCCCCGGGAAAGTCCCGCGCCTCCTTGCGCCGCTTGTTCACCGCGAAGTTCAGCCCCGCCTCGATTGGCGAAGTGCTCTCGTCGATGTCGTGGCCGTAGAGCGGCAGCCCCGCCTCCAGCCGCAGCGAATCCCGCGCCCCCAGTCCGATCGGCCGCACCCGCTCGTCCTGCATCAGCCGGTCCCAGAACGCCCGCGCCGCCTCGCGCGGGACCAGGATCTCGAACCCGTCCTCGCCCGTGTAGCCCGAGCGCGAGATGTTCAGCCCCACGCCCTCCCAGGTGAAGAAGCCGTAGTCCATGAACGTCAGCCGCGTGCAGTCCGGGCAGATGTCCGCCAGCACCGCCGCCGCCTCCGGCCCCTGCAGCGCCAGCAAGGCGTCCTCGTCCGAACGGTGGACCGTGCCGTCGTCGCCGCAGGTCTCCTCCAGCAGCGCGAAATCCTGCTCCTTGGTCCCCGAATTGACCACCACCGTCAGCGCCCCCTGCCGCCCCGGATGGCGCGGCCGGCCGATCAGCAGGTCGTCGAGGATGCCGCCCTCCTCGTTCAGCAGCAGGGTGTATTTGAACTTTCCCGGCTTCAGCCCCTTGAAGTCCCCCGGCGTCAGCCGCTCCACGATCTCGGCCACGCACTCATGCGCGCGCTCCGGGTCCGACGCGGGGATGTCGAGCGTGATGAACCCCGGCCCCATGTGCGAGACATCGAACAGCCCCGCGTGCCCGCGCGTCCACTTGTGCTCGGCGACGATGCCGTCCCTGTACTGGATCGGCATATCATAGCCGGCGAACCCGACCATGCGCGCGCCTAGCTCCAGGTGCGCGCCGTGCAGCGGCGTCTGTTTCAGGGCGTCGGGTTGGCCGTTTTCGTCGGGCACGCGCATGGGCCTTTCCTGGTCCCGCGCCCCCGCTGTCCCTTCAACCTGAGAGATTCCGGAAGGTTTCCCTCCCTTGCTCCTTCGGTGAGCCCCTCACCTCGCGGCGGAGCTGCTTTCCAGCGTTCAACGTCCCGCGCGGTCCTTTGGCCTGAGCGTTTCCGGGGCGGTTGCGCCTTCGGCGGCGAGGCTTTTCAGCCCCGCTCTCTCCCGCGCGGGAGGCCGCGGACACTGGCGAAGGGGCGGGGGAGAGTCAATGCGACCCACACCAAGGGCTACGGCGTGGAGTCAGCCGAGGGGAAAAGGTATGCTGATCTCATAGCCGTGGAGGGCCAGATGCCGACGTTTGCCGACTATATCGCATCTTCGTTCCCTCACGGACTAAGCCTTCCCTCCGAAATCCGCACGATGTTTGATTGGCTGGACAAATCTGGTTTTACATTCAGTGAACCGCGTCTCGGACAAAGGTATGCGACAGTTTATCCACCTCATATTCGCCAGAAACTAATGGCACCAGTACTATTCCATCTTGCTGAAAAGAACTATATTCCTCAAGCTGACCCCATAGAAAACCAACGCCTAGCGCTTTTTATTACAACCGGTGGGGATGGGTCACGTGCCGGGTTATGGTTAGATGATAATGGGCGTCAGCAGTTCGTCCACGTCGGTTCAGGATCAGGATCGACGCTCCTTTGTACTCTTGCAGATGACCCAATCGATTTCTTACGACTCTTGGCAATCGGTTATGAAGAGCTATGCTGGCCTGAAGAATTTTCTACTCCGCCACACATGATCGCAGACAAACCGGGACCGCCCGTGCCTCCTCCGGCACATTACAGGCATTGGCTGGAAACCACCTTCCACGTCACGATCCCTCGGACGGCCAGCGAGATCGTTCGCACGATATCGGAGATGGATGATGCTCATTCTGACGACGCCTTCTGGCAGTGGGTACGGCGCGTATGGAAGTAGCTGAAACGGCCTACATCCGCTCCGGCGTTTCGATCCCCAGCAGCTGCAGCGCCAGCTCCAGCTGCTTCATCGTCGCCTGGGCCAGCGCCAGGCGCGAGGCGCGCACCAGCGGATCGGGCGCGGCCAGCACCGGACAGGCCGCGTAGAACTTGGAGAAGCTCTGCGCCAGCCGGTAGGCGTGGTCGGCGACGAAGTTGGGCGCACGCTTGTCGTACGCCTCGGCCAGGGCGTGGTCGAAGCCGTCCAGCACCAGCGCCAGGTCGCGCTCGGCCGCCTCCCCAATCGTGATCTCCCCGGCCTGCGCGCCCTCGTCCGCCGCCTTGCGCAGAAGCGATTTGATCCGCACCGCCTGGTAGAGCAGGTAGGGTCCGGTCTTGCCTTCGAAGCTGGTGAAGCGGTCGAGGTCGAAGACGTAGCTGGTGGTGCGGTGGTTCTGCAGGTCGGCGAATTTCAGCGCCGCCACCGCCACCTTGTGCGCCGTGTTCTCGAACTCGTCGGGCGGCAGCTCCGAGCCCAGGTCCGCCTCGTGCAGCCGCTCGCGCGCCTTGTCACGCGCCATGGCGATCAGGTCGTGCAGCTTGAGCACACCCCCCTCGCGCGTCTTGAACGGCTTGCCGTCCGCTCCGTTCATGGTGCCGAAGCCGATGTGCTCCATTTCCTCAGGGGTGGCGTAGCCCGCCAGTGCGGCCGCCCTGAACACCTGCTGCATGTGGTCGGCCTGCCGCTGGTCGATCACGTAGAGCATCAGCTGCGGGTCCTGGCTCCGCCGCCGGTCGATGATCGTCGCCAGGTCGGTGGTGCCGTACATCGACGACCCCTCCGACGACACCACCAGCAGCGGCGGCAGCTCGCGCTTATCGTCCTCCCGCGCCACCCGCACGATGCGCGCGCCCTGATCCTCGACCAGCAGCCCCTTGGCCTCGAGATCCGCCACCATCTCCCCGATCAACGGGTCGGCGTCGCTCTCCCCCTTCCACAGGTCGAAATCCACGCCCAGCGCATGGAACTCCCGCTCCAGCGCCGTGCGGCTGACCTCCACGAACCGCCGCCACAGCGCCCGGTAATCCTCCCGCCCCGCCTGCAGCTCTGCGGTGGCGCGCCGCGCCCGGTCGCGGAACTCCGGCTCCGCCTTGGCCCGCGCCGCCGCCAGCGGATACAGCCGCTCCAGGTCCTCCAGCGTCAGCGTATCGGTCGCGATCGCCTCGTCCCCCACCGCCACTATCAGCAGCCCCATCTGGAAGCCCCAGTCGCCGAAGTGCGCGTCCCCCCACACCTCATCGCCTCGGAAGCGGAAGATGCGCTTGATCGACTCCCCGATGATCGAGGCGCGCAGGTGCCCCACGTGCATCGGCTTGGCCACGTTCGGCCCCGCGTAGTCGACGATCACCCGCCGCGGCGCCTCCACCCGGCCCGCGCCCGCCCGCGCGTCGGCGGCGATCTCGTTGGCCCGCCGCCCCAACCCGGTGCTTGAAACCCGCAGGTTGATGAACCCGGGCCCGGCCACCTCGACCGCCGCCAGCCGCTCGTCGTCCGCCAGCCGCGCCGCCAGCTCCGCCGCCAGTTCCCTGGGATTGCGCCGCGACAGCTTCGCCGCCGCCAACGCTCCGTTGCACTGGAAGTCCGCCAAATCCGGCCGGTCCGACGCGGTCACCCGCCCCAGCTCCGCCGGCAGGCCGGCTCCGGCGAAGGCGGCGCCCAGGGCCTCGCCCAAGGCCCGCCTCAGGTCGCTCATGGCTGGCTGGCGGCGCCCGTCGAGCCGGCGTCGAGGCGGAAGCGCTTACCCTCGCGGTTGAACGCCGCCATCTCCGGCGTCACCTCGAAACCCACTAGGATTTCGAAGTTCGCCCCCGACACGTCCTTGTTGGCGCGGGGGATGGTGATCTGCTCGATTTCGTCGGTGATCGTCGCCCGCTCGTCGCCGCCGAAGCTCACCGGCAGGTCGAACCACTGCTTGGCCAGCACGCTGCTGTTGCGCCGTGTCACCGCCACCCAATAGCGGTAGGTCTTGCCGTCGCCCTGCGCCTGCGGCCCCTTGCCCAGCGCGAAGGTGGTCGCCAGGCTCACCTGGATCGGCTCCCCCTCCTTGTAGGCGCACCGCGACCTCACCCCCTGAATCTCGCCCGTGTAGCCCACGGTCGAGGCGCTCTCCCGTCCCCCCGCGAACTCCTGGTAGCGCGCCGCGTCGTAGAGGACCTTCACGTATGGACAGGGCCCTGCGGCATTGTTCCCGGGCAGGCGCAGCTGCAGGTTACTCCAATCCTCCGCCTTCTTCTTCTTGGCCGCCTCCTCCTGCTGACGCTGCTCGGAAGGACTCGAGCGGCCGTACTGGGCGGCGGCCGGCGCGGTGATGGCGGCGCCGACGGCAAGCACAAGGGCGGGAGCAAGGAGGCGGCGCATGAGCATTCGGAAACTCGCAAGGGCGGCTTGGCCGCAGCGGCGGTGATAAACGCTGACGCGGCGCCCCGCAACGCGGGCGCCCGCCGCTGGCCTTAACGCCCCCTCGCGCCTAATTTGCGGCGGTGTCCCCCGCGTCGCCCCTCCCGCCGCTGAAGGTGCTGCTGGCCAGCCCCCGCGGCTTCTGCGCCGGCGTCGACCGCGCCATCCAGATCGTCGAGCGCGCCATCGCCAAGTACGGCGCCCCCGTCTACGTCCGCCACGAGATCGTCCACAACCGCCATGTGGTCGAGCGCCTCCGCGCCATGGGCGCGGTGTTCGTCGAGGAGCTGGACGAGGCCCCCGACGACCGCCCCGTGGTGTTCTCCGCCCACGGCGTGCCCAAGGCCGTGCCGGCCGAGGCCAGCCGCCGCAACCTCCTCTACCTCGACGCCACCTGCCCCCTGGTCTCCAAGGTCCATGTGGAGGCCGAGCGCCACCACGCCGCCGGCCGCGAGGTGGTCCTGATCGGCCACGCCGGCCATCCGGAGGTGCTGGGCACCACCGGCCAGCTCCCTCCCGGCGCCGTCACCCTGGTCGAGACCCTCGACGACGTGGCCCGCTTCGCCCCCCGCGACCCCCAACACCTGGCCCTGGTCACCCAGACCACCCTGTCGGTCGACGACACCGCCGAGATCGTCGCCGCCCTGCGCGCCCGCTTCCCCGCCATCGCCGCCCCGCACAAGGAAGACATCTGCTACGCCACCACCAACCGCCAGGAGGCGGTCAAGCAGATCGCGCCCCAAAGCGAGCTGGTGCTGGTCGTCGGCTCGCGCACCTCCTCCAACTCGCTCCGCCTGGTCGAAGTCGCGTTGCGCGCCGGCGCCGGAGCCGCCGAACTGGTCGATGACGCCTCCGACATTGATTGGCGCTGGCTGGAAGACGTCCGAACCCTGGGTCTCACCGCCGGCGCCTCCGCGCCCGAACAACTGGTCGCCGGCGTGTTGGACGCCCTGCGCGCCCGCTTCACCCTTCAGGTCGAGGAAATCGCCCCCACCGAGGAGAACGTCGTCTTCAAACTCCCCCGCGCGCTCACCGAGGCCGCCGCGTGAATCCTTTTCGCCGCGCGCGCGTTGCCTGAGCACGGAGGAGCCCCGATGCCCGCGACCGAACCCCGCTTCTACGTCCACCCCACCGGCGACGGCCGCCACGCCGGCCATGTGGTCACCGGCGTCGATGATCCCCTGGCCGCCGCCCTCACCTTCGCCGAAGCCTGGCACGGCGACGGCGAGGAGGTCGCGGTGATGGTCACCGACTGCGGCACCGGCAAACAGGTCTGCTACCGCATCGACCTGGAGACCGGCCAGGCCGGCCCCTGCTGACCTACTCGCCCCCCGCCCGCCGGTAAGCCTCCCGCTCCCGCTCCGCCGCCTTCCGCAGCGCCCGCAGATCCCGCTCTGCGTCCGCCACCTGCTCGCGCATCCGCCGCTCCACCCCCTCCATCTCCCGCGCCAGCCGCTCCCGCTCCCGCTCCAGCCCCGCCGCTTCCCGCGCATGCTGCGCCTCAGCCCGCGTCAGCGCCGCCTCCGCAGCATCCAGCTTGCCTCGGTCAGGCGCCGGCTTGGCCGGCGCCGCTGCCGCCTTTCCCCTGGACTTGGCTGCCGGCGGGTTCGGCAACTCGGGCAGCGTGATCTCCCCGCCCTCCACCGTGAACCCCTCGCCGGACCCGACCGCACGGCGTAGCACCTGCCCCGGCCGCGCCAGCGCCGCTTCCACCGCCTCCGGCTCGTCGGTCACTCGCGCGACACCCTGCGCGAACAGGTTCTGGTGCGTTCCCCAGGCTTCCAGCGCCGCCGCCTGCGACGGCGCCGCCACCACCGTGTCGAAGAACCCCTGCCGCGAGGCGAACACCTTCAGCCTGGCCATCCCCGGCTAACGGCCCGACGCTTCAGGGAGTTCAACCTAGCCTGCGCCATGACCGCACCAGAAAATCGGGAGGGGAGATGCAGCTCAAGTAGGAAGGAGCCGCGCCGCCTTGCCGCCGCCTCCGTTTGGAGAGCCTCGCTCAGGCCCCACCCGCAACGACGTCGCATTGGACGCCGGTAAGCCGATTCGATAACCCAAACGCATCCAGCGCCCATTGCGGAGAGGACTTCTGCCCATCCTCACCACCCCCCGCCTCGCCCTGCGCGAGCTCACCCCCGGCGACGCCCCCTTCATCCTGGAGCTGGTGAACGAGCCGGCGTGGATCGCCAACATCCGCGATACCGGGGTCACCACCCTAGAAGCGGCGCGTGGCTATATCGAGGTGGGGCCGATGGCCAGCTACACGGCGCACGGCTTCGGCCTGTGGGCGGTCGAGGCGCGCGAGACGGGCGAGTGCTTCGGCATCTGCGGTGTCCTCAGGCGCGACGGCCTTGACGCGCCCGACCTCGGCTTCGCCTTCCTCGCCCGTGCCCGCGGCCAGGGCTACGCCACCGAGGCCGCCGCCGCCACGCTGGCCCACGCCCGCGACGCCCTGCGCCTCCCCCGCGTCCTGGCCATCGTCTCCCCCCACAACACTGCCTCGGCCCGTGTGCTGAAGAAGATCGGCATGCGCGAAGAGGGCGAGATCACCCTCCCCACCGGCAAGGCCAACCGCCTCTGGGTCTGGGAGGCCTGACCCGTTCTCCAAATGTTCAACGTGGAACACTCCCGATCACAAATCGTTGATCGCGGGTCCGCGCACTCCCGGCGCGGCCGAATCCATCTGGAGGACCTCCCATGAAGCTCAACATCCTCGCCGGCGCGGCCGCCGCCGCCCTGCTCGCCTCGGCCCCCGGCGCCTTCGCCCAGGACGCCGCCACCACGGGCGGCGGCGACACCAGCGGCGCGGCCGCCGGCGCGACCACCACCGATCCGGCCATGGCCGGCTCCACCGGCGCCGCCACCGACCCCGCCATGGGCGCGGCCGCCGCTCCCGCCGACACCGGCGGCGTGACCACCACCGCCCCCGCCGAGGAAGACGACAACGACTTCCCCTGGGGCCTGCTCGGGCTGCTGGGCCTCGCCGGACTTCTCGGCCTGAAGAAGAAGGACGACGATCGCACCCGGACCACCACCGGCACGACCCGTTGATGCATAAGGACCGGGGAGGCCTCGCCTCCCCGGCCACCTCTGTCCGCGCCCTACCGCCCCCGCAGCAGCGCCGCCCGCTCCTCCGCCGTCAGCACCCGCCAACGCCCCTCCGGCAACTCCCCGAGCCGCAGCGGCCCGATCCGCACCCGCAACAGGTCGGTCACCCGCAGCCCCACCAACTCGCACATCCGCCGGATCTGCCGGTTGCGCCCCTCGCTCAGCACGAACCGCAGCCGCCCCGGCGAAATCACCATGACCTTCGCCGGCTTCAGCGCCCGCCCGTCTAGCCGCAGCCCATGCCGCAGCCGCCCGAGCTTGCCCTCGTCCACCGCGCCCGCCACCCGAACCAGGTACTCCTTGTCGAGCCCCGACTCCGGCCCGATCACCGCCTTGGCCACCACCCCGTCCTCCGACAGCAGCAACAGACCCCGTGAATCCTTGTCCAGCCGCCCCAGCGGGGCCAGGCTCCGGTCCGCGCCCGGTATGTCGGCGCTCTCGCTCCTCAGGCTCTCGCGGGTGAGCAGCCGAACCGCCGGGACCTCCCCCGGCTCCGGCTGCCCCGACACCACGCCCACCGGCTTGTGCAGCACCACGGTCAGCGCCCCCGCCAGCGCCGCCCGCGCCTCCTCCTCCAGCACCAGCGTCTGCCCCGGCGCGATCTTGCGGCCGGCGTCCTCCACCCGCTCCCCGTCGATGAACACCAGCCCCCGTGCGATCAGCCCCTCGGCCTCGCGCCGCGAACACACCCCCGCCTGCGCCAGCCAGCGGTTCACCCGCTGCGGCTCCGCCTCCTCATACCGCCGCGTCCAGGCCACCTTTAGTCCAGGTGCTCCACGCCCTCGACGGTGATCTCTACCCAGGGCGGCTTGCGCACTTCATAGTTCGAGATGCGGGGCGGCGGCAGCTCCTGCCCGGCGAAGGCGCCCCAGGCCACGGCGACCAGCCCCGGCATGGTGTCCAGTTCATAAGCCACCGTGGCGCCGCACTGCGGGCAGAAGCGAAAGCTGGCCAGACCCCCCTCGTCGCCGCGCTGGGTCCAGACCTTGACGTCGCCGGTGACCGTCACCTGCTCCGCCGGCCACCGCGCCTGGGCCGCGAAGGCGCTGCCCGACCGCCGCTGGCAGTTATGGCAGTGGCACACCGAAACCCACACCGGCTCGCCCTCGCAGGCCGCCTTCAGCTGTCCGCACCTGCATTCGGCGACGCGCGTAACCATGGCACCTAACTGCGCTGGCCCGGTTCAATTTCCAAGAGAGGGCCTCCCGTTGGCGCGGTATTAACCCCGCCCGATGACTCTGGCGGCCTCGAGGGCAAGTTACGGGCCAAGGGGTTTAGGGTGGCTTTAGCGCAGCGACTGGAGATCCGGCAGGGCCAGGGCCTGGTGATCACGCCCCAGCTGCAGCAGGCGATCAAGCTGTTGCAGCTGTCCAACCTGGAACTCGAGGCTTACGTCGAGGGCGAGATCGAGCGCAACCCGCTGCTCCAGCGCCAGGACGGCGACGCCGACGGGCCCGAGGACCGGCGCGGCGAACGCACCGAAGCGGCCCCCGAGCCGGAAGCCGCCCACGTCGAACTGGACGGCCGCGACCGCTCCGACTCGCTCGATTGCGGCAAGGACGACGTCTACGACGCCGCGCCGGGCGAACGCCACGGCGGCGAGGCGGCGGAAGCGCCAGGCCAAGCCAACGGCTCGGTGGATTGGTCGCGCGCCGGCAGCGGCGGCTCGTTTGAGAGCGACGACGACATGGAAGGCCGCCTCACCCGCGAGCAGAGCCTGTCGGAACACCTCCACGCCCAGCTGTCGGTCGCCAAGTTCACCGCCCAGGAAAGCGCCGTCGCCGCCGTGCTGATCGACGGCGTGGACGAGGCCGGCTACCTCCGTGCCGAACTCGCCGAGACGGCGGAGCGCCTGGGCGCGTCGGATGAGATGGTCGAGCGCGTGCTCCACCGCCTGCAGGGCTTCGAGCCCACGGGCGTGTTCGCCCGCGACCTGCGCGAATGCCTGGCGCTGCAGCTGAAGGAAAACAATCGTCTCGACCCGGCCATGGAGGCCCTGCTCGACAACCTGCCCCTGCTGGCCCGCCGCGACATGGCCGCGCTGCGCAAGGCTTGCGCTGTGGATGACGAAGACCTGCGCGACATGGTCGCCGAGCTGAAGGCGCTCACGCCGCGCCCCGGCGCGGCCTTTGGCGGCGAGCCCGCCGCTCCGGTGGTTCCCGATGTCTTCGTGCGCGAAGGCACCATGGGCATGTGGCACGTCGAGCTGAACGGCGAGACCCTGCCGCGCCTGCTCGTGGACCAGCGCTACCATGCCCGCGTGTCGGGCGGCGCCCGCAGTGATGCGGAGAAGACCTTCGTCGCCGACTGCCTGGCCACCGCCAACTGGCTGGTGAAGAGCCTCGACCAGCGCGCCAAGACCATCCTCAAGGTCGCCAGCGAGATCGTGCGCCAGCAGGACGCCTTCCTGGCCTTCGGCGTCGAGCACCTGCGCCCGCTGAACCTGAAGACCGTCGCCGACGCCATCGGCATGCACGAGTCCACTGTCAGCCGGGTGACCTCGAACAAATACCTCGCCACCCCCCGCGGCGTGTTCGAGATGAAGTTCTTCTTCACCTCCGCCATCGCCTCCACCGGCGGCGGCGAGGCCCACTCGGCCGAAAGCGTCCGCCACAAGATCCGCCAGCTGATCGAGGCGGAGGGCCGCGAGCGCGACGTCTATTCCGACGACCGCATCGTAGAAATCCTCAAGGAAGCCGGCGTTGACATCGCGCGGCGCACGGTGGCGAAATACCGCGAGGCGATGCGGATTCCGTCTTCGGTGGAGCGGCGGCGGATGCTCAAGGAAGCCTGCTAGGGAGCTTTCCTTTACGCCGTTCCGCCGCTAACGCCTCGGCTCTTGCTTCCTATCTAGGCGGCGCATGCACGCCACCGTCCGCCGCATCGATCTGCACGACGAACCGATCTCGGCCGTCCTGCGCCGGCTGATGGCTTCGGGCGGTGAACGGGTTTCGGTGGACGAGATCTCGGACGCCTTCGGCAGCCGTGCCTTTGGGGCGGTGCTGTTTGCCTTTTCGGTGCCCAACCTGCTGCCGCTGCCGCCCGGCAGTTCCACGGTGCTCAGCGTGCCGCTGATCATCCTCACGCCCCAGGTGGCTCTGGGCATGAAGCATCCCTGGATCCCGCGCTGGCTCGGCCACCGCAACCTGGAACGGGAAAAGCTCCGCCATCTGTTCGACCGCCTGCTGCCCAAGCTCGAGCGGCTGGAGAAGGTGATGCGGCCACGCCTTGGCGCCCTTTTCAGCCCCTGGGGCGACCGGCTGATCGGCCTGGTCTGCTTCCTCCTGACCCTGGTGCTGATCCTGCCTATCCCCTTCGGCAACCTGCTGCCGGCGATGTCGATAGCCGCGCTATCGCTGGGGCTCGCCACCCGCGATGGGGTGGTGGCCCTGATCGGCTATGCCCTGGCGGCCATCAGCGTAACCGTGCTGGTGCTGACCGCGAACGTCGCCATAGCCGCCGCGCAGCAGCTGGTGCACATCTTCGGAATATAACCGCGTTCGGCTTGACACCTTCGCCCGCCCCGGGCGTTGTTGAGGTCATGCAGGTTCAGGTCACGGGCAAGCAGCTCGATGTCGGGGACGCGCTCAGATCGCGCATTTCCGACGAACTCACCAACTCCATCGGCAAGTTCTTCGACCGCGGCGGCGACGCCGAGGTGGTGGTCAGCCAGGACGGCAAGGACTTCCGCATCGACTGCCGCGTGGTCCTCGCCTCGGGCCAGTTCCTGGAGAGCCACGGCTTCGCCGGAGACGCCCACTCCGCCTTCGACGCGGCCCTGGCCAAGATCGAGACGCGCGTGCGCCGCTACAAGCGCCGGCTCAAGAACCACCACGGCGGCGGCTCACCCACGGAAGCCGAGAACGCCGCCTACACGGTGCTTCGCGCGCCGTCCGAGGAGGACGAGGACGACGGTTGGGAGCTGCCTGACGGCGCCGACGGTAACGGTCATGCGCCCCCGACGGCGATGGTGGTCGCCGAGACTGCAAAGCCTGTGAGGACCCAGACGGTGGCCATGGCGGTGCTGGAGCTCGACCTCGCCGACGCTCAAGTGATCGTGTTCCGCAACGCCGCCCACGGCGGAATTTCGGTGGTATACCGCCGCGCCGACGGCAACATCGGCTGGATCGACCCGGAGCGGAACGGCCGCGGGAACGGGGCGCAGAACTAGAACAAGAACTGCCTCGCTCCGCCCGCCGGAGCCGAGGGTCGGGGGAGTTGCGTGAGCGTCTTGGAAATTGCCGGCCTGCTGGACCGCAAGGCCATCCTTCCGCGCGCGGCCGCGGGCTCGAAGCGGCACGTGCTGAGCGTGATCGCCGAGACCGCCGCGCGCATCTACCGCCTCGACCCGGCCGAGGCGGTGTCCGCCATTATGGCGCGCGAGGCACGCGGCTCCACCGGCGTCGGCTTCGGCGTCGCCTTGCCGCACGCTCGGGTGAGCGGCCTGGACCGCGTGCGCGGCGTCTTCGCCCGCCTCGAAGCTCCCCTCCCGTTCGACGCCGTGGACGATCAGCCGGTGGACCTGGTCTTCGCCCTGTTCACGCCCGACGGCCCCCAGACCGATCACCTGCGCGCGCTGGCCCGCATCTCCCGCGTGTTGCGCCAGGGCGAACTGCGCGAACAGCTGCGCCAGGCCCGCACCACGGACGCCATCTACGCTCTGCTGGCGCAGGAGGAACGGCAGGGCGCGGCGGCTTAGCGCCGCCCGCCATTGTTCCACGTGGACAATTGGGCAACGTGGCGCCCAAGCTCGTCAGGATCGAGAGTGACGCGGCGGAAGTGGCGGCTAGCCAAGGCGCTTCAGGCGCCACATCTTGCCTCGAATGGACGCAGCCCCCGCCAGTCCGCTGTTCCTCGATACGGTGATCACGCCCCACCGCTCGCTCCCCAAGCGCGGCCTGTTCCTGCTCATCGGCCTCCTGGTCGCCGTCAACCTGGCCCTGGCGATTGTCTTCGTCTCCATGGGCGCCCCGCCCGTGCCCGTGTTCCTCGGCCTGGATGTCCTGGGCGTCTGTCTCGCCTTCTGGGTCAGCTATCGCCAGGCGCGGCGGGTCGAACGTGTCCAGGTCGGCGTCGAGCAGGTTCGGGTCCTGCGCGAGCATGGCCGCAGCAGACGTCTCCTGTGGGCCACCCCCACCGCCTTCACCCGCGTCCATCTCGACTGTCCCGGCGAGCACGAGGCCCGCGTCCGCCTGGCGCTCTCGGGCCGCGAAATGACCGTCGGCGCCCAGCTCAGCATCCCCGAGCGCCGCAGCCTGTTCAACGCGATCAATGACGCTATCAAGGAGGCTCGCGGCTTCCGCTACCCCTCCGCCTGACGCCGTGCAGGTTGCCGCGCGGGCGCCCCTCCGCCATATCCGCCGCCATGGATGAAAACGGGTTGCACGACGTCGTCCAGGCGGCGCTCCAGGCCGGCGCGGACGCGGCCGAGGCGGTGTTCTCCGAACGTCAGGCGCTGTCCATCGGCGTGCGCCTGGGCGAGTTGGAGGAGGTCGAGCGCGAGGAGTCGCAGGACCTGGGCGTGCGCGTGTTCGTGGGCCGCCGCCAGGCCAGCGTGTCCGGCTCCGCGTCATCGCCCGAAGCCCGGCGCAAGCTGGTCGAGCGCGCCGTCGCCATGGCCCGCCTCGCGCCGGAAGACCCCTACGCCTCCCTTGCCGCGCCCGAGCGGCTCGCCAACGGCGCCGCCCCCTCCCTCGACCTGTTCGACCCCGGCGAACCCTCCGCCGAGGCGCTGGAGGCCCAGGCGCTCGCCGCCGAGGAGGCCGCCCGCGCCGTCGCAGGCGTCACCAACTCCGAAGGCGGCTCCTCCAGCTGGTCCAGCACCAGTTGGCGGCTGGTCACGTCTGCCGGCTTCTCCGGCCTCTACCGCGCCTCGGGCTCCTCCATCGGCGCCTCGGTGATCGCCGGCGACGGCGAGATCATGGAGCGCGGCGGCGAGGGCCGCTCGGCCCGCTGGCGCGCCGACCTGCCCACGCCCGAGGAGCTCGGCGCCGAGGCCGGCCGCCGCGCCGTCTCGCGCCTGGGCGCACGCAAGATCGACAGCCGCACCGCTCCGGTGATCTTCGAAAACCGCCTGGCCGCCTCGATCCTTTCGCCGCTCGCCGGAGCCATCTCCGGCCCCTCGGTGGCGCGGGGCGTGTCGTTCCTGAAGGACAAACTCGGCCAGCCGGTGTTCGCCCCCGGCGTCGAGGTCGTGGACGATCCCCACCGCCCCCGCGGCCTCGGCTCGGCCCCCTTCGACGACGAGGGCGTGCGCAACGAGCGCCGCGCCATCATCGCCGACGGCGTGCTGACCACCTGGCTGCTCAACACCTCCTCCGCCCGCCAACTCGGCCTGGAGACCACCGGCCACGCCTCGCGCGGCCTGGCCGGTCCGCCCGGCGTCTCCACCACCAACGTCACCATGACGCCGGGCGAGCGCGACCTCGCCGGCCTGATGGCCGACGCGGGCGAGGGCTTGCTGGTCACCTCCATGTTCGGGCCATCGCTGAACGCCAACACCGGCGATTGGTCGATCGGCGTCTCCGGCTTCTGGTTCGAGGGCGGCGAGACCGCCTACCCGGTCACCGAGATCACCGTCGCGGGCAACCTGATCGACATCTACGCCCGGCTCGTGCCTGGGGCCGACCTGGAGATCCGCGGCGCCACCAACGCCCCCTCGATCCTGATCGACGGCCTGGCGATCGCCGGGAGATGAGCGACCTAGACCTGATCCGCGCCTGCGCGCTCAAGGCCGGCGAGGTGGCGCTCAAGCGCAAGCGGGAGCGGCTGAAGGTCTGGTCCAAGGAGGGCGGCTCCCCCGTCACCAACGCCGACCTGGAGATCGACCGCCTGCTCAAGCAGGAACTCCGCGCCGCCCGCCCCGACTACGGCTGGCTCTCGGAAGAGACCGCCGACGACAAGGCTCGCCTCACCACCCGCCGACAGTTCGTCGTCGATCCCATCGACGGCACCGTCGCCTTCATGAAGGACCGCCCCTGGTGGTCGGTCTGCATCGCCGTCGTCGAGGACGGCCGCCCGGTCGCCGGCGTGGTCCACGCCGCCGCCCTGAACGAAACTTACGAGGCCGAGGCCGGCGGCGGCGCCCGGCTGAACGGAGCGCCGATGAGCCCCAGCGAGATCGGCACGCTCGAAGGCTGCTCGATCATCGCCGACGCCCGCTACCTGAAGAAGCCCGACTGGCCCGAGCCGTGGCCCGACATGCGGGTGGAGAGCCGCAACTCCGTCGCCCTGCGCGTGGCCCTGGTCGGCGCCGGCGCCTTCGACGCGGCGGTGGCCATGTCTTACAAGTGCGACTGGGACCTCGCCGCCGCCGATCTGATCGCCACCGAAGCCGGCGCGCTCTGCACCGATCACGAGGGCCGGACCTTCACCTACAACAGGGACCGCCCGCGCCAGCGCAGCCTGGTCTGCGCCCCGCCGCAACTGCACGGCTTGATCCTCAAGCGGCTGGCCCATATCGAACTGAACTGATGGCAGACTCCCCCACTCCCCAGCGCCTCCACCTCGTCATCGGCGGCGAGATGAAGGGCGTCGATTCCGCCGAGTTCAAGGACCTGTCCAAGGTGGATCTGGTCGGCGCCTTTCCCGACTACGACTCCGCGCGCCGCGCCTGGAAATCCAAGGCGCAGGCGACGGTGGACAACGCGCTGATGCGCTACTTCATCCTCCACGCCCACCGCCTGATCGACCCGGACCAGGACGGCCGCGTCGGCTGATGTCTGGCGAGGCCATCTTCCAGGCCGCCAGCCTGCTCGCCGCCCTGGCCATCGCCGTCCTCGCGCTGCGCAACAGCGAAGCTTGGCGCAAACGCAACCGGCGGGACGACGACGAGAGCCATTAGGGCGGTCTACTCCCGCCGCAGCAGTTTCTCGGTAAGCAGCGTTCCCCACCAACTGGCGTGGAAATCACGCTTGACCGCGGCGTGGTCGTAGTCCGGCCGGGACACCCACTTTTCGTAAGACAGCCCATCGGCCTCGGCCAGGTAACGCTCGAACGCATAATCGAGCACGCCCGTGTGCCCCTGACGGAAGTGCCCGTAGCGCATCGACAGCTGTCGCGCCGCCTCCTGGATCGGCAGGCCCAACCGGAAATGGGCGTAGAGCACGCTCATCACCCCCGCCCGGTCCGCGCCCGACTTGCAGTGCATCAGGGCCGGATATTCGATTTCGGAAAACAGCCGCTTGGCCCCCAGCACCACCTCGCGCGCCGGCGCCTCGCGCGAGAACACCTTGAAAGGCGCCAGCGTCAGCCCCAGCCGGCGGCAGGCCTCCTCCTCCAGCACGAAGTGCCCGGCCTCACTCTCGCCCCGCAGGTTGACGACGGTCCTGATCCCCCGCCGCTTCCACCAGGCCAGCTGGAACGGCCACGGCTGGTTGGTCCGCACCATCTCCGGGCTGATCCAGTGCGCGTTCTCGAACCCCAGCCGCAGGAAGGCGTGGTCGCCGAAGACGAAGTCGAAGTAGGCGAGGACGCGCCCGCCCGGGCGGGAAAGGTCGAAGCGGGGCAAGGGCGCGTTCCTGAGGCCGGGGCTAGATAGAAGGGGGACGGGCCGGGCGGAAGACCGCTTGCTTGACAGCTTGGCCGCGACAGCCGAGCCAGTCTCGGTGACACAGGACGCCCTCAGCGACCACGCCCGCCGCCGCGCCCTCACCGCGCGTGTCGTCAGAGTCTATCTGCGCCCGCACGCCGCCGCCATCACCGTGGCCCTGGTCTGCGCCGGTCTGGCGGGAGCGCTCTACGCCCTGCTGGCCTGGCTGCTCGACCCAGCGGTCAAGCGAATCCTGGTGGACCACGACCGCGCCGCGCTGATCGGCATCCCGCTGCTGATCATCGGCGTGGGCCTGTTCCGGGGGGCGATCCAGTTCATCCAAGTGATCCTGACCAACCGGGTCGGCAACCAACTCGTGGCCGACGTGCAGGGCCAGCTGTTCGGCCACCTGATCCGCTCCGACCTCGCCCAGCTGCGCGCGGCCCACACCGGCGCCCACGTCTCCTCGGTGCTCTATGACGCCGGCCTGATCCGCGACGCCGCGACCACTGGGCTGGTCAACTACGTTCAATTCCTCCTCACTGTGGTCGGCGTGGTGGTGGTGATGTTCGTGCAGGACCCGGTGCTGGCGCTGCTGGTGCTGGTGGCCGGCCCCGTCGTAGCCCTGGTGTTCCGCCGCTTCGTGCGCCGCACCCACTCCGCCGCCGTGGACGCCATGGAGGAGACTTCCGCCCTGTCCACCGCCGTGATGGAGAGCCTCGACGGCGCCCGCATCGTTAAGATCGAGGGCCGCGAAGCCTACGAGGAGGCGCGGGTCGGCGAGGTGATCCGTCGCCGCCTCCAGCACTTGGTCAGGGGCTCCAACGCCAAGTCTCTGGCCCCGCCCGCCACCGACGTGGTGGTGACCGTCGTCATCGCGGCGGTCATCGCCTACGCCGGCTGGCGCTCGCTGGGCGGGGCCATCGACCTCGGCGACCTGCTGTCCTTCCTGGTGGCCCTGACGCTCGGAGGGCAGGCCCTGCGCGGCATGGCCGGGTTCCAGACCCTGCTGACCGAAGGCCTCGCCGCCGCCGGGCGAGTGTTCGCCGCGCTCGACGTTGCGCCGGCCATCGCCGACGCCCCAGGCGCGCGCGAGTTGCCGGCCGGCCCCGGGCGCGTCCGCTTCGAGACCGTCAGCTTCGGCTATGCCCCCGGCGCGCCGGCGGTGGACGCCATCACACTAGAGGCGGCGCCGGGGCAGACCGTGGCGCTGGTCGGCCCCTCGGGCGGGGGCAAGTCCACCCTGCTGGCGTTGATCCCGCGGTTCCATGACGTGCAGGCGGGGCGCATCCTCATCGACGGCCATGACGTGCGCGAGGTGACTCTGGCCTCGCTGCGCGCCCGCATCGGCCTGGTCACCCAGGAGCCATTCCTGTTCGACGACACGGTGCGCGCCAACATCGCCTACGCCCGCCCCGGCGCCTCACAAGCCGAGATCGAGAACGCGGCCCGCGCGGCGGCGGCGCACGAGTTCATCACCGAACTGCCCCAGGGCTACGACACCCGCGTCGGCGAGGCCGGCGGGCGGCTCTCGGGCGGGCAGCGCCAGCGGGTCGCGATCGCCCGCGCCTTCCTTAAGGATGCCCCGATCCTGCTGCTCGACGAGGCCACCAGCGCGCTCGACACCGAAAGCGAGGCGCGGGTGCAGGAAGCGCTGGAGCGGCTGATGGCTGGGCGCACCACCCTGCTGATCGCCCACCGGCTCTCCACCGTGCGCAAGGCCGACCTGATCCACGTCATTGATCGGGGCCGCCTGGTGGAGAGCGGAACGCACGAGGCGCTGCTTGCCGCCGGTGGCCTCTACGCCCGCCTGGCGCGCAGCCAGGACCTGCAAGCGGAAGCGGCGTGAAGGCGTGGCTGCGCCGGCCGGGGGTGCAGCGGGCGCTGGCGGCGGCGGCGGCCGCCTACCTGCGCTTCGCCTACCGCACCATCCGCTGGCGCTACGCGGGCGTCGAAGCGGTCGAGCCCCTGCAGGGCAACGGCCAAGGGTTGATCATCTGCTTCTGGCACGAGGCGATCTCGATCTCCGCCCAGTGCTGGCCCCAGGACCGGCCGGGAATCCAGCAGATGCGGGCCCTGATCTCCCGCTCGGCCGACGGCGCGCTGATCGCCGAAACCATCGTGCGCCTGGGCGTTCCCGCGATCCGCGGCTCGCGCGCGGTCGAGGTCGAGCGCACCCGCGAAAAGGGGGGGACCGAAGCCCTGCGCGACATCGTGCGCTGGGTGAAGTCGGGCGGCGCCGTGGCCATCACTCCCGACGGCCCGCGCGGCCCCGCGCGCAGCATGGGACCAGGGCCGGCCCTGGCCGCCCGGCTGAGCGGGGCGCCGGTGTTCATGGTCGGCATGACCTGCCACCCGGCGATCCGGCTGAACAGCTGGGATCGCGCGCTCCTGCCGCTGCCCTTCACCAAGGGCGCGATCGTCGTGGAGGGTCCTTTCCACGCCAACGACCAGCCCCCCGAAGCGCTCGCCGTCGTCTGGCGCGAGGCTCTGGAACGGGCCGCCGCCCGGGCCGAGGCGCTGGCGCGATGAGCCGCCACCCGCTCCTGTCGCTCTATCGCGCGGCCACGGGCCTGATGGAGCCTGCCGCACCCTGGCTCCTGAGGAGGCGCGCGGCCAGGAGGAAGGAGGATCTCCAGCGGTTGAACGAACGGCTGGGACATCCGACGCGGCCCCGCCCCCCCGGCCCGCTTGTGTGGGTGCATGGCGCCAGCGTTGGCGAGAGCTTGTCGCACCTGCCGCTGGTCGAGCGCTTCCGCGCAGAGCGGCCGGATGTGACGGTGCTGGTCACCTCCGGCACCCGCACCTCGGCCGAGTTGCTGGCCCGGCGCCTGCCGCCCGGCGTCATTCACCAATACGCTCCGGTGGACGCTCCCGCCGCCGCCCGCCGCTTCGTCGGGCATTGGCGGCCGGATCTGGCCGTCTTCGTCGAGAGCGAACTCTGGCCCAACCTGATCATCGAGGCGAAAGCGGCCGGCGCGCGGCTGGCGCTGGTTTCGGGGCGTGTTTCACCTACGTCGGCCCGGAACTGGAATCGCGCGGAAGGCGCGGCGAGGGCGCTGCTCGGCGACTTCGACCTTCTTCTGCCGCAGGACCGCCTCACCGGCGAGTGGCTGACGCGGCACGGCGCCACGGTCGGGGACCGGCTCGACCTCAAGCGCCTGGCCGAGCCCCTTCCGTTCGACCCAGGCGAACTGGACAGGCTGAAGGCCCAGACAGCCGGCCGTGTCGTGATCGTCGCCGCCAGCACCCACGCGGGCGAGGAGGAACTGCTCGGCGATATCGTCACTCGCCTTCCGGGGGATCCGCTGCTGGTCGTGGTCCCCCGCCATCCCGAACGCGGCGAGGCGGCGGCCGCCGCGCTGGAGGCGGCGGGGCTGCGAGCGGCCCGCCGCTCGCTCGGCGAGGCGCCGGTGGGGCGGGATGGCGCCTACGTCGCCGACACCCTGGGCGAGCTCGGGCTGTTCTACCGTTTGGCCGATGTGGCGCTGATCGGGGGCAGCCTCCTGCCCAGCATGACCGGCCACAATCCGTGGGAAGCCGCCCGGCTCGGCAAGCCCCTGATCAGCGGCGCCCATGTCGGAAGCTTTGCTGAGGCCTACGCCGAACTGAAGGCGCGGGGCGCGGTGCTGATGGCGGGCGGCCCGGCCGAGTTCGCTTCGGCCGTAGCGGCGCTGGTCACCGAACCCGAAGTCGCCGCCGCTCTGGGCGAGCGCGCACGGGAGGCCTGCGCCGCCGAGCGCGAGGGCTTCGACGCCGCCTTCGCCCGCCTGCTCGAGCTGCTCGACCGATGAGGACCCCGCGCTGGTGGTATCAAAGGCGGCCGCCCGCGCCGGTGACCCGGGCGCTTTTGCGGCCGTTCTCCTGGCTGTGGGCGGCGCAGACGGCGCGCCGCATCCGCCGCGGCGATCCCTACGACCCGGGCGTGCCAGTGATCTGCGTCGGCAACCTCACCGTCGGTGGGACCGGCAAGACCCCGGTCGTGCGCGCGTTGCTGGACCGCCTCAGAGAGCGCGGGGTGGAGGCGCACGCCCTCTCGCGCGGCCACGGCGGCAGGCTGCCTGGGCCGGTGCGCGTGGACCCCGCCAGCCACACGGCCGCCGAGGTCGGCGACGAGCCCCTGATGCTGGCTAAGGCGCACCCTGTCTGGATCGCCCGGGACCGCGCCGCCGGCGCGCGCGCGGCCGCCGAGGCCGGCGCGACGACGATCGTCATGGACGACGGCCACCAGAACCCGTTGGTGCACAAGACCCTGTCGCTGGTGGTGGTCGACGGCGAGACTCGCGACGGCGAGTGGCCTTTCGGCGATGGCGCGGTGTTTCCTGCCGGTCCCATGCGCGAGCCGCTCGCCGCCGGCGTAGCGCGCGCCGACGCTGTGGTGGTGCTGCTGCCAGCGGACCTGGAGGCCGCGGACCCGGACCTCCTTGCTTACTTCAGCGCGACCCCCGTGCTGCGCGCGCGCCTCAAGCCCGCTGTCCCGCCGCCCTCCGGCCCTCAGGTCGGCTTCGCCGGCGTGGGCAAGCCCTGGAAGGTCGAGCGCGCGCTGCGGGCCGCCGGCTGCGACCTCAAGGACTTCGTCCCTCTCTCAGACCACCAGGCGCTGGACGAGCGCCTGCTCGGTGCTATTGCCACACGGGCCGCCGTGTTTGGCGCGGGCATGGTGACCACCGAAAAAGATTTCGTCCGGCTGCCGCCCCCCTGGCGGGAGCGGGTGACCGCCTGGCCGGTGTGCGCTCGGTTCGAGGACGGCTCGGCCCTGGACCGTCTGTTCGGAATCGTGGCCACCAACTCCTGACGCCGGATTGCGCTTCGCGAGGTCCGGGACTTGCAGGGGCGAAGCCAACCCACCCGCCCTGACGCAGGCGTTAACTTGCCGACCGCTCCTCCCGTCCCGAACCCGCGCGGCGGCGCGCTCGACGCGCTGCGGTTCGCCGCGGCCTTCCTGATCGTGGCGTACCACTACCTCTTCCAGGCGCCGCTCGACCCGGGCGCGCTCGCCCCGGCGTTCCAGCGCGGCTATCTCGCGACCGATTTTTTCCTGATGCTGTCGGGCTTCGTCCTAGCGCGGGCGTATGGGTCGCGGGTGGTCGCGGGGCGGCTGTCCTGGGGCGATTTCATGCTGCGCCGGGTGAAGCGCATCTGGCCGCCGCACCTAATGGTTCTGGCCGCTTTCGTTCTCCTGATCGAAGCCGCCGCGGCCATGGGAGTCTGGCCGCAGCAGCCAGAGTTGTTCCGCTGGCCTGCGCTTGTGGCCCAGGCGCTTCTCGTCCAGGTGTTGGGGATCGAGGCGGGGGGCTGGAACACCGTCACTTGGTCCCTCTCGGCGCTCGTGGTTTGCTACGCCGCTTTTCCGCCGCTGTGGCGGCTGCAAACCCGGCTGGGCGCGCCGTGGCTCGGGCTCGCGATGGCCGCCGGCGTTTTGGCTGGAGCCGATCTGCTCTGCGCTGCGGGGCTGGGCAAAAGCCTCTACGACCTGCCCATGCACCTGTCGCTCATTCGGGCGCTGCCGCTGTTCGTTCTTGGACTGGCGCTCGCCAGGGTCGCGGGCGAGCGGCCCCTGCCTCAGTGGGCCGCAGCCGCTGCAGGGGCGGGCGCGCTCGCGCTCCTGGTCCTCGTGCAAGTGATCGGCCGCTTTGACGGGCTCAGCATCGCCTGCATCGCCGCGGTGATCCTCGCCGCGGGAAGCCGCCCGGTGGCGCGGCCGTGGCCGTTCGCCGCTTTCGGCGCGCGTCTGTCGTTCTCCCTGTTCCTGACCCACCTGCTGGTCGCCACCGTCTGGTTTGGCGGCGCCCACGCGCTGGAGGCGCGCCTGACGCTGCCGGCGGAGGCGCGCTGGGCGCTCTGGTGGGCGAGCTTTCCCCTGGCCCTGCTTGGGGCGGTCGTGTTCGACCGCTGGGCGGACCAGCCGCTGCAGCGCTGGTTGAACCGGGACCGCTCGGCCGGACGAGCGGCGGAGGCCCTGGCGGCGGCGCGGCCCTCCTGAGCGGCTTCACGCGAGGCGAAGCAGCAGGGCCTTCAGCTCCGGCTCGACCACCCGCTCGGCCGCTTGCGCGGGCGACACCCAGGCCCGCTCTCGCTGCGCCCGTTCGGGCCAATCCTCCAGCACCTCCGCCACCTGGAGGCGGAACACCCGCACCTTGACCGGTCGCAAACGGCCGCTCTTGCGGACCTTGTCATAGCGGTAGGCGCCGAACTGCACCCGCTCCGGCTCGCCGCGCACTCCCGCTTCTTCGAAAGCTTCCAGGGCCGCGGCGTCCCACGGGTGGCGCCGCTTCATCGGCCAGCCCTTGGGGATCACCCACCGCCGCGTTTCGCGCGAGGTGACGAGCAGGACTTCGGGACCGTCCGGGCCTTGGCGCCAAGGCAGGGCGGCGTATTGCATCGCCGGTGATTTCGGCTGGTCTTGCGGCTTGGCCGAGGCTTCAGGCGACAAGGCGCGCCAAGCCGTAGGAGGCGGCCGCGATCAGCCCGGCCATGGGCATGGTGACGAACCAGGCCACCACGATGCCCCGCGCCACGCCCCACCTGACCGCCGATAGTCGCCTCGCGGAACCGACGCCGACAATCGCTCCGGTGATGGTGTGGGTGGTCGAGACCGGGACGCCCAGTCCGGTGGCCATGAACAGGGTGATCGCCCCGCCGGTCTCGGCGCAGAATCCCTGCATCGGCGTGAGCCGAGTGATCTTCGAACCCATGGTGTGGACGATGCGCCAGCCGCCGAACAGGGTGCCCAGAGCGATCGCCGCTTGGCAGGACAGCACCACCCACAGCGGGATGTGGAACTCCCCGCCCATCGCGCCGTGGGAATAGAGCAGCACCCCGATGATCCCCATGGTCTTCTGCGCGTCGTTGCCGCCGTGGCCCAGCGAGTAGGCGGCGGCGGAGACGAACTGCAGCCGCCGGAACACCTTGTCGCCAAGCGAAGGCGTGGCGCGCACGAACAGCCACGAAACCATCAGCACCAGCAGGAGCGCGAGGGCGAAGCCCACCCCCGGCGACAGGAAGATGGCGTAGACGGTCTTGGTCACGCCCTTGAGCACCACCGCGCCGGTCCCGGCCTCGGCGATGCCGGCGCCCAGCAGTCCGCCAATCAGGGCGTGCGAACTGCTCGACGGGATGCCCGCCAGCCAGGTGATCACGTTCCAGGCGATGGCCCCGACCAAGGCCCCGAAGATCACGTAATCGTTCACCACCTCCGGCGCGATAATCCCCTTCCCCACGGTGTTGGCCACGTGCAGCCCGAAAAACAGGAAGGCGATGAAGTTGAAGAAGGCGGCCCAAAGGACGGCGTGGCTCGGCTTCAGCACCCGGGTGGAGACGATGGTGGCGATCGAGTTGGCCGCGTCGTGCAGCCCGTTCAGGAAGTCGAACAGCAGCGCGGTGGCGATCAGCAGCACCAGGACCAGGAGGGCGGCGTCCATGGGGGCGGCGGCTCAGAGGTGCTCGACCAGGATGCCGCTGATCCGGTTGGCCACGTCCTCCAACCGGTCGACCACCTTCTCCAGGTCGCTGTAGACCTCCTGGCCGACGATGAAGGCCATGGCGTTCTGGCCGTCCTGGGCGCGGAACAGCGCCTTCATGCCCTCGTCGTGGATGTCGTCCGAGCGCGACTCCAGCCGGGTGATCTGCTCGGTCAGCTCGTTCAGCCGCGTCGAATTGCGCTGCATCTGCGGCAGCAGCGCCACCGCCTCGGCGGTGAGGCGTGAGCCTTCCACCACGATGTCGCCGAGCTCGCGCATGGGCGCGGTGAACTCGCGCAGCTCGAACAGGGTCACCGCCTTGCCGGTCTTGTGCATCTGGTCGACGGCGTCGTCGAGCGAGTTGGTCAGCCCCCGGATGTCGCTCCGGTCGAAGGGGGTGATGAAGCTGCGCCGCACCGCCAGCAGCACCTCGCGCGCCACGTCGTCGGCGGCGTGTTCATGATCGGATATCTCGGCGCAACGGGCGGGCACGCTCTCGCCCCCGTCGAGCATGGCGCGCAGCGCGCCGGCCGCGTCTACGAGGGTGCGGGCATGCGCGTCGAACAGCTCGAAGAACCGGTCGTTCTTCGGCATGACCGCCTGGAACCACTGCATCATCGCCTGCGACTCCGGGCCGGTCCGTCCGTGGCCGGAGCATTAGCCGCCCGCGCCGAGCGCCGCCAGCCGGTTTGTAACACTCTGCTGAAGCTGGTGCCGCCTGCGTGACTCGAACACGCGACCTACGCATTACGAATGCGCCGCTCTACCGGCTGAGCTAAGGCGGCCCGGTGCGAAGCGGCTATGTAGCGGCGGGGCCGGGAGGCGCCAAGCCTCGGCTACAGGCGGGGGCCAAGCAGGGCGACCGCGGCGCCGCCGAGCACGCACAACAGCCCAAACCCCAGCAGCGCCCAGAACAGCGGACTAAGCAGCGGGCGCGCGGGCCCGTGCTCGATCAGAGCGAGCAGGGCTTCCTCGTTGGGCGCGGCCGCCGCGTGAACGGCGCCAAGGCCCAGCGACCGCAAGGGCGCGGCGGCGGTCTCGGAGATGGCGAAGGCGGTGAGCTCGCCGCGCCGCGGCTGACTGACCAGCAGCTCCGCCGCTTGGCGGGCGCCCTTAGGGGAGTGGACGACCAGCCCATCGAGGGGCGCGGCCGCGCCATTCAAGGCGGCGCGCACCTCGTCCGTCATGGGCAGCGTACGGGTTCTGTAGAGCGGCAGATGCCGTGCCGGAACGCCTTTCGCCGACAATGCGCCGACGAGATCGAAGGCGGGCTCCTCGGGCCCGAGATGCAGGACCTCCCCCTCTAGCGCGCCCGCGTGGGCGGCGATCAACTCGGCAAGCGCGAGGCCGTCGCCATCGGCGCTCAAGACCTCGCCGAAGCCGGCGGCGCTGGCGGCTTCGGCGGTGGCCGCGCCGACGGTGAACACCTTGGGCGCGTGCGCGATGAGCCCGGGGGGAAATGCTGCGACCGCATTGCGGCTGGTGAAGGCCAGCGCCGCGACGCCGTCGAGGCGAAGCTCCGTGGCCCCCGGCTCCACCGCCAGCACCGGCGCCACCAACGGCTCGTGGCCGACCGCGCGCAGCCGCTCGGCCGTCGCTTCGGCGTCAGGCGCGGTCCGGGTGACCCACAGGCGCATCAGTAGACCAGGCGCGCGCCGCCCTCCGCCTTCACCTCGCGCCCTAGTTCGAGGCCGAGGGCGGTGGCCGCCTCCACGGTGACCGGCGCCGCGATGGCGCCCTCACGGCGGAAGCGGGCGGAGCCGTCGGGGACCAGCGCCTCCACCGTCAGCGCCAGCCGCTCGACTTCGAACCGGGCGTAAGCGCCGATGGCGGTGCGGCAGGAACCCTCGAGCGCGTACATGGCCCCGCGCTCGGCCGCGACCGCGACCGCCGTGGCCGGGTGGTGCAGCGCCGCCAGCCAGTCCGCGCCTGCATCCCTCGCGCGCGTCTCGATCGCCAACGCGCCTTGGCCCGGCGCGGGCGGCGCTTCTACCGGATCGATGAAGCTCTTGGCGCAGCCGTGCAGCCCGAGCCGGTTCAGCCCCGCCGCAGCGAGCAGGATTGCATCGAAGTCGCCCGCTTCTAGCCGGCGCAGGCGTGTGTCCACGTTCCCCCGCAGCATCTCAACTTTGAGGTCCGCACGGCGATGGAGCGCCTGCGCCTGGCGGCGGAGGCTGGCAGTGCCGAGCCGGGCGCCCGGCGCCAGCTCCTCGAGCGTCGCCGAACACCCGCTGATGAAGGCGTCGCGGGGATCCTCCCGCTCCGGCACGGCTGGGATCACCAGGCCATCGGGCAGCTCGGCCGGCATGTCCTTCATCGAATGCACCGCGCAGTCGATGCGCCCGTCGAGCAGCGCCTCCTCTATCTCCTTGACGAACAGGCCTTTGCCACCAGACTCAAGCAGGCGCCGGTCCTGGATGCGGTCGCCGGAGGTGGTGATCAGGACCAGCGGCGCGACCTCTTCGGCGGCCTCGGGCGGCGCGCCCAGCGCGCGCGCGATGCAGGCCTGCATCATCCGCGACTGGGCCTGGGCCAGGCGGGAGGCGCGGGTTCCGATGCGGATGGTCGCTTGCGAGGGCACGGGCGGACAGCTACTCGCCAAGGCGCCGGCTGACCAGCCGGAGGAGAACGCATGGTCGGCCTGACCGTCCTCGGCATCGAAACCAGCTGCGACGAAACCGCCGCGGCGGTGGTGCGTCTGCCGGAAACCGGCCGCGCGGAGGTGCTGTCTTCGGTGGTGGCCAGCCAGCTGGAGGCGCACGCGCCCTACGGCGGCGTGGTGCCCGAGATCGCCGCGCGCGCGCATGTGGAGATCATCGACAGCGTCATCGGCCGCGCGCTGGATGAGGCGGGGGTCGGGTTCGACGGGTTGAACGGGGTAGGGGCCACGGCCGGGCCGGGCCTCGTCGGCGGGGTCATGGTCGGCCTGTCGGCCGGTAAGGCGATCGCGCTGGCGCGGGGGCTGCCATTGGTCGCGGTAAACCACCTGGAGGGCCACGCCCTGTCTCCCCGGCTGACGGAGGACCTGCCCTTCCCCTACCTGCTGCTACTGGTCTCCGGCGGCCACTGCCAGTTGCTGGAGGTGGAGGGCGTCGGCCGGGCGCACCGGCTCGGCACAACGGTCGACGATGCCGCCGGCGAGGCCTTCGACAAGATCGCCAAGAGCCTGGGCCTCGGCTACCCCGGCGGTCCGGCTCTAGAGCGGCTGGCCCAGGGCGGCGACCCTGCGCGTTTCCCACTCCCGCGCGCGCTGCTGGGGCGCGAGGGCTGCGACTTCTCCTTCTCCGGCCTGAAGACGGCCGCCGCCCGCCTCGCGGAGACGGTGCGCACCGAAGACGAGCGGCGCGACCTCGCCGCCGCGGCCCAGGCGGCCATCTCCCGCCAACTGACCGATCGCACCGCCCGGGCCATGGCCGCCTACGCGCGCCGCCGCGCGGGCGGGCCGCTCCGCTTCGCCGTTGCCGGTGGGGTAGCAGCCAACGGCGAGGTCCGCAGGAGACTGACGGAAACGGCCGCCGCGCACGGCTTCTCCTTTACCGCCCCGCCGCTGAAGTACTGCACCGACAACGCCGCCATGATCGCGCTCGCCGCCGCCGAGCGGCTGCGGGCGGGGCTGGCGGACGGCCTCGGCGCGCCCACCCGGCCGCGCTGGCCGCTGGACGCCAAGGCGGCGGCGGAGCGGCCGGCGCATGTCGCCGGGCGCAAGGGGGCCAAGGCGTGAGTCTGCGCCGGGCAGGTGTGATCGGCGGGGGAGCCTGGGGCACCGGGCTGGCTCAGGTCTGCGCCCGCGCCGGGCTGGACGTGACGCTGTGGGCGCGCGAGCCGGAGGTGGTGGAGGCGATCGCGTCGAGGAGCGAGAACCCGCTGTTCCTCCCCGGCGTGGCGCTGCACGAGGCGGTCGGCGCCACCACCGAACTGGCCGATCTCGGCGGTTGTGACTTTGTGCTTGCCGTGCCGCCGGCCCAGCACCTGCGCGCCACGCTGCGGGCTTTCGCCGCCGCCGCGCCTCCGGGCCTGCCCCTGATCCTGTGCGCCAAGGGCATCGAGCAGGGGACGCTGGAGCTGATGACCGAAGTGGCGGCCGAGGCGCTACCGCGGGCGCGGCTGCTGGTGCTGTCGGGACCAAGCTTCGCCGGCGAGGTGGCGCGCGGTCTGCCTTGCGCCGTCACCCTGGCCTGTCCCGACGAGACCCTGGCGCTGGAGGTGGCGGAGGCGATCGCCGGCCCTGCCTTCCGCCCCTACCTCGCCGACGACATGATTGGAGCCGAGGCCGGCGGCGCGATCAAGAACGTGCTGGCCATCGCCTGCGGCGTCGTCGAGGGGAAGGGGCTGGGGCGCTCAGCCCATGCCGGCCTGATCACCCGAGGTTTCGCCGAGTTGACGCGCATGGCGGTGGCGCTGGGCGGCCGGGCGGAGACGGCGGCGGGGCTGTGCGGCCTGGGCGACCTGGTGCTGACCTGCTCCAGCCCACAGTCGCGCAACATGAGCGTCGGCTTGGCGCTGGGGCGGGGCCAGACGCTGGAGGAGGCGCTGGCCGGTAAGCTGACGGTGGCCGAAGGCGTGGCCTCCGCCCCCGCCGTGCGCCAGCTGGCGGCGAAGCTCGGGGTGGAGACGCCGATCAGCGAAGCCGTCGCCGCCATCCTCGCGGGCGAGGTGGAGGTGGACGCCGCCATCGAGGCCCTGCTCTCCCGCCCGCTTCGCGCCGAAGGCGCCTAGGCCGTCCCGCAAACCGGGCACCGGGGGTCCGGATGCAGCGCCACCGTCCGCGCTTCGGCCGTCAGGGCATCGTAAAGCAGCAGCCTTCCGGAGAGGGGCTCTCCGGCTCCGGTGATCAGCTTCACCGCTTCGGCCGCCATCATCGCGCCCACCACCCCCGCCAGTGCGCCTAGTATGCCGACGGCGGCGCAGGTTTCCGCTTCGGGCGGCGCTTCTCGCACGAGGCACTGGTAGCAGGGCTTGCGTTCGGCGAGCGGCCGGCCTCGCGTCAGCCCCGCCTCGAACACCGCGACCTGTCCGGCCCACCGGCCGATCGCGCCCGACACCAGCGCGCGGCTCGCGGCATAGCAGCCGGCGTTGACGGCGAATCGGCTGGCGAAGTCGTCCGTGCCGTCGAGCACCAGGTCAAAACCCGCGGCGACTTCGGCGGCGTTGCTGCTGTCGATCCGCGCCCGAAGCGGGCGAACCTTCACGAACGGATTTAGCTCCGCCAGCCGCGCCGCCCCGGCTTCCACCTTGGGGAGTCCTACGTTCTCCAGACCGAACAGGATTTGCCGCTGCAGGTTGGAGACCGCGACCTCGTCGGGATCGGCCAGGCCGATCACCCCCACGCCCGCCGCCGCGAGATAAAGCGCCGCGGGAGAGCCCAGGCCGCCGGCGCCCACGATCAGCACCCGCGCGGCTTTTAGCTTCTGCTGTCCGGCGCCCCCGATCTCGCGCAGCACCAGCTGGCGGGCGTAGCGGTCGAGTTCGGCGTCGGAGAAGGCGACGGTCATGGGGCTTGCCGCACCTCCGCCAACCGGCCGCCGGTCAGCCGGACGAGTTCGCCGGCGCTGGTCCGGAACACATGCATCGGCGACCCCGCCGCCGCCCACACCACCTCGAAACGGGCCAAGTCTTCGTCGATCAGCGCGGGAGGGGGCGAGGCGTGGCCAACTGGCGCGACCCCGCCTGCGGGAAAGCCGGTGTGCTCCAGCACCCACTCCGCCCCAGCGCCGCGCAGCTTGCGGCCGAGCGCGGCCTCCGCCTTTGCCCGGTCCACGCGATTGGTGCCCGAGGCGACCACCAGCACCGGCCCGTCCTCCGAACGGAACACGATGGTTTTGGCGATCTGGGCGAGTGCGCAGCCGATCGCGGCGGCCGCGTCGGCGGCGCTGGCGGTCCCTTCGGGGAACCCGAGGATTTCCCCGGTCCAGCCGCGCGCCTCCAGCGCCGCGCGCACCCGGGCTGTCGCCTCCGGCTCCGCCTGCCTGTCGTTCGCCTTGACCGTCACCGGAGCGCTCGCCACATCGGCGCCATGAGCAACGCCTCGTCCGGCCCCTGGCATGGCACCACCATTGTCGCCGTCAAGAAGGGCGGCTCGACCGTGATCGCCGGCGACGGCCAAGTGTCGATGGGCCAGACGGTGGTCAAGGGCAACGCCCGCAAGGTGCGGCGGCTAGCAGACGGCAAGGTGGTGGCGGGCTTCGCCGGCGCCACGGCGGACGCCTTCACCCTGATCGAGCGGCTGGAGAAGAAGCTCGAGCAGTACCCCGACCAGCTCGCCCGCGCCTGCGTGGAGCTGGCCAAAGACTGGCGCACCGACAAATACCTGCAGAAGCTGGAAGCCATGCTGATCTGCGCCGACAGCCAGTCGCTCTACACCGTCACCGGCGCGGGCGACGTGCTGGAGCCGGAGTCGGGCGTGGCGGCGGTGGGGTCGGGCGGCCCGTTCGCCCTGGCGGCGGCGCGGGCGCTCTACGACACCGGCCTTTCCGCCGAACAGGTCGCGCGGCGCGCGCTGGAGATCGCGGCAGAGATCTGCGTCTACACCAACACCAGCATCACGCTGGAGACCGTCTGAAGCGCGACGCTCGTCGCAGGCTCCGCCGCCTTCGTCTACGCCGCCTCGACAGCCGGCGCGGCCGGACCTTTGGCTCCCCCTCAAGGAGCCGCCCATGTTCACCCGCAGCCTCAGCCTCGCCCTCGCCCTGCTCATGCTGGCCGGAGGGGCTTCGCGCGCCGACGCCGCCGACGCCGCCGAAGTCGTCGCAGCCGAACGCGCCTTCGCCCGCGATGGCCTGGCGATGGGGGTGAAGCGCTCGTTTCTGAAGTGGTCGGCGCCGGACGCCATTGTGTTCGACCCAGACCCCGTCAAGGCGCACGCCGTCTACGGCGCCGCGCCCGATTCCGACCCGACCAAGCCCGCGACGCCGTTGAAGTGGTGGCCGCGCTGGGCGGGCGTGGCCCAGTCCGGCGACCTCGGCTTCACCACCGGCGCGGTTGAGCGGGGCGACCAGCGCACCGGCCACTACTTCACCATCTGGAAGAAGCAAGCCGACGGCTCGTGGAAGTGGATCTACGATGGCGGCGCCCAGGTCCCGTCGAAGGACGAGCCCGGTCCCGAGGCCGAGCCTGGTTATCTTCCCGTCTCCGCCGCGGCGCCGATCCCGCCCGAAGCGGCCATGGAGCAGGTCAAGGCGGCGGAGGCGGCGCTCGCCGCACGGGCGCGGGCCGACGCGCGCGCCGCGCTGCTGAAAGCGCTGGCCACTGACTCCAGGGTGCACCAGCCGCCCCTGCCGCCCGCGACCACCGCCGCCGCCCGTGTCCAGGCGTTGGGCGCGCGCCCAACGGTCATTGGTTTCAAACACTTTGGCGGCGCAGCCTCGAAAGCCGGCGATCTGGCTTGGACCTACGGCTCGGCCGATCTCGAGCAGGAGGGCTCCCCGCGCGCGGGGTATTACGTGCGGGTGTGGCAGCGGCGGCCCGAGGGCTGGCGGCTGGTGTTCGACCAGTTGACGGTGAAGCCGCCTTCGGCGGGCTGACGCGACATTTCGGATAATCAAGTTCTTCGAATGACTGCGTCCTGCGACAATTAATTCCCGCTCATCTTGCTTGCGGAACGTTGACCTTCAGCTTCTCCGCGATAAGAGGCGGTTCAATTCCACGCTAATCTAAGGGGGCGTCACTCATGGCCAACGTCACGGGCACCTACAACAACGACTACCAGTATTTCGGCAACGCCGACGACATCTTCCACGGCGGCTACGGCGACGACTACGCCGAGGGCGGCGGCGGCCACGACAGCCTGTACGGCGGCTACAACGACGATTGGTTCTACGGCGAGGAGGGCGACGACCGCCTGTTCGGCGAATCGGGCGACGACGACCTGTCGGGCGGCGCGGGAAAGGACTCGATCGACGGCGGCTCGGGCGACGACGACCTTCACGCCGGCTCCTACGCGGAACTGAAGAACGACACCGTCGACGGCGGCGCGGGCATTGACCGGCTCTTGGCCGACTACTCGGACTCCGGCCGCTCGCTGGTGTTCACCGCGCAGGACCACCTGAACACCTACGTTGCGCTCGGCGGCCTGAGCATCGTCAACGTCGAGCAGTACGACATCACCGGCACCGACTTCGGAGACAAGCTGACCGGCTGGCGCCACGACGACGCATTCGACGCCGGCGCCGGCAATGACAAGCTCTACGGCATGAGCGGGCTGGACGACCTGAACGGCGGAGCCGGGGACGACTTCATCGATGGCGGCAACGGCGACGACGACATCGACGGCGACGACTACCTCACCTCCGGCAAGGACACGATCAAGGGCGGCGCCGGCGACGACTACATCGAAGGCGGCGAGGCCGCCGACCAGATCAGCGGCGACGCCGGCGACGACAACGTCTACGGCGACGAAGGCAACGATAATCTCCAGGGCGTGTCCGGCGACGACGAACTGGATGGCGGCGAAGGCGCCGACACGGTGCTGGGCGGCGCGGGCGACGACTACCTGGCTTCGCAGTACTATTCGTACTTCACCACCGGCGGGTCGGACAACGACTCCACCTGGAAGGACTCGGTGGACGGCGGCGACGGCAACGACGCCATCTCCATCGGCGTCGGCGACACCGCGGTCGGCGGCGCGGGCTTCGACGTGCTGCGCCTGTCCTTCGGCTACTCCGCGACCGGAGTGAACTACACCCTGACCACGGCGGTGACCACGCTGGCCAACGGGGCGCGTGTGGACGGCTTCGAGTTCCTGGAGTTCCAGGGCGGCTCGGGCGTGGACAAGGTCACCGGCGGCGGGCTGGACGACACGCTCTACGGCGGCGCGGGCGGCGACAGCCTGACCGGCGGCGGCGGCGACGACGAGTTGCGCGGCGAGGTTGGCAACGACGTGTCCAATGGCGGCGAGGGCGACGACTCCTTCTGGGACGACGAGGGCGACGACACCTGCAACGGCGGGACCGGCGCCGACAACTTCTACGGCGACGAAGGCGCGGACAAGTACAACGGCGAGGCAGGCGACGACTACTTCAGCCTGTCCTACGACAACGCCAGGGACGTGGTGAACGGCGGCGGCGACTTCGACACCGTCGACTTCGGCGCCGGCTGGCTCTCCGCTTATGTCGACCTTGAGTCCCAGGGCGACAACGATGGCGATGCGGTCAAGGACACCTTCAGCAACATCGAGCTGTTCGTCGGCACCGACGACGACGACGTGTTCCTTGGCGACGCCAACACCAACTACTTCCAGGGCGGCTACGGCGGGGACACCCTGAATGGCCGCGGCGGCGCCGACTGGCTGGACGGCGGCTACGGCGCGGACCGGCTGACTGGCGGCGCGGGGGGCGACGTGTTCGTGCTGGACAACGGCTACGATTTCCTCAGCACCTACTGGCCGGCGGACATCATCACCGACTTCGCCCGCGGCGAGGACGCGCTGGAGATCTCGCTCTACGACTTCGGATTCGAGAGCACGGCGGACTTCCAGATCGTCAACGCCGCCGACCCTCAGCCGGGCAACGCCAAGCCGGTGTTCCTGTTCGAAACCGACACCCACCGGCTGTGGTTCGACCAAGACGGCACGGGCTCGCTGCACGACCCCTACCTGATTGCCACCCTCGACGGCGTTGCCCAGCTGTCGATCGACGACTTCTCCTTCGTCGCCTGACCGTCAATCCGGGCTATTCCCGCCGATCTTAACGCCGGCGGGAATAGCCCGGCGGGCTGCGTCGTTATCGGTCCGCTCCACTTCGGAGCGGATGGATAACGACGGGAGCTCCCAGATGGCCAAGATCGAAGGCAACGACAACAACAACCGGCTGGTCGGCACGGACGCCGGCGACGAGATCCGCGGCCGCGGCGGTGACGATCAGCTGATCGGTCGCGGCGGCAACGACCGCCTGCGCGGCGACAAGGGCAACGACACGCTCGACGGCGGGTCGGGCAACGACCGCCTGCGCGGCGACCACGGCAACGACGTGCTCACCGGCGGGTCGGGCAGCGACCGGTTCATCTTCAACCGCCAGGGCGGGACCGACCGGGTCACCGATTTCCAGGACGGCGTGGACAAGCTGGACTTCACCAACTTCGGCCTCACGCCCCAGCAGATCATCAACCATGCCGACCAGGTGGGCGACGACGTGGTCATCACGCTCGACACCGGCGAGGTCGTGCGGCTGGAGGGCTTCGACAAGTCGCAGCTGGACTCCTCGGACTTCTTCGTCGGGGCCTGAAGACGCGCCTCACCTCCCGGCGAAGGGAGGGCCCGCGCCCCCGCGCGGGCCCTCCGCCTTTGACCGCGACCGTGCGGCCAACTTCGACCGCTAGATCAGCGCGCCCGCGGGCGGGGCGGAATCCTGGACGACCAGCAGCATCCCCGCCTCCATTGGCCGCAACAATCCGGCCGTGTCGGCGGCGGGGTCGAGCCACGTGATCCAGTCCTTCCGCGCCAGCACCACCGGCTGGCGGTCGTGATAGGGCGCGATGTCGGGCCCGGGGCCGGTGGTCAGCATGGTGAAGCTCTCGGGCCAGTCCCCCTCCGCCGGCCGCCAAAGACCAGCGAAGCAGAGCCAGGGTTCGCCGTTCAGGGTCAGCTTCCACCGCGTCTTCGGGTACTTTTCGCCCGTGTACTCGTAGAAGTGCGACGCGGGGATGAGGCAGCGGTTGGAGCCGAATCGCCGTCCTTCCGAGCGGAAGTTGATGACCGGCGGCCGCTTGGGCGCGGGCGGCCGGAAGCCCCACTTAAGCTGCGCCAGCTCGACGCCGTCTTCGCGCGCGCGGATGATCGGCGCGGGGTCGGTCGGCCGCACCGGATCACGCGGCTCGAGGTTGGGGGCGGCGTGCGGGGCGGGCCACCTGAGTGGAAAGCGGGTGTGGCTGAACGCCTCAACGTACTCGCGGTAGCCGAGGGTGGCCGCGTAGGAATTGCACATCCGGGCCGGCTCCGGCGCTAGAGGCCGAGCCGCTTGGCGCGGGCGGCGACGGTCATGAACAGGCGCTCGGCGATCAAGGCGTCGGGGCTGCCGGCGGTTTTGCAGCGGCGGTCCGCGTCCAGCACCTCGGGCTGGAGCAGTTCGATCGCGTCGAGGCTCCAGGCGCGGGCCTGGCGCAGGAACTCGCGCTCGGCCCTCCAGAAGACGCCCGAGGCCTTGGCGGCTTCCTGCAAACCAGCGCCCGACTTCGACAGGATCAGGGTGCGGCGCAGGCGTCCCATGTACATGCCAAGCGCGCGGACGGCCGCGGGGCCGCTCTCGCCCTCGGCGAAGGCGCGGCGCAGGCCCGCGTGGGCTGGGCCCAGCCGGCCTCCGAAGGCCGCGGCGGCGGAGTCGCTGAGGGAGGCTTCGGGCTCGACGCCGAGGAAGGCGTCCAACTGGTCGATCGTGGCCTGCGCGCCCGAGCCAGGGCCGAGGTAAAGCGCCAGCCGCTCGATCTCCTGGCGCGCCACGCCCCGCACCTTGGGCATCCGCTCGACGAAGGCCTGGAGCGCATCGGGCGTGAGGCCCACCCCGTCCTTCGCCAGCGCCTCGCGCGCCAGGCGCGCCAAGTCGCCCGGCTCGTCCTCGTAGCAGGGAATGGCGGCGGCGGCCTTGGCAGTCTCGGCTGCCTTGCGGATCGCGGAGTCGCGACGGAGCTCGCCGGCCTCGACCAGGAAGAAGGCGTCGGGGTTGAAGGCGCCGTCGGCGTGGGCCTTCAGCGCCTCGGCGGCGGTTTTGTCGGCGGCCGCCTTGTCGCTGTCGAGGCGCAGGCGGATCAGGCGGCGTCCCCCCATCATCGAGATGGCGGAGAGCTCGCCTTCGAGGCGTCCGCCGTCGTCGAGGTCGGCCTCGGTCAGCAGCGCCGCGTCGAAGGGATCGTCGGGATTGGCGGTGGCCTTCTTGGCCAGCGCGTCCGCCCGCTCGCGCACTTGGCCCCGGTCGCGGCCGTAGATCAGCGCCGCGCGCACCTCCTTCGGAGGGCTACCGAGGAAGCGCTCTATGTCGGGGCGCTTGCTGAGGTTCAAAGGGGCCGCCCTTGTCCTTCGACAGGCTCAGGATGAGGGCTGCTTATAGGCCTCGCCAACAAGGAACCTCACCCTGAGCCTGTTGAAGGGCGAGGTTCCGCACCACGGCTGGCAAAGTAACGCGACAGTTCCAGCCGCAGGCGGGTGGCCGCTTCGCGCGCGGCGCGTTCCTGGCCGTCCTGCTGGGCGGTGATGCCAGCGTAGGGGTCACGCACGGCGTTGTAGCTGACGCTGACCGGCGCCACACCTGCCGCGACGGTCTGGCCGGTGGCGATTTCGACCAGGCTGTAGCTGACCCGCACCGACAGTTCGTACCAGCTGGCCACGTCCTCGACCTGCAGGCCGCGCGCGTAACGTTTCTCGTCCACCGCCAGGTTCAGGCGATAGGCGGGCGCGCGTTCGGCGCCGACCGCCAACTCCTCGCGCAACTGCTCGGCCAGCAGGTGTCCCGTGCGGCCCTCCGGCGTGACCACCTCGATGGAGGCTAGGTTCGGGGTGACCCCGGGAGTGGCGTAAAGTGGGGTGAAGCCGCAGGCTGAGAGGGCGATCGCCGTTGCGGCGAGGAGGGCGGCGGTCAGGGCGCGGGCGGGCATCACCTCATCCCGCCACGATGTTGACGATGCGGTTTGGCACCACAATCACCTTGGTGATCGAGAGGTTGTTTGAGGTCAAATAAGCCTGGACCGCGGCATTCGCCGTGGCGGCCTGCTCCACAACATCCTTCGCCGCGCCCTTGGCGACAACGAGTTCGTCTCGCCGTTTGCCGTTGACTTGGATGGGCAACACGACGGTGTCGTCCTCCGCGAGCGCCGGTTCATACGCCGGCCAGGGCGCCTCCACCACCATGCCTTCGCCGCCGAGCCGCGCCCAGCTCTCCTCCGCCAGGTGCGGCGTGAACGGCCCGATCAGCCGCGCCATGGCGGAAAGCGCCTCCGCGCGCGCCGCCAGCAGGGCCGGGGAAGCGCCTTCGGCCGGCGCGGCGCGCAGCGCGTTCAGGAACTCGTAGAGCCGGGCAATGCCGGAGTTGAAGCGGAAGCCCTCGATCGACTCGGTCACGGCCTTGATCGTGCGGTGGGTGGTCCGCAGCAGCTCAAGCGCGCCTGGGTCGGAGGCGGGATCACCCTCGTGGGGCCCCTGCGGCTGACTGTCGAACTCGGCCCAGACACGGCTGACGAAGCGGGAGGCGCCTTCGACGCCGCCGGTGGTCCATTGCACGTCCCGCTCGGGCGGCGAGTCGCTCATCAGGAACAGCCGGCAGGCGTCCACGCCGTAAGCCTCGGTCATGGCTTCGGGCGACACCACGTTCTTCTTCGACTTCGACATCTTCTCAATGCCGCCTAGCTCGACCGGCTGGCCGCTGACCGCCTCGACCATGCGCCCATCGCGGAACTCCACCTCGTCGGGCGCGAGCCAGCGGCCGTCGGCGGTCGAGCGGTAGGTCTCGTGCGTGAGCATGCCCTGGGTGAACAGGCCGGCGAACGGCTCCCGAACCGACAGGAGCCCTTGATCGGTCAATGCGCGGGAGATGAAGCGGGCGTAGAGCAGGTGCAGCACCGCGTGCTCGACCCCGCCGATGTACTGGTCGACCGGCAGCCAGTGGTCGGCGGCGGCCTTGTCGATGGGCTCGTCCGCGTGGGGGTTGGTGAAGCGGGCGAAGTACCAGGAGGAGTCGACGAAGGTGTCGAGCGTGTCGGTCTCGCGCAGGGCCTTGCCGCCGCAGTTCGGGCAGGCCCCGTCGCGCCAGGTGGGGTGGCGGAGCAGCGGATTGCCGGGACGGTCGAAACTCACGTCCTCGGGCAGGACGACCGGGAGCTGGCCCTCTGGCACGGGCTGGGGGCCGCAAGCCTCGCAGTGGACGAACGGGATGGGGCAGCCCCAGTAGCGCTGGCGCGAAACGCCCCAGTCGCGCAGGCGATAAACGGTGGCGCCCTCGCCGCGCCCGTCGGCCTCGACGCGGGCGACGGCGGCGGCGATCGCCTCGTCCACCGGCAGGCCGTCCAGGAATTCGGAATGATAGATGCGGCCGGGGGCGGTGTAGGCCTCGGCGGCCACGCCGAAGGTTTCTGGGTCGGCGCCCTCCGGCAGCACCACCGGCTTCACCGGCAGGCCGTACTTGCGGCAGAAGTCGAGGTCACGCTGGTCGTGCGCCGGGCAGCCGAAGATGGCGCCCGTGCCGTAGTGCATCAGGATGAAGTTCGCGATCCACACCGGCAGGCGCCACTCGGGGTCGAATGGGTGGACGACCTCCAGCCCGGTGTCGAAGCCCACCTTCTCCGCCGCCTCGATCTCGGCTTCGGAGGTTCCGCCCTTGCGGACCTCTGTGATGAACTCGGCCACGCGCGGATCGCGGGCGGCGAGCGCCTCGGCCAGCGGATGGTCGGGGGCCACGGCGACGAAGCTCGCGCCATAGAGGGTGTCGGGGCGGGTGGTGTAGACCTCCACGCCCTCGCCGAAGGCCGCGTCGGCTCGCGGCGCGAAGTCGAAGCGCAGGCGCAGGCCGCGCGACTTGCCGATCCAGTTCTCCTGCATCAGCCGGACCTTGTCGGGCCAGCGGTCGAGGCCTTTCAGGCCCTCCAGCAGCTCCTCGGCGTAGTCGGTAATGCGCAGGAACCACTGGGTCAGCTCGCGCTTCTCGACCAGGGCGCCCGAGCGCCAGCCGCGCCCGTCGATCACCTGCTCGTTGGCCAGCACCGTCTGGTCGACCGGGTCCCAGTTGACCACGCCCTCCTTGCGGTAGACCAGGCCCGCCTTCCACAGCTCGATGAACCACTGCTGCTGCTTGCCGTAGTATTCGGGGTCGCAGGTGGCGAACTCGCGCGACCAGTCGAGCGACAGGCCCAGCGCCTGCAGCTGTCCGCGCATGGCGGCGATGTTTTCGTAGGTCCAGGCCTTGGGATGGACCCCGCGCTCCATCGCCGCGTTCTCGGCCGGCATGCCGAAGGCGTCCCAGCCCATCGGGTGGAGCACCTCGTGGCCCTTGGCGCGCATGAACCGCGCGACCACGTCCCCCATGGCGTAGTTGCGCACGTGGCCCATGTGGATGCGCCCCGAGGGGTAGGGGAACATCTCCAGCGCGTAGTATTTCGGCTTGCCGCCGGACTCCTCCGGCCCGCGCGCGCGGAAAACGCCGGCCGCGTCCCAAGCGGCGCGCCATTTGGGTTCGACCTGCTTCGGATTGTAGCGGGCCATGAAGGGCGGGGCCGGACCTTAGCCGTTGACGTTGGACAGGCGCAGCTGGCGCGCCCGGGTCAGGATGGCGTTCTGGATGTCCTGCTCGGTCTGGGGGGAAGCCGCCGCCGGCTGCCAGGAGCCGTCCGGCGCGCGCAGCTGCTTGCTGATCGCCACCTTCAGCCCGTCCGCCCGCAGCCGCGTGTCGAGGATGTAGACGGTGGCCTTGAACCGCTCGTCCGGCTTCTCCGGGCTGGAATACCAGTCGGTGATCACCGTTCCGCCCCACGGGTCGGCGCTGGCCATCGGCATGAACGCCAGGGTGTCCAGCGTGGCGCGCCAGAGGTAGCCGTTCACTCCTATGGTCGGCGTCGGGCCCGCGGGCGCCGCCGCCTCGCGCTCGCCGCCGCCGGGCAGAACCCGGCGCACCGTGCCGCAGCCGGCGAGTCCGGCCGCAAGAATCGCGGCCGCCGCCAGAGTGATGACACGCTTCGACGTCATGCTATTCCGCTCCAAACGCCTTTGCCGCCGCCCCAAAGGCGGCGTTCACGCCCGCCACGCCGCTTACAGCATGAAAAGCCGCCGACCAACCCGCAAGTGGACGTGGCGCGGGGGCCACAGACTCCCACCGAATGCAGCGGCCCGGTTGACCCCCACGAGAGGCGGTCTTTAATCGGCACCAAGCCGTCCGCGGCGGGCGCAACTTCCGTCCGTCACGGGCATTCTGGGGCTAAAGGGGCAAGTAGTAAGGGTCGATGTCCAGGGGACTGACCTCGGCGGGCTTGGCGGCGGCGATCCTCATGGGGATGGCCGCTTCCGCCGCGCACGCCGAAACCAAGGCGGCTCCGGGCGCCAGCTTCACCGGCCGCGAGGCCTTCACCCGCGACCTGAACCAGTGGGGCCCGCAGCGCAGCGCCCGCTCGCTGGAATGGGATGCTAAGAAGGGCAAGTGGGGCCTGAAGCTCGATGTCGAGCGCAGCCAACTGCGCGACATGGGCTGGAACGAGGCCGGAGCAGGCGCCTACTACAAGGTGACGCCGGGCCTGCGCGTCGGCGGCGGCGTCAGCGTGCGCGACCAGAACAGCGAGGGCAACGGCCTCGCGCCGCGCGAGCGCGCGCCGAGGGTCAAGCTGGAGACGGCCTTCAAGTTCTAGGCGAGCGCCCCGACCGCAGCCAGCCCCACCGCCCCCGAGCGCACCAGCGCCGGGGCGTTTTTTTCATCGACGCCGCCCAGCGCATACACCGGCAAGGCGGCCGCGCGCGCCATGGCGGCGAACCGGAGAGGACCCAACGATTCGGCCGCCGACGGGCTGGCGCTCGGGAACACCAGCGAGAGGAAGGCGGCGTCCGCGCCGTACCTCGCCGCCCGCGCGAGCCCGGAGCGGGAGTGGGCGGCGGCGGTGATCAGAGCGCTGGGCCAAGCGGAGCGGACGGCCCGGGCGCGGTGCGCCAGCCGCTCAGGCAGGTGCACGCCGCGCGCGCCCACCCGCCGCGCCAGCCGCCAATCCAGGCCCACCAGCAAGACCAGTCCCTTGCGCCGCGCGACCTCGGCAAGGGCTCGTGCGGTCTCCTCCGCGCCGGAGGCTCCGAACGCACGGTAGACGACGCCTGAACCGGGCGGCAGCCGTCCCGCCGCCGCCACCGGGTCAGGCACGCGCGCAGGGTCGGTCATCAGCACGAGCGGCGGCAGCGCCGCGGCTTGCGGGTACCGGACTAGCGCGCTGCCGTGCAGCCGCTCCGCGATGCGGTGCAGCGCCGCCTGCCGTGCTAAGTCCGCCGTCATGGCGCCTCCCGATGATCCAGCCGCCGCTCGCGCCGACATCCTAGGCCGCATCGCCCAGGCGGCCGACGCGGCCGGACGGCGGGCGGAGGAAGTGACCCTGGTCGCCGTCTCCAAGCAGCAGCCGTGGCCCCGTGTCGAGGCCCTGCTCGGAGCAGGCCAGCGCGTCTTCGGCGAAAACCGGGTGCAGGAGGCGCGGGCGCGCTGGGCGGAGCGGCGGCCTGAGGTTGAACTGCGCCTGATCGGGCCGCTGCAGACCAACAAGACCGCCGAAGCGGTCGCTTTCTTCGACGTGATTGAGACGCTCGATAGGGAGAAGCTGGCGCGCACGCTCGCCTCCGAGATCCAGAAGCAGGGCCGGGAGCTTCGGCTTTATGTGCAGGTCAACACGGGTGCGGAGCCGCAGAAAGCTGGCGTGGCGCCTTCCGAAGCCGACGCCTTCATCGACCTCTGCCGCGAGACTTATGGGCTGCGGATCGAGGGCCTGATGTGCATCCCGCCGGAGGCCGAACCCGGTGGGCCGCACTTCGCGCTGCTGGCCAAGATCGCCGCTCGCAACGGCCTCGCCCGGCTGTCGATGGGCATGAGCGCTGATTTCGAGACGGCGGTGCGCTTCGGCGCCACCTCCGTGCGCGTGGGCTCGGCGCTATTCGGGCCGCGTTCACGCGAACCGGCGCAGGGTTGAGCTTAGCCGCCGCGAATGCATTTAGACGCCATGGCCCCGCGCAAGACGATCCTGGTGGTGGATGACGACGCCGACCTGCGCGAGGCGCTGGCCGAACAGATCGCGCTCGAGGCCGACTTCGCCGCCATCCAGGCGGAGAACGGCGCGGAGGGCGTGCGCCGCGCGCGCGAGGACCGGCCCGACCTGATCCTGTTCGACGTGGACATGCCCCAGATGGACGGGCGCGAGGCCTGCCGGCGCATCCGGGAGGCGGGGATCTCCACACCGGTGATCATGCTCACCGCCGCCTCGGCCGATTCCGACACCATCTCGGGCCTGGACGCCGGGGCCAATGACTACGTCACCAAGCCGTTCCGCTTCGCCGTGCTGCTCGCGCGCATCCGGGCCCAGCTGCGGACCCACGAGCAGTCCGAGGACGCGGTGTTCCGCATCGGCCCCTACGAATTCCGCCCCGCGGCCAAGCTGCTGCTCGACCCCAAGGGCCGCAAGGTGCGGCTGACCGAGAAGGAGACCAGCATCCTGCGCTACCTCTACCGCGCTGGCCCCAAGCCGGTGCCGCGCGAGGAGCTGCTCACCGAGGTCTGGGGCTATAACGCCGGCGTCACCACCCACACGTTGGAAACCCACGTCTACCGCCTGCGCCAGAAGATCGAACCGGATCCATCAGGCGCGAAACTGCTGCTTACGGAGGCGGGCGGCTACCGGCTGCAGCCTTAGAGAACCAGGTCCGCGCTCACCGGCGCGTGATCGCTCGGCCGCTCCCATTCGCGCACATCGTCATGGACCCGAGCGGCGACGGCGCCCTGGCGGAAGGCGGCGTCCTTCAGACCTGGCGTGATCCAGAGGTGGTCGAGGCGCAGGCCACGGTTGGACTTGCGGAAGTCGAGCGCACGGTAGCTCCACCATGAAAACAGCTTCTGGGGCTCCGGGATCGCCTCGCGCACCAGGTCGATGAAGCCGGCGGAGCGCTTCAGCCGCTCCATCGCCTCCACCTCGACCGGCGTGTGGCTGACGATTCTGCTCATATACTTGTGGTTCCAGACGTCGTGCTCGCCCGGGGCCACGTTCAGATCGCCGGCGACGACCAGCGGGTCCTTTGGGTCGCGCGCGGCCATCTTCGCCGTGAGCTTCTCGTAGAAGTCCAGCTTGTGGTCGAACTTGGGATTGGCCTTGCGGTCGGGCGTATCGCCGCCGGCGGGGATGTAGAAGTTGTGCACCTCCACCCCCGCGACCAGGGCGGCGACGCAGCGGGCGTGGCCCTCACGGCAGATATCGAGCGGTGGGGCGGGCTCCAGCGGCAGGCGCGAGGCGATGGCGACGCCGTGCCACCCCTTCTGGCCGTTGACCTTCAGGTAGGGCAGGCCGGCATCGACCAGAGCCGCCTCGGGGAACTCGCCGCTGCGGCACTTGATCTCCTGCAGGCACAGCACGTCGGGCGCGTGCTCGCGCACGAAGCGGGCGACCTGCTCGGCGCGCAGACGCACGGAATTGATGTTCCAGGTGGCGATGCGCAGGCGCATGAGAGAGAGGTAAGGGCTCAGGCGAGTCGGCGCAAAAAGAGGCCCGGCGCACCGTGTGGGTGGCCGGGCTCAGGAGGTGGTCTCTCATGCCGCCGCCGGGAGGGGATAGGGTCCGGCACGGGAGGCCGGGCAGCGCGCCCGAAGCCTCCGTGGCAGAATTGCCACGGTTCCCCCAAGAGTCAATGCACAGGTGCGTGAACGCTTCCCTGTGACGGCTTTGCGACAGCTAGCGCCCCGCCGTTCTCAGCGGATTCCTCACCACGAACAGCGACGGGTCGAGCCCCGAAGCGGCGCGCAGGCCGGAAAGCTTCACCCGGGTGCGCGCGCTCTGGGCGTCGGTGACCGTCCAATCCGTCAGGCGCACGGGATCGTCGGCGAAGGTCAAGGTGATGGTCCCGCGCGTCTCGCGCCTGCTGTCGCGGGCGGTGACGGCGAAGCCGCCCGCGAAGCGGGTGACGCCGGTGACCTCCACGCCCCGGTCCAGGCGGATTTCCTTACCCAGGAACAGCGACAGCGGGGTCTTCCCGAGCGGGTATTGGTTGTAGCTCTTCAGCCGCCGGTCGAAGACCGACACCAGCCGCCCGTCCGAGACGATCAGCATCTCCTTGGGCGGATCGTAGACGAAGCGCGCCTTGCCCGGCCGCGCGATGTAGATTTCGCCCGAGGACACGCGCCCCCCGGGGTCGGTCTGGGTGAAGCGGCCGCGCAATTGGCCAACGCCCTGGAGATAGGCGCGCGCCTTTGCCACCAGCGCCTGGTCGTCGGCGGACAGGCCGCCCTGCGCCAGGGCCGCGGGCGCGGCGGCGGTAAGCGCCGCGCCGAACAGGAGGCCGAGCAGCCGGCGGCGGGGGAGGGAAGGTCTGGTCATCGCGGAAAGCCTAAAGGGCGCTTGTGGCGGGGGAATGGCTAGGCGGCGCCTGCGGCCGTCTCGCCGTAGCCGAACGCCTCCACCCATGGCTCAAGCACCGGCAGGATCGAGGCCAGCTGCTCGGCATAGGGGCGCCAGCGGCCGACCCCGCTCGCATAGAGGCCGCGGGCCACCTGCCTTGCGCTGGGGGTGCGGATCGGCCGGGCCTTGGCGGTTTCGGCAAAGTCCGCCATGGCCGGAGACCACGCCACCCCCAGGAACTCGCAAACGGCGCGGGTCTGCGCCTCGAAGTCCGCCACCAGATCCTCGTAACGCACGAGGCGCCGGTCGAGCGGCAGGCGCTCCTCGTAGAGGCTCATCAGCCGCATCACGGCGTCGTAAAGGCCCGCGGCGCCTTCGAGCGTGGTGAACTCGTGCATGAAGGCGTTGGGCCTGAAGTTCTGGCGGAAACAACTGAACACCACGTCGCGCGGATCGCGCCGCGCCAGCAGCACCTTGGCCCGGGGGAACAGCTTGGCGATCAGCGGCAGCTTGATCGAGTTCAGCGGCAGCTTGTCGACGAACACCCGGCCGGGGGTCGGCAGGCGAAAGCTGGCGACGCGGCCCCAGTAGCCGTCGCGGTAACGGGCAAGGGCGGCCTCCTCCAGGTCCGCCAGGTACTCCAGCCCGTCCGGAGCGCTGATCAGGTCCACCTCGGCGTCGATCAGGGTCTCGCGCTCCTCCAGGGTGACGATGTCCTCGTGGCTCGCCAGGACCTGCTCCAGCAGCGTGGTGCCCGAACGGGGGAAGCCGACCAGGAAGACGTGCTGGCGGCAGGGCGGCGGCTCGGCTGGGGCCGCTACGGGACCCGACCAGACGGCAGGCGACAGCGCCTCGAACTGCCGCGTCAGCCGCGCCACCAGTTGCGGCGCGGTCTCCAGCCCCGGCCGCGCATAGGTGGAGGCGTACATCTCCCGCCAGGCCGCCTTGCCCGACGACCAGGAGGCGAACGCCTCGGCTCGCTTGCCCTCCGCATCGAGCGCATCGCCCAGGAGGACGCGGGCGTCGGGCACATGCAGCGCCGTGAGCGCACCGCCCGCCAGGGCCGTCTCCAGGCGGACGCGGGCGTGTTCCGGATGCGTTTCCGCCAGGTCGAGCTGCGCCAGGGTGAGCAGCGCGCCGGACCGCCTGGACCCCAGCTTCAGCGCCTGCTCGGCCGCGCCCCGAGCCCTTTCGAACTCGCCCAGGCGCAGCGCCAGCGATGCGGCGCCGGCCAACGGTCCCGGATAATTCGGTTCCAGCTCGTTGGCGCGCCGGTAGCAATCCATCGCGCCCTGCAGCTGCCCCAGCGCCTCCAGCACCACGCCCCGGCCATAGTGGCCCTCGGCATAGTCGGGGTTCAGCCGCAGGGCCTCATCCAGCACCTTCAGCGCCTCGTCGAAGCGGTTCTGGTGGGCCAGGGCGTCGGCCAGCACGCGCAGCACGGTCACGTCCTGGGGATCGGTCTTATGGGCGCGCACCGCCATGTCGATCGCTTCGGCGAACCGCCCCCGCTCCTTCAGGCGATAAGCGGCCAGACCCAGCAGCAGGGGGTGCCCGGAGCCCTCCTCGACCGCCCGCTCGGCCACGCGGGCCGCGCGCTCGAGGTCGTCGGCGCGGAGCGCCAGGTCCACGTCGGCAAGCACCGCGGCTTCCGGGCGGGCAGGGGTTTGGGCGTCGCTCATGCGCGCTTTTAGACAGGCCGGCGCTGCCGGTCGAGCGCAGCGGCTAACCCGCCTGCGCTCCGCCTAATGTGGCGCCGCCTCGTCCTTCCGCGGACCGCCGGAGGGGTTCGCCGATGCGGGTCAATGATCACCGGATTGCGACGACGGCCGGACGCCTTTTGCAGCCCGCCTCTACCTTGCGTGTGATGTGAAGCTGGAAGCGGGCCTCAGCCCTGCTTGGCCTTGAACCGTGGATCGGTCTTGTTGATCACGTAGATGCGGCCCTTGCGGCGCACCAGCTTGCAGTCGCGGTGGCGGCTTTTCAGGGACTTGAGCGAGCTGCGGACCTTCATGGCGGCGTCTGTCTTTGAGCGTCGCCGGAACTCCGGGCGGACGGGAGATTAGGAAGCGGGCGCATATAAGGGAACGCCGCCCCCTGGTCAATTCGGGTCCCGCCCGAGCGCTTTGGTTAAGAAAATCTCGCGACGCCGGGAACCAAGCCGTTCATCGGCAGTTCATTCCATGTTCATCAAGGTGAACGCTCCATCTCCACGCTAGCAGCCCCCGGCGGTCAATACCCCCTCCCGCCGGGGGCTTTCTTGTGTTCGCTAAGCCGCTCAGGGACTCGCCAAGTCAAACAAGCCGCGCCATACTGCGCGAGTTCCAGCGGCGGCCTGCGTGGGGGCGGGGGCGATGGCTTGGTATCGGCTGTATTTCTTCAGCTCAAAAGATAAGATCACGCGCGCCATGGACCTCGAATGCGTCGATGACGACGATGCGATGCGCCGTGTTGCCGATCACCCTCATGAATTCGCGCTGGAGCTGTGGCAGGGGCCGCGGCGGGTGCGCCGCTTCGAGCCCGGCGCGGACGGCTGAGCCTCCGCCTTTGATCCCGCTTTTGTGACCCAAACGGCGTCCACGGGCGTTATCCTGCCCGAGATGCATCGCCGCGCCTTCCTGTTCGCCAGCCTGGCCGCCCTGGCCGACCCGCCCCGCGCGCCGGTGGAGCTCGCCCTGCCGGTGACCCGCTCGGGCGACCCCGGCTTCGACGCCTGGGCTCAGGCTTTCCTGCCGCGCGCGCTCGCCGGTGGCGTGCCCGAGGCGGTGGCGCGGCGGGAACTGGCAGGCCTGACCCCCGACGAGCGCATCGTCGCCGCCGACCGCAGCCAGCCCGAACTCTCGCGGCCGATCAGCGACTACGTCCAGCGCGCGGTCTCCGAGGCCAAGGTGGAGGCTGGCCGCGCCCGGTTCGGGGACATGCGCTCCTGGCTCGGCCGCATCGAAGCGCGCTCGGGCGTGCCGGGCGAGATCCTGGTCGGCATCTGGGGCATGGAGTCCGACTACGGCGCCATCCAGGGCGACCGAGACATCGTCCGCTCGCTCGCCACTCTGGCCTACGAGGGCCGCCGCCGCGACTGGGCCGAGACCCAGCTGATCGCGGCGCTGCGCATCCTCGCGGACGGCCGGATCGGACGCGAGCGGCTGCGCGGCTCCTGGGCCGGCGCCATGGGCCAGACCCAGTTCATCCCCGCGACCTACCTCGACACGGCGGTCGATATCGACGGCGACGGCCGCCGCGACATCTGGGCTTCGGCCCCCGACGCCCTGGGTTCCGCCGCCAACCTGCTGGCCAAGGCCGGCTGGGCTCGGGGCCAGAGCTGGGCGCGCGAGGTGCGCCTGCCCTCCGGCTTCGACTACGGCCTCAGTGAAGGCCCCCGCTACGGTCTGCTCCAGTGGATGAGCCTGGGCGCCCGCGCCGCCGACGGCCGCCCCTGGCGCGACGCCGACAACGAGGCCGAGGCCCAGCTGATCCTGCCCGCCGGCGCCCGTGGCCCCGCCTTCCTCGCCTTCGGCAACCACTTCGTGATCCGCGCCTACAACAACTCCACCGCCTACGCCCTGGCCGTTGGCCTGCTCGCCGACCGCGTGGCGGGGCGGCCGGGGGTGGTCACGTCGTGGCCTTACGAAGCGCCCATCCCTCTGTCCGACCGCAAAGGGGCGCAGCTCGCCCTCAACCGCCTCGGCTACGACGTCGGGGAGCCCGACGGAGTGATCGGGACCAAGACCCGCGCCGCCGTGCGCGCCTGGCAGAAGGCGAGCGGCCTTACCCCCGACGGCCATCTGACGCCCGACCTCGCCCAGCGGCTGCAGGCGCAGGGCTCCTGAGCGGCGACCCCGGCCGCAGCCTCTGCTAAAAGCGCGGGCATGCACGCCGAACCTCCGCCGCCTCCCATGCGAACCTACGGCCGTGTGCGAGGACGGCCTCTGCGGGAGGGCCGCTCAAGGTTGATGGCGGAGCGGCTGGGGGAGCTGACACTCGACCTCTCGAACGGCCGCATTGACCCGCGTGCCCTAGCGCCCGAGGCCCGCATGGTCTGGGTGGAGATCGGCTTCGGCGGCGGCGAGCACCTGGCCGCGCAGGGGGAGCGCAATCCCCAGGTTCTGCTGTTGGGCGCCGAGCCATTCGTGAACGGCCAGGCGAGCCTCCTGACGCAGGTGGAAGCCAAGCGGCTCGGCAACGTCCGCATCCATCCCGGCGACGCCCGAGAACTGCTGGCGGTGCTCTCCGACGGCTCCGTCGAGCGCCTGTTCATCCTGTTCCCCGACCCCTGGCCCAAAGCGCGCCACCACAAGCGCCGGCTGATCCAGGCCGAAACCGTGGCCGAGTTCGCGCGGGTGCTGGCGCCCGGCGGCCGCCTGCGCTTCGCCACCGACTGGCGCGACTACGCCGACTGGACGCTGGAACGGGTGCTGCGCTCCAGCCTGTTCGACTGGCCCGCCGAACGCGCCGACGACTGGCGCCTGCCCGCGCTCGACCATGTCACGACCCGCTACGAAGCCAAGCGCCTGGGCGATTGCGCGCCGGTGTTCTTCGATTTCTTGCGGCGGAGCTAGACTGCCGTCATGAATCACCCAGCCGCCCTGCCCGAAGCGACCAGCCCCGCCACCCGTAACGCCGTGGTGCTGATCGCCGTGATTCTCGGCGGCTTCGCGCTCTACTGGCTGCGCGGCATCCTCACGCCGCTGGTTATGGCCATCTTCCTGATGGTGCTGATCGATGGCTTCGCCCGGGTGCTCGACCACCGCATTCCCGGTGTCTCCACCCGCTTCTCGCGGCCGCTGGCGCTGATCGTTTCGATCCTGCTGTTCGTCGGCTCCGTCTATCTGCTGGCCGACAACGCCCGCGCCTTCGTCGGCCAGATGGCCGGCTACGGCCCCAAGCTCCAGGCCCTGATCACCCAGGGCGCCCACGCCGTCGGCATCGCGGTGCCGCCGACGCTCGACGAGCTCATCCAGCGGCTGAACCCTGAACGGCTGATGGGCGCGGTCGCCCAGACGCTCCAGGGCGTGCTGTCGGACTCGATGTTCGTGCTGATCTACCTCGGTTTCCTGCTGGCCTCCCGCTACGGCTTCCGGCGAAAGCTGGTCACCCTGTTCCCCACCCGCGACAGCCGCGACGACGCGGTCGAGATCTTCACCCGGGTCCGCAACGGCATCGAGCGCTACGTCTGGGTCCAGACGGTCACCGGCCTGATCATCGCCGCCGCCGTCTGGGTGCTGATGGCGGCGGTCGGCTTGGACAACGCCTTCTTCTGGGCCTTCTTCATCTTCCTGACCTCCTACATTCCGATCGTCGGCGGCCTGATCGGCACCGTCGCGCCGCCGCTGTTCGCGCTCCTTGAATTCGACAGCTGGTGGCAGGCGGCGTTGTTGTTCGCCGGCTCGCAACTGATCTTCTTCGTCGTTGGCAACGTCGTGACGCCTCGGATGCAGGGCGTCAGCCTGAATCTCGACCCGGTCGCGGTGCTGCTGTCGCTGGCCTTCTGGGGCGCGATCTGGGGCGCGCCCGGCGCCTTCCTCTCCAGCCCGCTGACCGTGGTGGTCATGGTCATCCTGATGCAGTTCCCCGGCACCCGGTGGGTCGCGGTGCTGCTCTCCTGGGACGGCAACCCCGAACGCGGCGAGCAGTCGGACGATCCGTCAGACCCGCCCCAGCCCCAGCCGCGGCTGCGGGCGAAGTCCGCTTAGCTTCCGGAGAGCGAGCTTCGCGGGTTGCCTTGCCCGGCCATCGGACTAGGTTGCGCCGCCATGCCGACCGCCGCCGCGCGCCAGCCCGCAACCCCCGTCAGCTCCGTCGAAGCCCAGGCGATTTCGCAACAGGCCTTGGCCGACGCCTTCGCCAACGCCCTGAAGCGCGAGCTCGGCCGCGACGGCCTCAGCGAGGCCGAGCGCGCCTTCATCGCGCAAATCCACGAGGACTGCGCCGTCGATGAGATCTCCGGCCTCTCGGCCGAGGACCTAGCCCACCTCGCCCGCGAATTCTGGGCCTTCGCCGAGCAGCGCCCCGAAGGCGAGGCCAAGGTCCGGCTGATCCAGGGCCGCGGCGCCGCCGGCGGCGAACTCGGCGTATCCGTGCTGGAGCTCATCCAGGACGACGCCCCCTTCCTGGTCGACAGCGTGATGGGCGAGGTGGCCGAAGGCGGATTCGCCGTGCGCACCATGTTCCACCCCGTGATCGAGGTCGGCCGCGACGCCTCCGGCCGCCGCCTCAACGCTGACGACGACCAGCCGCGCCGCGAATCCATGATTCAGGTGCTGCTGGCCCCGCTCGGCCCCCAGCGGGCGGAGGCGCTGGTCCAGGGCGTGCGCGCCTCGGTCGCCGACGTGCGCGCCGCCGTCACCGACTGGGCCGCCATGCGCGAGCTGATGGCCGCCACCATCCACGACCTGCGCGCCTCCTCCCCCCTCGCCTCCAAGGCCCAGGCCGAGGAGGACTGCGCCTTCCTGGAATGGCTGGCCGAGGACCACTTCGTCTTCCTGGGCGCCCGCATCTACGAATACCCGCGCACCGCCTCGGGCGACTACGAGGCCGAAGAGCCGCGCTACACCCCCGAGGGCAGCCTGGGCGTCCTGCGCGACCAGTCGCGCTCGGTGCTGCGGCGAGACTCCGAGCCCGCGATCCTGTCGCCCGGTTCCCGCCGCTACATGGACGACGCGCCCCTGATCGTCGCCAAGTCCAACCTGCGCTCGCGCGTCCACCGCCGCGCCTACATGGATTACGTCGGGGTCAAGCGTTACGGCCCCGACGGCCGCGCCTTCGGCGAGGTTCGTTTCGTCGGATTGTTCACGGCTGAAGCTTACGACGCCTCGGTCCGCCAGGTGCCGCTGATCCGGCGCAAGATCTCCAACGTCATCGCCCGCGCCGGCAAGTCGCCCGGCGGCCACAACGAAAAGCGCCTGCGCAACATTCTCGAGGCCTACCCCCGCGACGAGCTGTTCCAGATGAGCGAGGACGAGCTGCTGCGCATCGCGCTCGGCGTCGTCCACCTCTACGACCGCCCGCGCCTGCGCATGTTCGCCCGCCGCGACCCGTTCGACCGCTTCATCTCGGTGCTGCTGTTCGTCCCCAAGGACAGCTACCACTCCGAATTTTCCCGCCGCGCCGGCCAGATGCTGGCCCAGGCCTGGGGCGGCCGGGTCTCCGCCGTCTACCCCACCTTCACCGACAACCCCCTGGCGCGGCTGCACTACATCATCGGCGTGCGCCCCGGCGCCCACGCCGAGCCCGACCTGCTCGAGCTGGAGCAGGCGCTGGCCGAGGCCGCCCGCACCTGGCACGACAAGTTCCGCGAAGCCGCCGCCGGCAGCGGCATCAGCCAGGAAGCCGCCGCCGACATCGCCAGCCGCTACGCCGCCTCCTTCGGCGCCGGCTACAAGGAGCAGTACGGCCCCGCCGAGGCGCTGGCGGACATCGCGGCGATGGAGGCGCCCTCGAACGAGCCGATCAAGGTCCGCGCCTACCGCTGCCCCGACGACAACGAACTCCAGTTCCGCTTCAAGCTCTACAAGACCGGCGAGGAGCCGGCCCCGCTCTCGACCGTCCTGCCCATCCTCGACAACATCGGTCTGAAGGCGCTGATCGAGGAAAGCCACCCGGTCGAGCGCATCTGCCCCGACGGCGCCCGCGAGCGCGTCTGGGTGCAGGACTTCCACCTGGAGGACGAGCGCGCCGGGAACCTCATTTTCGAGGACATCAAGGAGCCGTTCGAACAGGCGGTGATCGCCGCCTGGACCGGCCGCACCGAGAACGACCCGTTCAACCGTCTGGTCATGGAGATCGCCGCTCCGTGGCGGAAGGTGGCGCTGATCCGCGCCCTCGCCCGCTATCGCCAGCAGTCCGGGATCGAGTCCAGCGTGACGGTGCAGGCGGAGGCGCTGCGCGACTTCCCCCACATCACCCGAGCGATCCTGGAGATGTTCGAGGTCAAGTTCGACCCGGCGCGGGGGCTGGACGTGGAAACCCGCTGCGCCGCCGCCGACGCGCTCCGCGACCAGATTCTCGGGGACCTGCAGCAGGTCGCCAGCCTCGACGCCGACCGGGTGCTGCGCCGCCTCGCCCGCCTGGTCGGCGCGGCCAAGCGCACCAACTACTACCAAACGAGCGAGGACAGCCGGCCCAAGCCCTACATCTCCTTCAAGGTCGCCAGCCGCGAGCTGGAGGCCCTGCCCGACCCCAAGCCGTTCCGCGAGATCTTCGTCTGGGCCCCCCACATCGAGGGCGTGCACCTGCGCTTCGGCCCAGTCGCGCGCGGCGGCCTGCGCTGGTCCGACCGCCGCGACGACTACCGCACCGAGGTGCTGGGGCTGGTGAAGGCGCAGCAGGTCAAGAACGCCGTCATCGTCCCCGTCGGCGCCAAGGGCGGCTTCTACCCCAAGATGCTGCCGCGCGAGCCCGGCCCAGCGGTGCGCGCCGAGGCGGTGGAGGCCTACAAGGTCTACCTCGCCGGTCTTCTGGACCTGACCGACAACCTCGACCCGGACGGCAAGGTGGTGCGGCCTGACGGCGTCGTCGCGCACGACGCGGACGACCCCTACCTGGTCGTGGCCGCCGACAAGGGCACCGCCACCTTCTCGGATATCGCCAACGCGGTGTCGGTTGAGCGCGGCTTCTGGCTCGGCGACGCCTTCGCCTCGGGCGGCTCGGCCGGCTACGACCACAAGGCCATGGGCATCACCGCCCGCGGCGCCTGGGAGGCGGTCAAGCGCCACTTCCGCGAGATGGACAAGGACATCCAGACCGAGCCCTTCACCGTCGTCGGCGTGGGCGACATGTCCGGCGACGTCTTCGGCAACGGCATGCTGCTGTCCAAGGCCACGAAGCTGGTCGCCGCCTTCGACCACCGCCACGTCTTCCTCGACCCTACGCCCGACGCCGAGAAGTCCTGGGCCGAGCGCAGGCGCTTGTTCGACCTGCCGGGGTCGTCGTGGGGCGAC
>DASVRA010000012.1:0-1650 GCA_036388855.1 Caulobacteraceae bacterium | reverse complement strand
GCGGCCAAGGGTAGGTTGGCCGGTTGGTGTTCTGCAAGCTTGCGTTGCTGGGCGCGGATCTGGTTTGGGGTTCGGTAGCCATGTCGGGCGACGAGCCAGGTCGCGTTGTAGTGGGCGATGAAGTCCTGCAGCGCGCACCGCAGCTCTTCGATGGTGTTGAAGGTGTGCACCCAAAGGAAGTTCTCCTTGAGCGTGCGGATGAAGCGCTCCGCGACGCCGTTGCCTTCTGGTTCACGGACGAAGGACGGCGAGCTCTCGAGGCCGAGGAAGCGGATCTCGTCCTGGAAATCGCGCGACATGTAGTTCGAGCCATGGTCGTGGCGCAGCGCCAGGCCGTGGGCGATACCGCGGCCGATGTCGCCAAAGTGGCGCAGCACGCCCTGACGGACTGGCTCGAGCGCCTCGAAGCGGTTGCCGGAGGCGGCGGCATGGCTGCCGACGCACTCGCCGGAGCAGTGGTCGACGGCGACGAAGACGCGAGCCCGGCCTTCGGTCAGGGTGACGGTCTCAGTCATGTCGGTGCCCCACATGAGGTCCACCGCGGCGGTGGTGGTGGTGCCGTCATGGGCGCGCTGCTCAGGACGGCCGACCCGGTTCGGCGCCAGCAGCCCGTACTGGCGCATCAAACGACGGACGCGTCGGGCGGCGGTGCGGATGCCGGCATGGCGTAGCCGGGCCCAGATCTTGCGGTAGCCCTCGCCATGTAGGCGCGAGCCGAGGATCTGCGCGCGGATGTGGTCGACCAGCTCGGCGTCGGAGCAGGCCCCGACCGGACCGGGGCGCGCTGGGCGCGACGGTGCCGCGGCACCGTCGCTTGCGCGATGGCGGTAAAGCGTGGCGCGGGTGAGCCGCCAGACCCGGGCGACCCTGGCCAGGCCGTAGGAACGACCAGTGATCGGGGAGACGGCCTGGCTCATCGCCTCGGCCTCCGGCGGCCCAAAGGGCGGCCGCCCTCCAGGGCAGCGACCTTCTGCTCCAGCAGCTCGTTGGCCATGGTCACCTCGCCAAGCTTGGCCTTGAGGCGGAGCAACTCCTCATCGCGCCCGTCGCGCTCGCGCTCCTTCATCGCCGCCTCCGTCGCGACCAGGGCGCGGTCGCGCCACTCGCTCAGTCGGGCGGCGGTGACGTTCAGTTCACGGGCCAGGGTCTCGAGCGGTTCGCCGCGGAACAGACGGGTCACTGCCGTCAGTTTGCGTTGGGCGGAGAAGCGCCGCTCCGGCCCGGCACCGCCCGAGGGGGCGCCGGCGCCAGCGTTCCGGGCGCGCGCCGGCGCCCCCTCGGGCTCGTTGCTGCGGATCTCGTCCATGGATCTGACCTCCGGTTGCGATGACATCTACCGCAGCCAGCTGTCTCATCGAACCGTGCCGCACCCCACGTCGCCCAGACTTTGACCGTGGGTAGCTCATGGGAGTCCCGACTGAGCCTCTTCTGTCAGGCGCTATCCATTATATTCTCCTGGACGCTGATCATACGGGCGCGCCCGAGCGGTTCGGGTAAATCGCGGGTAACGCTCCATTTCTCGCCCTTCTGCCAATACACGAAGCCCGCGGCCTTGAGGTCCGAGTAGACTTGGTCGGCAGGCAAGCCGGCGCAGACCGGCCCGCGGAATTGGCCACTGGTGAACAAGAATTCCCGTTTCCCGTCGGGACG
>DASVRA010000011.1:0-124155 GCA_036388855.1 Caulobacteraceae bacterium | reverse complement strand
GGAGAGCGAATATTCGGCCTTCCTCCAGTACAAGGAGATGAAGGACAAGCACGATTATCTCGCCACCTTCGGGGTCGATACCGACGAGGACATCGCCAAGACGCTCGCCATGTTCGGCGGCTTCACCGAGGGGCTGCAGCTGTTCGCCAGCTTCGCGATGCTGATGAACTTCCCGCGCTTCAACAAGATGAAGGGCATGGGCCAGATCGTCAGCTGGTCGGTGCGCGACGAGAGCCTGCACTGCGAGGGGATCGTCAAGCTCTACCACGCCTTCCGCAGGGAGACCGGGGCGGTGACGCCGGCGGTGGCCGACGACATCGTCGACTGCTGCAAGACGGTGGTGGCGATGGAGGACCGGTTCATCGACCTGGCTTTCGAGATGGGGCCGGTGAAGGGCATGACGCCCGACGACATCAAGGCCTACATCCGCTTCATCGCCGACTGGCGCCTGCGCCAGCTGGAGCTGCCGCAGGTGTATGGGATCAAGGAGAACCCACTGCCGTGGCTGCAGTCGCTGCTCAGCGGCGTGGAGCACGCCAACTTCTTCGAGGCGCGCGCGACGGAATATTCGAAGGCGGCGACGCGGGGGGCGTGGCATGGCTCCGAAGGCGTTTGGGCCGAGTTCGACCGGATGATGACCGGCCGCAAGGAGTTGGCGGAAGTCGGGTAGGGCGGAACCGCACGCGGGGAATGGCCGGGTGCGCTCGCCGTTAGCTTGACGCTGGGCCGCGGCGGGCGTGAACTCGCCTTTGTGGCGGCCAAGACGGGCGTCAGGTCCACGCGGCCGCCGGAGGCGCTCCCATGAAGACCTCACTCGCGCTGATCGCGCTAAGCGCACTCGCCGTGGCGCTTCCCGTCTCCGCTCAGGAGGCGCGGCCGGCGGCGGTGGTGATCATGAACCTGGGCCACAGCTTCACCCCCGCTGAGATCACCGTGCCGGTGGGCGCTACCGTGGAGTGGCGCAACCGCGCGTTCTTCCACCACACCGCGACCTTCGACCCAGCTAAGGCCGGCGATCCGGCGCACGTGCGGCTGCCGGCCGGGGTGGCGCCGTTCGATTCCAGCAAGATCGGCGGCGGCAAGAGCTGGAGCCACCGCTTCACCACGCCCGGCCGCTACCGCTACGTCTGTCTGCCGCACGAGGACCACGGCATGATCGGGGTGGTCAACGTGACGGGCGGGTGAGCCGGGCCCGGTTCGCGCCTTCGGCCGTAGAAGCTATTTCTTGCCGGGCTGGGAGGTGAAGGCGGATTGACCCGTCGGGGCCGGCTTGGGCTTGTCCTGCTTGGGTTTGCGGATTTCCTTATTGGACTTCTTCTGGCCTTTGGCCATCGGACTCTCCTGATGAGCTGTTCGACAAAGGAATGCGCCCCGACGGAGAAAGGGGCGAGCGAAAACCGCCTTCCGAAGCGCAAAAAAGCCGCGCGCCGGAGGCCCGGGCGCGCGGCTCTTCAGTTCCGTGAGGCGGTGACGCTTAGGCGGTGACGGTGCGCGCGGCCTTTTCGGAGGCCGACGCTGCGATCTGGGAGGCGCGGGCGCCGGTTTCCAGCAGTTCGGTCATCGACTCGCGCACCAGGCGGCTCTGGGTCTGCAGCAGCTCGCCCGGGGTGCGGCAGCGCATCAGGGCGGTCATGCCCTCGACCTGACGCTGGGCCTGGCCCTGCGCCCAGCCCATCCACGCCTGTGAGGCTTCCTGGAGGCCCTGGACGAGGATCGGGCCGGCCTGGACGGCGGCGACGGCCTGGCGGCCGGAGTCGGTTGCGGCGCCCAGCACCTCGGCGAAGCGGCCGGCGGCCTGCTGGCTCACGTTGGCGGCAGCGTCGACGCCGGCGCGCATGCTCGCCTGGGCTTCGTCGGCGCGCTCCTGGGCCTCCTTGGCGGCTTCGCGCACGGCGCGGGCGGCCTCGGCGGCGGCCTTCTTCTCGGCGCGCTCGGCGGCCTCGATCGCGGCTTGGCGAGCCTCTTCCTGCTCGCGCTGGCGGCGCGCGGCGGCGCGGGTCGCTTCCGCGGCGTCGCGTTCGGCCTGTTCGATTTCAGCCTTGGCGGCCTCGACCTTGTCGGCCACGGCCTGCACTTCCTCGTCGCTGAGCGCCTTCTTGATGGCTGGCAGCAGCTCGTTCTTCTCGTCGCGCAGGTGCTGCTGGAACAGCTTCTTCAGTTCGGCGACCTGGCCGGGGAATTCGTCGCCTTCCTTGGGCGCCTTGTCGATCCTGGCGAGCAGCGCCTTCATCTCGGTCAGCCGTTCGGAGATGGCGGGGGCCATAGACTTCGTCCCGGCGTGCTTGCGCAGCACCGGCAGCAGGTGGTCGCGCTCGAGCTGAGCGATCAGCTCCAGCTCGGCCTTCAGGTCGGCGAACAGGGCCTCGCGGGTCTTCACCGCGCCGGGCGTGGTGTCGGCGATGCGGGCGAACAGGTCGTTGGCCTTGGCGGGGCTGGTCTGGATGGCGCGGATGGGGGTCATTGGGGTCCTCTTGAGCGGCGGAAAAGCGGCTGGTCGGGGCGGATAACGCCCGAGTGTGACGGAAAGTTGCTGCGGTGCACAAAAATGGTGCGGTGCGGCAGCAATTCAATCCTCGCCGCCTCGCTTCACTCTTCGCATCGACGATGAGCCATGCGGATTGAGGCAGGCGGAGAAACATGGAACTGATGCGCCAACGCAAGCGTGAGGGGCGACGTGGCGGGACATTCCAGGCGGGCGGTGCTGGCGGGCGGAGCGGCGGTCGGATTGGGCGCGGCCGGGCGGGTCGAGCCCGAGCTGGTGCTGCACAACGGGCTGATCACCACGGTCGATCCGCGACAGCCGCGGGCGCAGGCGGTGGCGATCGCCGGCGGGCGGCTGATGGCCGTGGGGTCGGACGCCGAAATCCTGGGCATGGCCGGGGCCCGGACGCGCAAGGTTGACCTGGGGCGCAGACGGGTGACGCCGGGCTTCAACGACGCCCACGCGCACCCGGCGGACTCGGGCGTGAACCACCTGACCATGGTGGCGGCGGACAAGACCGACATCGAGGAGATCAAGCGCGACGTGCGGGCCTGGGCGGCCAAGGTCCCGCGCGGGCAGTGGGTGCTGGGCTTCCTCTATGATGACGGCAAGGGGCCGCGGCCGCTGAACCGAGACGACCTGGACCAGGCCGTGCCCGACCGGCCGGTGATGATCCGTCACCGGGGCGGGCATACGGTGTTCGTCAACTCCAAGGCGCTGCAGCTTGCCGGCGTGACCGAGAGCACGCCCGACCCGAAGGGCGGCTACTTCGAACGCAAGAACGGGCGGATGACCGGGCGCATCGGCGACCTCGCCAGTGCAAAGTTCGAGGAGCTGGCCGCTTATTCGCCGACGCGCGAGGACTGGCGGAAGGGCTCGGCGCTGATCTCCAGGATGTTCGCGGCCAAGGGGGTGACCTCCTGCTGCGACGCGTCGGGAGGGCCGGACAGCCTCAGGGGCTATCAGGACGCGCGGGACGCGGGTGAGTTGGGCGTGCGGATCTACTGCCACATCTACAGCGGCCAGCTTGACAAGGTGATGGAGTCCGGCGTGCACACCGGCTTCGGCGACGAGCAGCTCAGGCTGGGGGCGGTGAAGCTCTTCGCCGACGGCTCTATTTCCGAGCGCACGGCGTGGCTGAAGCAGCCTTACCTGGACATGCCCGGGAACTTCACCGGGCTGCAGGTGCAGACGGCCGAGGAGCTCTACGGCTACGCGTCCAAGGCCCACGCGGCGGGGTGGCAGATCGGGGTGCACGGCAACGGCGACCGGGCGCTGGAGGGGGTGCTGGACCTGTTCGAGCGGCTGCAGCGGGAAAACCCGCGCCGCGACCCGCGCTTCCGCATCGAGCACTGCACCATGGTGACGCCGCAGATCGTGCGGCGGATCAAGGCGGTGGGCGCGATCCCGGTGACCTTTGGGGGCTACGTCTATTTCCACTCCGGCGTGCTGCACTATTACGGCGAGGAGCGGCTGAAGCGGATGTTCGCGATGCGCAGCTTCCTCGACGCGGGCGTGCCGGCGACCAGCTCGTCGGACTACACCGCCAGCCCGTCCAACCCGATGATGTGGCTGCAGTCGCAGGTGACGCGGCGCGGGATGGACGGGAAGGTCTGGGGCGGCAATCAGCGGATCACGCTGGACGAGGCGATCCGCTGCGCCACTCTGAACGGCGCCCACGCCTCGCGCGAGGAGACGATCAAGGGATCGCTGGAAGCCGGCAAGCTGGCCGACCTCGTGGTCTGGGGCCAGGACTTCACCAAGGCCGACCCCACGCAGCTGATCGAGGTTCCGGTCGAGCGGACCATGGTCGGCGGGCGCTGGATCCATGAAGCTTAACACGTAAAGGAACACGCATGGCCGACCTCTCCGGCGCCTCCACGCTCGGCCCCGAACCGGCGCCGATCGAGCTCGGCAAGTCGCTGAAATCCCGCCACGTGGCGATGATCTCGATCGGCGGGATCATCGGCGCGGGGCTGTTCGTCGGCTCCAGCGCCTCGATCGCCAGCGTGGGGCCTGCAATCGTGCTGAGCTACCTGATCGCCGGCGCGGTGGTGCTTGGCGTCATGCGGATGCTGGGCGAGATGGCGGTGGCCATCCCAGGCAAGGGCTTCGTCGACTACATCCGCATCGGGCTGGGCGACTGGGCTGGCTTCGTCTCCGGCTGGCTCTACTGGTATTTCTGGGTGATCGTGGTGGCGGTCGAGGCGATCGCCGGCGCCAGCTTGATGCACAACTGGATCGACATCCCTGGTATGAGCGACAACGTGCAGATCGCCGCCATCGGGCTGGTGCTGCTGCTGGCGCTGACCGGGGTGAACCTGCTGTCGGCGCGCTCCTACGGCGAGTTCGAGTTCTGGTTCGCCTCGATCAAGGTCGCGGCCATCCTGGTGTTCATCGCCATCGCCGGCGCCTATGCGCTGGGCATAGGCTCGCCGACGGGGCCGACGTTCGAGAACCTCTACATCCACCGGGGCTTCGCGCCGTTCGGCTGGACCGCGGTGCTGGCCGGAGTGGTCAGCGCCTTCTTCGCACTGGGTGGGGGGGAGATCGCCACCATCGCGGCGGCGGAGTCGGCCGAGCCGGCGCGCAACGTGGCCAAGATGACCACCTCGATCGTGCTGCGCATCCTGCTGTTCTACGTCGGGTCGGTGTTCCTGATCGTCACCATCCTGCCCTGGACCAGCGTGGTGCCGGGGCAGTCGCCGTTCGCCGCGGCGCTGGCGCTGATGAAGATCCCAGGCGCGGCGACGATCATGAACCTGATCGTGCTGACTGCGGTGCTGTCGTGCCTGAACTCAGGCCTCTACGTCACCTCGCGGGTGCTGTTCACCCTGGCCGACAAGGAGCACGCGCCCAAAGCCATGGTGGCGCTGAACCGCCGCCGCGTGCCGGCGCGTGCGATCCTGATCGGCAGCGTGTTCGGCTATGTCGCGATCCTGGTATCGGTGATCTCGCCGCAGCTGGTGTTCGCCTTTTTGCTCAACGCCTCGGGGGCCATCATCATCTTCGTCTACCTGCTGGCCGCCCTGGCGCAGATCCGGCTGCGGCCGCGGCTGGAGCGGGACGATCCGGAGGCGCTGAAGCTGAAGATGTGGCTGTTCCCGTGGCTGAGCTACGCGGTGGTGGCGGGGATCGTGGCGGTGCTGGTGGCCATGGCCCTGACGCCGACGCTGGCCAGCCAACTGTGGGTCAGCCTGCTCAGCCTGGCGGTGGTGGTCGTGGCCTATTTGGCCACGCGGGCGCGGCGCGGGCGGGGGGCGCGGGCCTGACCGGTCCTCGCCGGCTATGGCGCGCGGCTTTCGCGGGGGCGTGAAGCATGGCAGGTGCTCCAGGTGGCCTTCGCAACCGCCACGCGCCCCCTGCGCCTGCCAACCTCCCGGCTACAGGTGAACAATGACTGGCCCATCCGGCGACCCCACCGTCTACTACGACCGCGAGAAAGTTCATCGAAATCTGGAAGCCGGCCGCCATCGGCAGTTGATCGGCGGCCTATGGGACGTGATGGGCCGCAAGCAGTATGATTACCTGCTGGCCCAGGGGCTGCAGCCCCATCACCGGCTGCTGGACATCGGCTGCGGCTGTTTTCGCGGCGGGGTGCACTTCGTCCAATACCTGAATCCTGGAAACTACTACGGGATCGACATTTCCCAGGAACTGATCGACGTCGGCTACGAGCGGGAAATTGAGCCGGCCGGGCTGGCGGAGCGCCTGCCGAAGGCCAACCTGATCGCCGGTGCGGACTTCGACGTCTCCGCGCTCGGGGCAAGCTACGACTATGCCTTGGCCCAGTCGGTGTTCACCCACCTGCCGCTGGAGGCGTTTGGCGTTTGCCTGAGAGCGCTTGGACCCTGGATGCAGCCGGGCGGGATTTTGTTCGCCACGTTCTTCGAGGCGCCGCATCCATCGCGCGCCGTCAACGAATGGGTGCAGGAGCCAGGCCACTTCATCACTCACCCGGACCGGGACCCGTTTCACTCCAGTCCGCGGGAGATTCTGGAAGCGGTGCAAGGCGTCGGAGGTTGGGACCCGGTTTGGGTCGGCGACTGGGGCCATCCCAGGGCCCAGAAAATGCTGAAGGTCGTCCGGCTTTAGCAGCCAGCCGCAGCCGCCATTGCCGCGCCTGCTCATGCAGAGCCGATCACTTGGACGCAGCCTAGCTTCCGCAAGCGCCGAAGGCGTGGCAGGAGCGTTGCCGGGTGCGTAGCCTGCAGTCGAGATCCGAGCATGTCCAAGAATGACGAACTGAAAGCCGTCCAGCAGAATATCCGCCAGGCGATCAGGCAGGGGCGGCTCGACGAAGCGCGGGGCATCTATGAGCAGCAGGTGCTTCCAAGCGACGCGCCCGCCGGCTGGAAGGCGAGGGTGCTGGCAACCCTTGCCCGCGGGGGCGTGACGAATCTCGAGCCCCACCTTGAAAAGCTGAGGGAGGCGGGGGCCTCCGAAGGGCAGCTCAACCGCGCCATCCTCGACCTGGAAGGCGGCGGCGCGGAAGAAACCTTGGCCCGCTTGGAAAAGGACTCCGCGCAGCGGGCCCTTTCGAAGCAGGAGCAGGCGCTTCGCATCCAGCTTCTGTTGCGCCTCGGCAGGTTCGAGAGAGTGCTGACCGAGGTTCAGCGCCTCATGGAGCTGTTCCCCGAACGGCCGGACTTCGCCGCGCTTCACGTCAAGGCCTTGTTCGGCGCTAAAAAGTTTCGCGAAGGCACGTTCGCGCTGCGCGAGGCCCTGATCCGCTGGCCCTCGGCCGGGCAATTTCCGGTCATTTTGCTGCGCCTGCCGCTGCCTGCCCATGTGTTCGAGTGGTTGTTCGGGCTGGTGTCGCAGAACCGGCGCGGCCAGGAGAACTCGCCGTTGGCGACGCACCTGTACGCCCTGCTGGCTCTGCGGGCGCGGAGGCTGGAGGACGCCCTTGCCGCCCTCGAGGAAATCCAGAGCTTCCCGCACGCGGCGGTGCTCCGCAGAGCGCTCACGATCTACTCCCCGCGGGAATGGCGGGAGCGCGCCAGGCTGGATGACGACCCGCTCCAGCCGATCCAAACCGTCAGGCATCCGGATCCACGCGCGACGCTGGTCTTCTTCGCGGGGGTGTTCAGCGATTTCGCGCAATTGCCGTTGAGCTATCTCGACGCCCTGCTTTCCGATCTGCCGGTGAGCGTCATCTATGTGAAGGACAGGCGCCGGCGTGCCTCCATCGACGGGGTTCCCGGTTTCGCTCCATCTCAGGAAGAGGCCGCCGCCAAGCTGCGCGATCTCGCCGGGCAGCTCGGATCCTCCGAGCTGCTGACCATGGGCGCGGCGCTCGGAGGCTTCACCGCGATCCGTTATGGAGCGCTGATGGAGGCCAGACGGGTGTTGGCCTTGGCGCCCATCACCGTTCTTGAAACCGGTATGGAGGGGGAAGAGGAAGGGGACGAGGGGGAAGGCGAGGGGGGAGGCGAGCGCGACCTTGCTTTCCTGAAGTGGAGCCTCAAGGGCTACACCCAAAGGCAACGCGACGTGCGGCCCGACCTGCTCGAAAAGCCACAACTGCAACTGACGCAGATCGTCGGGCCCGAGCATTACGCCAACCTTGCCCACGCCAACCGCTTGGCCGCCCTGCCGAACGTGACCACGGTGACGATCGCTGGCGCGACCGACTACCTCCAGGAGCGGTGCGCGCGCTCGACGCTGACTCACCATTTGATCGGGTCTGGTGAGTTTGCCGAGCACTTGCGGCGCCTGACGGAAGGTCTCTGAAGCCGCAGCGAACCGCGGGCTTGAGTCCCGGCGGTCCCGCGCGGTAGGCATGACGCGGGAGGGGCTCCATGACCGCGAGCCAGGAACCGGCGCCCATCGCGCCGCAGCGCGCGGCCGACGTGCTGCGTCTGGCGGCGATCGACGCCGCGCGAGCCCAGCCGGAGGCGGCGCTGGCGCGCCTGGACGCCTACGCCGAGATCGCGCCGCTGCCCAAGGCGGCGGCCGTGATGCGCGCCCAGGTGCTGTCGCGGATGGGGCGGCTGGAGGAGGCGCTGGAGGCGACGCGGGCGCTGCGAGAGGCCTATCCCGAGGCCGTCAACATCGCCCGCCTGATGGGCCTCTTGCTCTACCGTAGCCGCATGATGGGTGAGTTCGAGGAGCAGTTCGCCGAGGCGCTGGAGCGCTGGCCCGCGGATCCAAACCTCCTGATGACGATCAACCAGCTGAGCACCGAGGACCGGGTGTTCGACCGCTTCTATGCGATCGTGGAGGAACGGTATGGGCAGGTAAGCTTCAGCCCCCGCGCGCACTATGAATACGCCATCGCCTCCCTGCGGTTTGGCAAGATCGAACAGGCGATCGCCGCGCTCGACGCCATCGCCGCACGATCGGCGGTGGCGGGACGTATGCGGCGGGGGCTGTCGGCCTTCACGCCGGACGAATGGCGCCGGCGGTTCCGCGTGCGCAACGATCCGTCGCTGGCGGTGCAGAAGGTGCACAAGCCGGGCGCCGAGGCCACGGTGATCGTGCTGCCGGGCGCGCGCAACCGCTTCGACCAGCTGCACATCAGCTATCTGGACGCCCTGCTTCACGACCTGCCGGTCAACGTCATCTACCTGACCGACCCCAGCCTGCGGAGCTGCGTGCTGGGCGTGCCGCTGCTGGGGAAAGGGCCGGAGGAGACCGCGGCGGCATTGAAGGAGATCGCCCACGGCTTCGGCTCGCGGCGGGTCTACACCATGGGCTCCTCGATGGGCGGGTTCAGCGCCGTCCGTTACGGGGGGCTGATCGGGGCGGACGCAGTGCTGACGGTATCGGGCTACACCAAGCTGAACGCCGCGGGCGAAGAGCTCGAGGAGTCCGAGCGGACCTTCATGAAGCAGCCCTCCCGCGAGTTCTCGCCGGAAGTCCGCAGCATTCGTGCGAACCTCGAGTCGTCGCCCCAGATGCGGCTGCTGCAGATCGTGGCCTCCGACAATCCCCACGACGTGCGACAGGCGGCGCGGGTGGAGGACCTGCCGAACGTGCGTTCGGTGCGGGTGCCCGGGGTCGCCGACCACGCCGGCGTGGTCCACGGCATGATTGGGACCGGCGAGTTCCAGCGGCTGCTGGCCGAGTGGCTGGTCTGAAGGCGCCTCAGCGCCACGGGGTCAGCTCGCCCCCCTGCAGCAGGCCCTGACGCTTCAACTTCACGGCCGCGTCCCGCAGGAACCGGGCCAGGGGCGGCGTTCCGCGGCCGTAGCGGCCCTCCCATGCGGCCTGGTCTCCAAGGGCCTCGTCCAGGAACAGCCGCTCGCGGCCGAGATCGCGCGCCAAGGCGGCGTTGGATTGGGCGTAGCGGGCGTAAAAGGCGCGCGCCTCGTCCGGGCTCAGCAGGTCGTTCCTGGCGCCGTCCTCAGCGAACACGAAACTGGCGACGAGCAGCAGGTTGTGGCGGTCCAGATCCCTGCCGCCCGCGAGCGTCAGCTGCCGGGCGAGATCGATCACGGTGCGCGGGTAACTGCGGTTGGCGCGCGGCTGAGGCGCGAGCGGGACGCCGATGCGATGGGAAAAGTCGGCGATCACGTCGCCGCCGGCGAGCGACGCCCGCTCGAAGGGAATGGCGGTGACGGGGAAATGGCGCGCCCATCGCCGGTAGACGCGGTGGTAGTCGATCTCGGGTTCGAGGGGATAGTCGCGCAGCTCCCGGGTCTCGCCGGTGTAGAGCACGTTCATGCCGTAGATCGACTGCAGGAACAGGTCCTGGCGGCGGAGGTACATGACCACTTCGGCGCTCGGAATATAGCGCGCGACCCCATCCACCTCGGCGTCCCCAAGGAGGTGGAACAGCTCGCTGCTGAGGATCGTCAGGTCCGCGCCCTGGATTTCCCGCAGCAGCTCGTCCCACAGGGGCGAACCGTCTTCCTCCTTCAGCGCCTGGGGCAGGAGGTGCTGGCCGAAGGCATGCACCGCCTTCGCGTCGCGCCCGGTCTGGGGATAGAGGTAGGGACCGTTGGTGCGCGCCAGGGCCAGCTGCAGCGAGGTGCTGCCGGTCTTGTGCAGGCCAATGTGCAGGATCAGCCTCACGGCCCCGGCTCCAGCCGTTCGAGGCTCCCGGTCTTCGGATCGAACACCCAGCCGAGGTCTCGCACAGGCGACATCGGGCGTCCCCGTATCCGGTAATATTCGCTGCTCAGCGCCTTCAGCACCGCGTTCACCCGCTCGGCGGCGTTGATGCTGACCCCGCCGTGGATCTGGTGGAAGGTGGCTTCGCCGCGGATGCGGATCAGGCGGGTGTCAGGGGCGGCGCAGGCGCGGATGAAGACATCCGGATTGCAGGGCCCCCCGCCAGGGCTGGCGAAGGCGGGATCGAAGCCGCCGAGCTCGTCCCACAGCGCTCGCGGTAAGAACAGCGCGTTGCTCTCCATCATCGGCTTGCGGTCGTCCGCGAATTGGATCGGCGCGGCGATCTCGAACAGGCGGTAACCGTCCGCGGGCCAGCCGATCGACTCGATCAGCCGGTCCTCTTCCGCGGCGTCGTAGCCGTGCAGCATGGTCACGTACTGCGGCCCGGGCCCCAGCTGGTAGTTGGCGGTGGCGATCACCGGGCGCGGGTGCCGCTTCGAGGCGCGGATGCAGGCGTCCACCAGCCCGGGCGAGGCCATCCGCGCCCCGTCGATCCAGGCGCAGATCAGGGGCGCCCGCGCCTCGGCGATACCCAGGTTCAGCGCCGCCACGGGCGAGGGTGAGACCTTCGGCAGGTGATGGACGGTCAGGTCCAGGTCGAGGCCGGCGAACTGCTCAGGGCGCGGTGGCTCGCGCGAGCCGTTGTCCACCAGGATCACCTCGACGCGGCCGCGCGGGCAGTTCAGCTGGTAAGGCGCCGACAACGAAAGGAGGGTGCGCGGGATTTCGCGCGCCATCTCGTAGCTGACGACGACGATGCTGGCTTCGGGGCTCACCGAAGGCTCAGGCGGCCAGCCCGGCCGCCTCGAAGGAGCGGACGACGCCGTCGATCGACGGCTCGTCGAAGAACAGGTTCGGGTCGATCTCCTTGCCGAACTCCTCCTCCATCACCCCGGCCATGATCACCGCTTCGGCCGAGTCGAGGCCGTAACTGTCGAAGGGGGCTGAGACGCCGACGCGGTCCTTGTCCACGCCAAGGACGGAGGAGATGTAGTCCACCATCCAATCGCGGAGGCGCTCGGCGGGAATCACGTCGTCCGTCATCGGGAGCGGTCTCTGGGCTCAAGGGTGACGTCCAGGCGCTCGAGGCGGCGGAACACCGGGTGGTCTTGCCACTGGGGCCGCTCGCTTACAAGGCCGAGCCTCGCCCGCTCGAACAGCACGCCCAGAACCGCCCGCCCCTCCTGTCGAGCGATCGCAGCGCCCAGGCAGGCGTGCGCGCCAAAGCCGAAGGCGGCCGTGGGCGGGCCGCGACGGGCGATGTCGAAATGCACGGGATCGGGATAGGCGGCCGGGTCGAAATGGGCCTGCTCGATATGGCCGATCACCTGGTCGCCGGCTGCGAAGGCCCGGCCGCCGATCTCGACCGGCTCGGCGATCACCCGGTGGTTGGCGCGGCGCACCGGCGGCGTGTAGCGCAGCGCTTCGTCCACCACGCCGTTGATCAGGCCGGGATCGGCCTCAAACCTAGCCCCTTGGCCGGGGTTGGCGAGCAGCAGGAAAATGGCGCTGGAGACCAGCATCGAGGTGGTCTCCACCCCCGCCAGCAGCAGGAAGAACAGGAGGGCGACCACGTCGTCTTCGGCAAGGCCGAACTCGGCGCGGTTGATCGCCAGGATCTCGGCGAGATTGCCGGCGCCGGTGCGTTCGGCCGCGTCCATTTCCGCGCGCAGCATGCCGTCGACGCGGCGCGCCTCCGCCTGCAGGCCGTCGAGCACACGCAGCGACATGCCGCGCCGCCAGATCTCAATGATGTGCGCCGAGCTCAGGACGGTCTCGCCCGCTTCGTAGGTGAGGCCGAGGCCCCGGGTCAGCGCGTCCAGCGGGATGCGGGTGCCGATCTCGCGCACCGCGTCCACCCGGCCCCGGGAGAGGGCGGTATCGACCACCTGCCGGGCGCTTTCCGTGATCGCCTCCGGGCGCAGCGGCTCCTGAGCCACGCCCAGGCAGCGCTTGAGGAACTTCCGGCCCTGGGGGTGGAAGGGAGGGTTGCGGTAAAACAGCACCCCGCCGATCAGGTTGGACAGCTGCCTGTAGTCGCGGCCTGCGCGGGCGGCGACGCGGGCGAGGTGGCCGCCGATGTCCTCGGACACCTCGTAGTTGGGCGCGCGCAACAGGGCGGAAACGTCGGCGTAGCGGGTCAGCACCCACGCCTGCTCCTCCTCGCCCCACCAGGCGGGGCCGTGGCGGGGCGTGATCCACTCGGCGCGGGTGGCGGGTTCGCTGAGCTCGGCCACGCTCATGAGGCGGCGGCCGCTTGGGGCTCCGCCTCGGCTCCAGGGGCCACGCGCGGCAGCTGGCCGGCAAGGTAGAGCTCGCGCGTGCTCGCCCGCCGCACCTTGCCGCTGGAGGAGCGGGGGATGGCGCTCGGGCGCACGAAAACGATGTCGTCGGGAAGCACGCCGTGGTCCACGCCGATGGCGCCGCTCAGGCGCGCGCGCAGCGCCTCCTGGTCGACGCCGCGCCGGCGCGTCCGGGCGAGTTCACAGACCACGATCAGGCGCTCGCGGTCCTCTTCGATCGTGCCGAAGGCGGCGACGGCGGCGACGCCCTCCTCCGGCGGCAGCTGGGTGACCGTCTCCTCCACGTCCTCGGCATGGATTTTCATGCCGCGCAGGATGATCACGTCCTTGATCCGGCCGGTGACGTAAACCTCCCCGCCGATGAAGGCGCCGGCGTCGCCGGTGCGCACGAAGCGGCGGCCGTCGAGCTCGATGAAACGACCGGGGTCCGGATGGACGCCGCCGGTCTCGCCCACCCAGAAGCCGGGGGTCACCTGGGGGCCGCAGACGCAGATTTCACCGATTTCGCCTTCCCGCAGGACGCGCCCCCAATCGTCAAGCACCTCGATGCGCGTGCCCCCGAAGACGCGGCCGCAGGCGACGGTTTCGCGCGACAGGTCGAGGCTCTCGACGCCACGCCCGGGGGGGCCGCCGCTGACGTAGACGGTGGCCTCGGCCATGCCGTAGCAGGGCAGGAGCGCCTTCGGATCGAAACCGGCGCTCGCGGCGGCGGCGGCGAAACGCTCCATGGTGCGCGGGCGCACGGGCTCGGAGCCGCAGAAGGCCAGTTTCCACCGCGACAGGTCCAGGGCGGCGAACTCTTCGGCGGTGATCATCCTTGCGCAAAGGTCGAAGGCGAAGTTGGGGGCGCCACTGGTCATGCCGCCGTAGCGGTCGACCGCCTTGAGCCAGCGTAGGGGGCGCTGGACGAAGGCGTGCGGCGGCATCGACACGCAGGTCCCGCCGACGAACAGCGCCTGCAGCATCGAGGCGATCAGGCCCATGTCATGGTGCAGCGGCAGCCAGCTGACCAGCACCAGGTCGTCTCCATGGCGCCAGCCTTCCTGAAGCTGGGCCTCGTTGGCGGCGAGGTTGCCGTGAGTGACCACCACGCCCTTCGGCCGGCTGGTAGAGCCGGAGGTGTACTGAATGAAGGCGATTGTGTCGGGCGCCGGCGGGGCGACGTCGGCGAGCGGCGGGGCCGCGAGCGCTTCGGCCACGTCGATCAGCGGGGCCTCGCCCAGGCCGATCGCGCCGATGGTGGCCGCCACGCGCGGGTCGGCGGAGGTGAAGGCGGCGGCGGGGCGGGCGTCGGCGACGCGGGTGCGGATACGCTCGAGCGCCCGCTGGCCCAGCGGGTAGGGCGCGGGCACGGCGTAGGCGCCGGCGTAGAGGCAGCCGAGGAAGCAGCGGACGAAGTCGAGGTCCGGCGGCAGGGCCAGCAGCACCGGCCGGCCGGCAAGCCCCGCGTCCCTCAGGCGGGCCGCGACGGCGCGAGCCTGCGCGTCGAGTTCGGCGTAGGTGGACCCGTCGGTTGGCTCCTCGCCCCGTTCGAGGAAGGTCAGGGCAGCGCGGCCGGGCCGGCTTCGCGCGTGCTCGCGCAGGCGTTCGACGATGGAAAGGACAGGCTCAAGCATCGGGCGCAATCAAGCCTCGGCGCCCTCCGCAGGCAAGCCCGGAACTCAGGGAAAACGGGAGCCGGCGGCGCGCGCGGCCGGCTCCCGTCGCGAACGTCAGCCTTGCGATTTGGCCGAGCGCCGACCGCGGCCGCCGCCCTTGCCGCCGGAGCCACCGCCGCCGGACGCGCCGCCCGAGCCGCCGGAGGAGCCGCCGCCGGCGGACCCGCCGCCGCTGCGCGCGGCGCGGCCCTTCTGGCCCAGACCCAGGTTCTTGGCCATGGCCGAGCGGGCGGCGCTGTAGTTGGGGGCCACCATCGGGTAGTCGGAGGGCAGACCATACTTGGCGCGGTAGTCGGCCGGGCTCAGTCCGCGGCCCGACAGGTGGCGCTTCAGGGTCTTGTAGGGGCGGCCGTCCTCGAAGCTGAGCAGGCCGTCCGGCGTGATCGACTTGCGGATTTGCGCGGCCGTGAGCTTGGGCTGGCTCTTTTCTTCCGGTTCCGCCGCCGCCTGCTGGGCGCCGATGCCGCTGAGACTGGAGGCGATCTGCTGCACCACGTTGGGGATTTCGGAGGGATTGACGTGGGAGTTGGAGAAGTAGGCCGCGGCCACCTCCGCCACCAGTTCCCGCAGGGTGTCCTGTTCCTGATCGGCCATGCCGTTTCTTCCTTGTTTTAGGCGCGACAGCGCGATTCGCAGCCAATACCACTGTTTGAGCCGAGGAAAAGGGTCAAGCGAGGAAAATCTAGACTTAATGGCGCGCCGACTTGCAATATGGCCTTAGCGCCCAAAGGATTCATCGTTGTCGCTAGGCGCACGTAAGCCCTTTCCAGCTTGGAGCCGGAGTTGCGCCACCGCCCTCACCTTGCAAGGTTTAGGCATGACAGAACACGTGCGGCGTCAGATCGCGTGGCCCGGATGGGCCTGACCTTCGACAGACCGGAAAAGAAGGGGCGCCACTGCCAATGCGATGTACGGCGCCCTGGCCGATGCGTTGGAACAGCCGGCAACCACAGCGGCGTGCGTGCGATCATCTTAGCGCCGAAGGCGACAGCTTCAGCGCCGGCCCGCCGACGACGAGAGAGCCGCCGCCCGGAAGCCGGCAACGGGCATCGCCGGGCGTATGGCGGTGGGAGAGGGATTCGAACCCTCGATAGGGTTTCCCCTATACACGCGTTCCAGGCGTGCGCCTTCAACCACTCGGCCACCCCACCACGAAGGGACGGCGCGAGATAGAGCCGCGCAGGCGTGAACACAAGCTCGCGGCCGCCGCGGGCGGGGCTGGGGCTGCATTCAGCGCGGACGCGGCTTATCTGGGGGGCGTGAGACACGGAGCTGACCATGCTGTTCGCCAGGAAGCCGCTCGAACTGCCCAGCGCCGGGGAGGCCCTGCCCGGCCGGGCCCAACCGATCCCGACGGCTGAGACGCACTTCGTCAACGGCGCGAAGCTGAAGGGGCCCTATCCCGAGGGATCGGAGCTGGCGCAGTTCGGCATGGGCTGCTTCTGGGGCGTGGAGCGGCTGTTCTGGAAGCTTCCGGGCGTGCTCGTCACCGCGGCCGGCTACTCCGGCGGCCTCACCCCCAACCCCACCTATGAGGAGGTGTGCTCGGGCCGCACCGGCCACGCCGAGACGGTGCTGGTGGTCTTCGACCCGGCAAAGGTCTCCTACGAGCAATTGCTCAAGGTGTTCTGGGAGGGGCACGACCCGACCGAGGGGATGCGCCAGGGCAACGACGTCGGCACGCAGTACCGCTCGGCGGTCTACACCTATGGAGATGAGCAGGCGCGCGCGGCGCGGGCGAGCCTGGAGGCTTACCAGGGGGCGCTGAGCGCGCGGGGGCTGGGCCGGATCACCACCGAGGCGGCGCCCGCCGGGCCGTTCTTCTTCGCCGAGGATTACCACCAGCAGTACCTGGCCAGGAACCCGGCGGGCTACTGCGGCATCGGCGGCACCGGAGTGGTCTGCCCGATCGGGTTGGGGGTCGAGACCGCCGCCTGACGCCTGGCGAGAAACCCGCCCCGGCCGTCTACCGCCCAGGGTCCGCGGGGGCGAGCAGGGCGTCGATGGCGGTTTGGCCGGTGTCGCGGCCCTGGGCCGCCGCCGCGCCCTGGGCCAGGCAGGCGTTCACCTCGACGGCTGTGCCGGTGCGGCGGTCGCTGGCGCTGGCGCCGGAGACCCGCAGGGCGCGGCCGCTCTGACGGAAGAATACCAGCAGGGCACAGCCGGGAAAGCGGTAGGTCCACAGCGCGCCCTGCCCTTCGGCGCGGGCGATGTCGGGCACGCCCAGCGCGCCCTTGACCACCCCCTCGTCGGCGCCGGTCAGGCTGGCCAGCGTCGGCGCCGTCTGGGCCCGCGCGGTTCCGCCGAGGAGCGCCAGCGCGGCGGCCGCAAGTGCGAGTCTGGACATGGCGCGAGACAAGCCGGGGCTTGGGGCGATTGCAAGGCGGCGCCCGAGCCTGCGACAAGGCGGCCATGACAACCGCCTACGACGTCGCCTGCCTGGGCAACGCCATCGTCGACGTGATCGCGCCGGCGACGGATGCCTTTCTCGAGGACCAGGGCCTGCCGAAGGGTTCGATGACCTTGGTCGACGAGGCGTGGGCGGCCAGGCTCCATGAGCGCATGGCGGCGGGGGTGGAGGCCTCCGGCGGCTCGGCCGCCAATACCGCCGCCGGCGTGGCCAGCCTCGGCGGCCGCTCCGCCTTCATGGGCCGGGTCGCCGACGACCGCCTGGGCGAGGTCTACGCCGCGGACATGGCGTCCGTGGGCGTCGCCTATCCACACCGGCCGCTGAGCGGGGGGCCCGCCACCGGCCGGTGCCTGATCAACGTCACCCCTGACGGCCAGCGGACCATGGCCACCTATCTGGGCGCGGCACAGGTGTTTGGGCCGGACGACGTGGATCCCGCCACCGTCGAGGCGGCCGCCGTCACCTACCTCGAGGGCTATCTGTTCGATCCGCTGGACGCCCGGCGCGCCTTCGCCAAGGCGGCGGGGCTGGCGCGCGGATCGGGGCGGAAGATCGCGCTAACACTGTCGGACGCCTTCGTGGTCGAGCGCCACCGCGCCGCCCTGCTCGAGTTCATCGAGGACCAGGTGGACGTGCTGTTCGCCAACGAGGCGGAGATCGCCGCCCTGTTCGGCGGCGCGGGCTTCGACGCTTGCGTGGCCGAGACGCGCGCCCGCGCCCGGCTGGCGGCGCTGACCCGCGGCGAAAAGGGTTCGGTGATCGTCGCGCCCGAGGCCGTGCACTTGGTAGAGGCGGCGCCGCTGGCGGAGGTGGTCGACACGACCGGGGCCGGAGACCAGTACGCCGCCGGCTTCCTGTTCGGGCTTGCCCGCGGCCTGGCGCTGCCGGAGTGCGGCAAGCTGGGTTCGCTGGCGGCGGCGGAGGTGATCTCCCATTGGGGGCCAAGGCCCCAGGCGCCGCTGAAACCTCTGGCGGCGGAAGCGGGTTTGCTTCCCGCCTGAACCCTTGAGCGGCCGGGGCGGCTCTGTTAGTGCCGCGCCGGTTGCGAACCCCGAAGGAGAGCCCGCGCGCCATGGCCGACGAGGAATACCACCGCGGCGAAATGGACATCCACCAGCACGAGCTGACCTTCCGCGGCGTGATGCGGCTGACCAAGTGGGCCTGCCTGATCATCGCGGTGATGGTGCTGTTCTTCAGCATGTGGCTGGCGGCGGGCGCCGGCTTTTTCGGTTCGCTGATCGCCGCGGTGGTGGTGCTGGCGCTGGGAATCTTCCTGCTCAGGAGCCGACCGAGGCCCGCCGAGGCGCACTGATCGGGCTGGACAAGGCCGCCGCGGCCTCCCTTAACTGAGGCTGGGCTGCCGATTCGGGAAAACGCATGGGCGTGCGCATTGCCGTCACGGGGGAGCGCAACGCGGGCGAGACCCGCGTGGCGGCCACGCCCGAGTCGGTGAAGAAGCTGGCCGCGCTGGGCGCCGAGGTGACGGTCGAGAGCGGCGCGGGCGCCGCCTCCGCCTACCTCGACGGCGACTACGAGGCCGCCGGGGCGAGGATTGCGGCCGATCCGGTGGCGACGGTGCGGAACGCCGACATCCTGCTCAAGGTGCGCGACCCCTCGCCCGAGGAGCTGGCGCCGCTGCGGCGTGGCGGGGTGGCGGTCGGGCTGTTCGATCCCTTCCGCTCGGCTCAGCTGATCGAGGCCTTCAATGTGGTCGGCGCCACCGCCTTCGCCATGGAGCTGGTCCCGCGCATCAGCCGTGCGCAGTCGATGGACGCGCTCTCCAGCCAGGCCAACCTCGCCGGCTACCGCGCGGTGATCGAGGCGGCGCAGGCCTACGGCCGGGCCTTGCCGATGATGATGACCGCCGCCGGCACGGTCGCCGCCGCCAAAGTGTTCGTGATGGGCGCTGGCGTTGCCGGGCTGCAGGCCATCGCCACCGCTCGCCGGCTGGGCGCGGTGGTCACCGCCACCGACGTGCGCCCCGCCGCCAAGGAGCAGGTCGCCAGCCTCGGGGCAAAGTTCGTCGCGGTCGAGGACGAGGAGTTCAAGGCCGCCGAGACCGCCGGCGGCTACGCCAAGGAGATGAGCGGCGAATACCGCGCCAAGCAGGCGGCGCTGGTGTCGGAGCACATCAAAAAGCAGGACATCGTCATCACCACCGCCCTGATCCCCGGGCGCCCCGCGCCGCGCCTCCTGTCGGCCGAGCAGGTCGCTTCCATGCGCCCCGGCTCGGTGATCGTCGATCTGGCGGTGGAGGCGGGCGGAAACGTCGAAGGCGTCCGCCCCGGCGAGGTCGCCGAGGCCGGGGGCGTGAAGATCGTGGGCTACGCCAACCTGCCCGGCCGCGTCCCCGCCGACGCCTCGGCGCTTTACGCCCGCAACCTCGCCGCCTTCGTCGCCCTGCTGATCAAGGACGGAGAACTGGCGCCGGACTTCGAGGACGAGGTCCTGAAAGGGGCGCTGGTCACACGTGACGGAATGGTCGTGCATCCGCAGCTGAAGGGAGCCGCCTGATGGAAGCCGTCGACCCAATCGTCTTCCGCCTGGCGATCTTCGTGCTGGCCGTGTTCGTCGGCTACTACGTGGTCTGGAGCGTCACGCCCGCGCTGCACACGCCGCTGATGGCGGTGACCAACGCCATCTCCTCGGTGATCATCGTCGGCGCGCTCTTGGCCGCCGCCGCCCACGGCGCGGACGGCTCGGCCTCAGCCAACGTCTGGGTTTCCAAGGGCGCGGGCGCACTGGCCGCGGCGCTGGCGGCGGTCAACATCTTCGGCGGCTTCCTGGTCACCCAGCGGATGCTGGCGATGTACAAGAAGAAGGAAGCCTCCAAGTGAGCCTCACCGACACTCTGCGCTGGCTCTGCTATGCCGGGGCGGCGGCCGCGCTGCTCATCTACATCGTCCATTTCGCCGGCCGGCAGGGCTGGAAGCGGCCCTGGACGGCGGCGGGCCTGTTTTTCACCTCCGCCGCGTTGGCGTTTCTGCCCAGTCTGTTTCGCGACGCGTCAGATCCGGGGCAGCTCCGCGATGCGGTGATCGTCGTCATCTGCCTGCTCGCCGCCGCCGCGTTGCAGTCGCTCGGCGCGCTCAGGCGACGGCGGGTTCGCGCCGATGAGGCGCGCGCGGCCCCATGAACCCAAACCTCGCCGCCGTCGCCTACCTCGTCTCCGGCGTCCTGTTCATCCTGGCGCTGCGGGGGCTGTCGAGCCCGGTGACCAGCCGGCGGGGCAACCAGCTTGGCATGCTGGGCATGGCCATCGCGGTGGCGACGACGCTGCTCAGCCTCTGGGGCTCGGGCGCGCTCGACCCGTTGACCATCGGCATGATCGTGGTGGGGGTGGCGATCGGCGGGACCGTGGGCGCTGTGATCGCGCGGCGGATCGCCATGACCGCCATGCCGCAGCTGGTCGCCGCCTTCCACTCGCTGGTGGGCCTGGCTGCCTGCCTGGTCGCGGCGGCCGCCCTCTACACGCCCGAGGCTTACGGCATCGCCACGGCGGCGGGCGGGGTGAAGGCGCAGTCGCTGATCGAGCTGTCGATAGGGCTGGCGATCGGGGCGGTAACCTTTACCGGCTCGCTGATCGCCTTCGCCAAACTCAATGGCAACATGAGCGGCGCGCCGATCCTGCTGCCCGCGCGCCACCTGCTCAACATCGCCATCGCCGCGGCCATCCTGGCGCTGGTCGTCGTGCTGGTGATCAGCGGCGGCGAGGCCAAGTGGGCCTTCTGGGCGGTGTTCGCCCTGGCGCTGACCATCGGCGTCACCCTGATCATCCCCATCGGCGGTGCGGACATGCCGGTGGTGGTGTCGATGCTGAACTCCTACTCCGGCTGGGCCGCCGCGGCGCTGGGGTTCACGCTGGAGAACACCACTTTGATCATCACCGGGGCGCTGGTCGGCTCCTCAGGAGCGATCCTCAGTTACATCATGTGTAAAGGGATGAACCGCTCGTTCGTGTCGGTGATCCTGGGGGGCTTCGGCGGGGAGACGGCGGGGCCAGCCGGCAAGGCAGAGGCGCGGCCGGTGAAGCAGGGCTCGGCCGAGGACGCCGCCTTCATCCTGAAAAACAGCTCCAAGGTGATCATCGTGCCGGGCTACGGCATGGCGGTGGCCCAGGCCCAGCACGCGCTGCGCGAAATGGCCGACACCCTGAAGAAGGAGGGGGTGGAGGTGAAATACGCCATCCACCCGGTCGCCGGCCGTATGCCCGGCCACATGAACGTGCTGCTCGCCGAGGCCAACGTGCCCTACGACGAGGTGTTCGAGCTGGAGGACATCAACTCCGAATTCGCCACCTGCGACATCGCCTTCGTGATCGGCGCCAACGACGTGACCAACCCCGCCGCCAAGGAGGACCCGACCTCGCCGATCTACGGCATGCCGGTCTTGGAGGTGTGGAAGGCCGGCACGGTGATGTTCATCAAGCGCAGCCTGGCCTCGGGCTACGCGGGCATCGACAACACCCTGTTCTACCGCGACAACACCCTGATGCTCTTCGGCGACGCGAAGAAGATGGTTGAGGGGATCAACAAGGGACTGTGAGGCCCGGTCAGGCGGTTTGGGCGACTGGCGCCTGGACCGCCCGGACGACTTCGGCCAGCACCCTTCGGATCAGGTCCGGCTCGGTGCGCATCGGCAGCGGCTCGCCGAAGCGGTCGCGCCATTCGGTTTCGAGCGCCTGCAGTTCCAGGTCTTCGGCCATGTCGAGCCCCCCTTGAGCCGTTGCTGAAACTATCGAGGTGCGGCTTGGTTTCACCCGTTGCTGGGAAAATCGTCCTTACCGCATCGTTAACGCACGTGCAGAATGCAGGCCCGCGGCCGCGCCAGCCGCGGCCTTGCTTCGCCGGCCCCTTTCCGCTATCTCCGCGCGCTTCCGAGCCGCCTGGCCCATGGCATGCCAGGGCGGCTCTTTCATCTTGAGGACGGGCTCACGCCCGCAGGGAAATGCCGAAACTGAAGACCAAATCGGGCGCCAAGAAGCGCTTCAAACTCACCGCGTCCGGCAGGATCAAGGCCGGCGTCGCGGGCAAGCGCCACCGGCTGATCAGCCACAACGGCAAATACATCCGCCAGCGGCGGGGCACGAAGGTCATGTCGGAATCCGACGCTAAGACCATCAAGGCCTACTTCCCCTACGGCGGCTGATCAGGACACAGGTGACACATGGCTAGAGTGAAACGGGGCGTCGTCGCCCACGCCCGCCACAAGAAGGTGCTGGAGCAGGCCAAGGGCTTCTACGGCCGGCGCAAGAACACCATCCGCATCGCCAAGCAGGCCGTCGACCGGGCGGGCCAGTACGCCTACCGCGACCGGCGCAACAAGAAGCGCTCATTCCGGGCTTTATGGATCCAGCGGATCAACGCGGCGGCGCGGCTGGAGGGGATGACCTACTCGCGATTTATGGGCGGGCTGGACAAGGCCGGGATCGACATCGACCGCAAGGTGTTGGCGGACATCGCCGGCAACGACCCCGTCGCCTTCCGCGCCATCGCCGACCAGGCGCGCGCGGCGCTGGGCTAAGGCCCACGATCGCACACCGTGTCATCCCGGGAGCCGCGCAGCGGCTACCCGGGACCCAGTGCTGCGGCTGGGCTGGGTCCCGGCTCTCCGCGCTCGCGCGCTCCGGCCGGGATGACAGTGGGGGACAGCCTGCCTAGAAGCGCGCCATGAGCGACCTGAATTCCCTTGAGGCCGGTCTGGCGGCCCAGATCGCCGCCGCCACCGATCTCGCGGCGCTCGACGCCGCGCGCGTGGGGGCGCTCGGTAAGTCCGGATCGGTCTCGGCCCTGCTCAAGACGCTCGGCGCCATGAGCCCCGAGGAACGCCGCGAGCGGGGTCCCCAAATCAACGCCCTGCGCGACCGCATCGCCACCGCCATCGCCGCGCGCAAGGCGGAGCTCGAGGAGGCGGCGCTGGAGGCGCAGCTGGCCTCTCAGCGCGTCGACCTCTCCCTGCCGGCCCCGCCGCGCCGGCGTGGGTCGGTCCATCCGACCATGCAGGTGATGGACGAGATGATCGCCATCTTCGCCGACCTCGGCTTCGAGGTGGCCGAGGGGCCGGACATCGAGGACGACTTCCACAACTTCACCGCCCTGAACTTCCCGCCCGAGCACCCCGCGCGGGAAACCCACGACACCTTCTTCTTCCACCCCCGCCCGGACGGGGAGCGGATGGTGCTGCGCACCCACACCTCGCCGGTGCAGGTACGCACCATGATGAGCAAGGCGCCGCCGATCCGGATCATCGCGCCCGGCCGCACCTACCGGAAGGACTCCGACCAGACCCACACGCCGATGTTCCACCAGGTCGAGGGGCTGGTGATCGACCGCGGCATCCACATGGGCCACCTGAAGGGGACGCTGGAGACCTTCGTCGCCCGGTTCTTCGAGATGGACCACGTCGACGCCCGCTTCCGCCCCCACCACTTCCCCTTCACCGAACCGTCCGCGGAGATGGACATCCGCTGCGATTGCTCCGCAGGGGAGCTGAAACTGAACACCGGCGACGATTGGCTGGAGATCCTGGGCTCGGGGATGGTGCACCCGAACGTGCTGCGCAACTGCGACCTGGACCCGGACGAATGGCAGGGCTTCGCCTTCGGCATGGGCGCCGACCGTCTGGCGATGCTCAAGTACGGCATCCCCGACCTGCGCGACATGTTCGCCGCCGACACCCGCTGGCTGGCGCACTACGGCTTCAGCGCGTTCGCCGCGCCGAACCAGGCGACGGGGCTGAGTTGATGAGGAGGGCGCTAGGAACCCCTCTCCCTCGATGGGAGAGGGGCAGGGGTGAGGGTGTGGCCCTAAGCCTGAACGCAGACGGCGCGAGAGGAAAAACGCCTTTCCTCTCGTGCTTGCCTGGCGAGTTTGGAGCGAACACCCCCATCCCCGGCCCTTCCCCCATCAAGGGGGAAGGGAGAAGGACGAGGTCATGAAGTTCACCCTCTCCTGGCTCAAGGAGCACCTGGAGACCTCCTGCTCGATCGATCAGATCGCCGAGGCCATGACCATGGCCGGCCTGGAGGTCGAGGAGGTGATCGACCCCTCCGCCAAGCTTCGCGCCTTCACGGTCGCCAAGGTGGTCGAGGCGGTTCAGCACCCCAACGCCGACCGCCTGCGCGTCTGCCAGGTGGACACTGTGGACGGCCGCAAGGAGATCGTCTGCGGCGCCCCCAACGCCCGCCCGGGGCTGACCACCGTCTACGCTCCGATCGGGACCTACATCCCCGGCACGGGCATCACGCTGGAGCCGCGCGCGGTACGGGGCGTGGTCTCCAACGGGATGCTCTGCTCGGCCGCCGAACTGGAGGTCGCCGAGGAGTCCGATGGCATCCTGGAGCTGCCCGGCGACCTGGCGGTCGGCGCGCCCGTGGCCCCGGCGCTGGGCGCCGCCGATCCGGTGATCGACTTCGAGGTCACCCCCAACCGCCCCGACTGGCTGGGCGTGGAAGGCATCGCCCGCGACCTCGCCGCCGCCGGCGTCGGCCGGCGCATCGACCGCACGCCCGAGCCCGTCCCCGGCCGCTTTCCCTGCCCGATCGAGATCCTCCTGCCGAGCCCTGAAGCCTGTCCGGTGTTCGCCGGCCGCCTGATCCAGGGCGTGCGCAACGGCCCCTCGCCGGAGTGGCTGCAGGCCAGGCTGCGCTCCATCGGACTGCGCCCGATAAACGCGCTCGTGGACGTAACCAACCTGATCACCCACGACCGCGCCCGCCCGCTGCACGTCTACGACGCCACCAAGCTGGTTGGAAACGTGATCGTCGCCCGCCTCGGCCGCACCCCGGCCGAGCCCAGCGGCGATGAACCCTCGCCCGCGCCGCACCACGACGAGCAGCTGATCGCGCTCGACGGCAAGACCTACGACCTGGGCGCGGAGATGTGCGTGATCGCCGACGCCGGCGGCGAGCGCCCGATCGGCCTCGGCGGCGTGATGGGCGGCATGTCCACCGCCTGCTCGGAGGAGACGACGGACGTATTCATCGAGTCGGCTTGGTTCGACCCGATCCGCACCGCCCGCACCGGTCGCGCCACCGGCATCGCCTCGGACGCCCAGTACCGCTTCGCTCGCGGTGTCGATCCTGAGAGCCTCGTTCCCGGCATCGAGCTCGCCACCCGGCTGATCCTCGACCTTTGCGGCGGCGAACCCTCCGACGTGGTGCTGGCCGGCCAGGCGCCGGAGCGGCGCGAGCCGATCGCCTTCGACCCCGCCTACGTGCACCGCCTCGCCGGCCTCTCCATCGGCCGCGAGGGCGCGCTCGAGATCCTGCGCAACCTAGGCTTCGAGGAACAGGACCACCACGGCGCCGAGGTGCTGCTGCGCCCCCCCTCCTGGCGGCGCGACGTTGAAGGCAAGGCCGACCTGGTCGAGGAGGTCGCCCGCATCGCCGGCTACCCGGCCATCCCCTCCACGCCGCTGCCCGATACGCCCTACCGTCCCGGCGGCGTGCTCACCCCCCAGCAGGCCCGCGCCCGCGCCGCCCGCCGCGCGCTCGCCGCCTGGGGTTGGCGCGAGGCGGTGACGTGGTCCTTCACCTCTAAAGCAACGGCCGAATTGTTCGGCGGCGGCAAGGCGGAACTGGTGCTGGCCAACCCCATAGCCGCCGACCTGGACTGCATGCGCCCGTCGATTGTGCCCAACCTGCTGCAGGCGGCGGATCGCAACGCCAAGCGCGGCTTCCCCGACGCCGCCCTGTTCGAGATCGGCCCCGTCTTTCTAGGCGACCGGCCGAACGACCAGCGCACCGCGATCACCGCCGTGCTCTCTTCGCACCCGCCCCGCCGCTGGGACGGCGCCAGGCCCGACCCGCTGTTCGAGCTGAAGGGCGACCTGATGGCCCTGCTCGCCGAACTCGGCGCGCCCACATCCTCGCTCCGACTGGTGCAGGGCCAGGCCTCCCCCTGGTTCCACCCCGGCCGTTCAGCCCGAGTTCACCTCGGGCCGAAGACAATGCTCGCCGAATTCGGGGAGCTTCATCCGCGCGTGCTCAAGGTGCTCGATCTCGACGGGCCGCTCTACGGCTTCGAGCTGACGCTCGACCTGCTGCCGGCGCCCAAGCGCAAGGCCGCCAAGACGCGCCCGGCGCTCGCGCTCTCGCCGTTGATGCCGCTCCGCCGCGACTTCGCCTTCCTGCTCGACGCCGCCCGCCCCGCCGACGACCTCGCCCGCGCCGTGGCCGGCGTCGACAAGGCGCTGATCGCGGGCGTGCACGTCTTCGACGTCTATGCCGGCGCGGGCGTGCCGGAAGGCCAGAAGTCGGTGGCGCTGGAGGTCACCTTACAGCCCCGTGACCACACCCTGGCGGATGCGGAGATCGAGGCGCTGTCGGCCAGGGTCGTCGCCGCCGCGGAGAAGGCGGGCGCACGCCTGCGGGCCTAACCAACAGGATACTCCCCCGCTTGCGGGGGAGCTGTCAGCCGGGGCGCAGCCCGGATGACTGAGGGGGCGCTCGGCCGCCGCAGCGCCCCTCAGTTACGGCGCTGTGCGCCGCGCCACCTCCCCCGTTCTCTGCGGAACGGGGGAGGATCATTGCTTGACTCCACCGCACCGCTCGCGCACCCGGCGGCATGGCCGACCCCGTCTCCCCGCGCGCGCGCAACGCCGTCGAGCACCTGATCGAGATGGGCGTGTTCGGCGCCCGCTGGTTGATGGCGCCCTTCTACCTCGGCCTGATCGTGATGCTTGGCGTGCTGCTGGTCGTGTTCGGCGTCGAGTTCGCCCACGGCGTGGTCCCCGCCCTGCGGCAGCCGGAAGAGGCGATTATGCTGGTGCTGTCGCTGATCGACCTGTCGCTGGCCGGCAACCTGCTGCTGATCGTGATCTTCTCCGGCTACGAGAACTTCGTCTCCAAGATCGACACCCGCGGCCACGAGGACCGGCCCGAGTGGATGGGCACCGTCGATTTCACCGGCATGAAGCTGAAGCTGATCGGCTCCATCGTCGCCATCAGCGCGATCTCGTTGCTGCGCTCTTTCATGCGGCTGGCGCAGGCGGGCGGCGAGGCGCACGGCGGCCAGCCGGTCGAGGTGCACTACGACCAGATCATGTGGATGGTCATCCTCCACGCCGTGTTCGTGCTGTCGGGCGTGCTGTTCGCCCTGATGGACTGGATCTCCGTGCGGACCCAGACCAACGGAAACACCGGCGAGGGCCGCGCCGCCTAGACCGGCAGGAAGCTCCGCTTGGCGCTGTAGGCCAACCAGCCGACGTTGGCGCCCAGCCGCACGCCCACCCCCGCCCGCATCGGCGCCAGGGTCACGCCCTCGGCGCGCTGGTAGTTCACCCCCATGCCGCCGATCAGGTAGGCCGAGCCCTCCACGCCCGGGAAGTGGCGGTAGAGCATCTCCGGCACGTGCATGCCGTAAACCAGCGTCAGCACCCGGCTGGCGTTGCCCCCGAAGTCCCAGCCGATCGAGCCGCCGCGCCAGTAGACCACCTGGGGCTCGCGCCCCTTCATGTGGAGCAGGCCCTTGCCGTAGCGCAGGCCGAGCGCGAAGGCGGCCGAGCCTTCCTCGCCGGCGATGTACCCGGTGGGCCGCCCGTTCTCGCGGAACAGCCGTTCGACCACCGCGCCCGCGCCCTCGGCCGTGACGCCCATGAAATCGGACACCGAGCGGCTGATCTCCTCACGGCTGAAGGTCTCTGGCGTGGCGTAGGACGGCTCCACCGTCATCCTGGGCGAGGGCGGCGGCGGCGCGCCCGTGAGCTGGCCGTCCTCCGGCAGTTCGGCGGAAGCAGCCGTCGTCTGCGCCCAGCCCGGGCGGGCCAGCAGACCGGCGCCCGCGGCGGCGGCGAGAATTAAGGTGCGGCGGTCCATGGCGTCAAACTCCACTCATGCGCGGGCGCGGAGCCCGGCGACAGTCCCCCCTCGCAAGTGAGCCACCGCCGCTTTAAGACCGGGTTAAGCATGGGCTTTCGGCGGCTTGTCGCCTCGCCGCTGCACCCGAGTGTGCTAGACGCCGCCCCCATGACCGCGCCGCTGGACCGAATCCGTAACTTTTCGATCGTCGCGCATATCGATCACGGCAAATCCACACTGTCCGATCGGCTGATTCAGGTGACGGGCGGGCTCACCGAAAGGGAGATGAAGGAGCAGGTGCTCGACTCGATGGAGATCGAGCGGGAGCGGGGGATCACCATCAAGGCGCAGACGGTGCGGCTGGAATACCGGGCGCGGGATGGGGAGACGTATGTGCTCAACCTGATGGACACGCCGGGGCATGTGGACTTCGCGTATGAGGTGAGCCGGAGCCTGGCGGCGTGCGAGGGGTCGATCCTGGTGGTGGATGCGTCGCAGGGGGTGGAGGCGCAGACGCTCGCCAACGTCTATCAGGCGATCGACAACAATCACGAAATTGTCTCGGTGCTCAACAAGATCGACCTGCCCGCGGCCGAGCCCGAGCGGGTGCGACAGCAGATCGAGAACGTGATCGGGCTCGACGCTTCCGACGCCGTCCTGGCCTCGGCCAAGTCGGGCGTCGGCATCGAGGACGTGCTGGAGGCCATTGTCACCCGCCTGCCCGCGCCCAAGGGCGACCCCGGCGCGCCGCTCAAGGCGCTGCTGGTTGACGCCTGGTACGACGCGTACCTGGGCGTGATCGTGCTGGTGCGGGTGTTCGACGGCTCCCTGCGCGCCGGCCAGAAGGTCAAGATGATGCAGACCGGCGCGGTCCACGGCATCGACCGCGTCGGCGTCTTCCGCCCCAAGATCGAGGCGGTCGATGCGCTGGGCCCCGGCGAGATCGGCTTCATCACCGCCCAGATCAAGGAGGTGGCCGACGCCGCCGTCGGCGACACCATCACCGACGAGCGCCGCCCCACCGCCACCGCCCTGCCGGGCTTCCGCCCCGCCCAGCCGGTGGTGTTCTGCGGCCTGTTCCCGGTGGACGCCGCCGACTTCGAGGCCCTGCGCGCCGCGGTCGGGCGCCTGCGCCTGAACGACGCTTCATTCACCTACGAAATGGAGACCTCCGCCGCCCTCGGCTTCGGCTACCGCTGCGGGTTCCTTGGCCTGCTGCACCTGGAGATCATCCAGGAGCGCCTGTCGCGCGAGTTCGACCTCGACCTGATCGCCACCGCCCCCAGCGTGATCTACCGCGTCACCCTGACCAACGGCGACCTGATCGAGCTGCACAACCCCGCCGACCTGCCCGACCCGGTGAAGATCGACCACATCGAGGAGCCGTGGATCAAGGCCACCATCATCACGCCCGACGACTACCTCGGCGCGGTGATCAAGCTGTGCCAGGACCGCCGCGGCGAGCAGCGCGAGCTCTCCTACGTCGGCGCCCGCGCCATGGTGGTCTACGACCTGCCGCTGAACGAGGTGGTGTTCGACTTCTACGACCGGCTGAAATCCATCTCCAAGGGCTACGCCTCCTTCGACTACTCGATCGAGGGCTACCGCGAGGGCGATCTGGTGAAGATGTCGATCCTGGTCAACGCCGAGCCGGTCGACGCCCTGTCGATGCTGGTCCACCGCGCCCGCGCCGAGACCCGCGGCCGCGGCATGGTCGAGAAGATGAAGGAGCTGATCCCCCCCCACCTGTTCCAGATCCCGATCCAGGCCGCCATCGGCGGCAAGATCATCGCCCGCGAAACCGTGCGCGCCCTGCGCAAGGACGTCACCGCCAAGTGCTACGGTGGCGACGCCAGCCGCAAGCGCAAGCTGCTGGACAAGCAGAAGGAGGGCAAGAAGCGGATGCGCCAGTTCGGCCGGGTGGAGATCCCTCAGGAGGCGTTCATCGCGGCGCTGAAGATGGAGGGGGATTAGGCGTCGGCTGCACAAGCTTGGACACGGGCGCTGGACACCGCTTGACAAGCGGTGTTCTAGGAATATTATCTTGACAATGCGCGGTCGGCTCGCCACCTTCAGCGCATGGATGAGGGTGCGACGAAGGCCCGGCCGCCGCGCAAGGCCTACAAGATCAGGGGGCCGGAGACCTGGGCGCTGATCCGCGAAAGCTATCTGGCCGGGGCGCCGGCCAAGGTGCTGGCCGAGCGCTACGACGTCACCACCTGGGCCATCTGGCGGCGGGCCTGGCGCGAGAAATGGACCAAGCAGGACCGGGTCGAACCGCCGCCGCCGCCGCCGCTCGGCTCGCTGACCGCGGGGCTGGAGCCGGACGCCGGCGAGGCGGCCGAGCTGGCCCGCGCGGCGCTGCAGGGGGTGGCCTCGGCCATGCGCCAGAGCCGCTTCGACGAAGCCCGGCAGCTGGCCCAGCTGGCCGACGTGCTGACCCGGATTGCGGCCAAGCGGCCCCAGAGCAACCTGGAGATCGTTTCGCGCGCCCTGCTCGAGCCGGCCTACGCGACCGAGCTGATGGCCGTCTGGGACGACCCCGATCCGGACCCGGTCAAGGTCCGCTATTGGCAGGAAGTCCAACGCCGCGACTCCGAGCGGCACAAAGAGCTCATGCAGAAGCGGCAGGCGGGGATGGCAGCGGAGGCGGCCGCGGAGGGTTTGGGGAGTGGGGAGGCGGGCGCTCGTCGGCCGCAGCTTTTCATGCAGCCGATCCCATGCGACGCTCGCGTTCGGACAGCTCCGGGGACGAACGCATGCGTATCCAACAGGCGGTGCTCGGCGCCATCCTCGCGCTCGCGGCCAGCGCCTCGGCCACGCCCCTGCGGGCGGAGATCCTCAGCTTCGACGCCGCGCTCGACGGCAAGTACGGCTCGGCGCCCACCGGTTCGAAGGCCACGGGCGCGGCGAAGATCAAGGTCGACACCGAGCGCCAGCGCGTCTCGGTGGACCTGACGGTCGAGGGCATCACCACCGAGGCCCTGTGGGACAAGCTGGTCGCCGCCCCGATCGGCCCCATCCACCTGCACAAGTACGCCACCCCCGCCGGCGGCGCCTCGGTCCTGGTCGTGCCGCTGCCCTACGGCGCGGACTACCACGCCACCGCGCGCGGCATGCACGTGACCGCGACCGACATGGACTACGCAGCCGGCGCCAGGCTGGTGAACTCCACCCTGAGCTTCGAGGATTTCGTCAGCGCCCTGCGCGAAGGCCTGATCGTCCTCAACATCCACACTGACGCCCATAACCCCGGCGAGATCAGCGGCCTGGTCACCGTGCCGGGGGCCGCGGGGCGGTACCCGAAGGCGGCGCCGAAGGCCGACGGCGGGGGGCATGACCACTCGGGGCATGGGGCGCCCGGTCCGAAGTGACGCTGCGGCCAGGTGCGACTGCCGCGAAGCTTCCTGGAAGCGCAAGCCGGTGGACAAGCAGGCCGAGCGGTTGACTCCCTGCCCGGAAGGCTCAAACAGCTACGACAGTGTGAAGCTGCCATTTCATCTGTAAGCTAGGGGATACAAATGGCCGACGGTAGCGTGCTTCTGCCTCCGATCGGTGAGGCCGCGAAAGTTCCCGTTGAACTCCTAGATTTCGATGAGAATAATCCCCGATTTACTCCGGACAAACGGCCTGCGGAATCGACCGACAGCGCGATCATTGCCACGTTGGCTGCGTCCGCGGATTTGTCCGAATTGATCCAGTCCATTTCGACTAGCGGCTATATCAATATCGAGCCATTGATTGTTATCGAGCGCGATAGTCGATTAGCAGTCCTGGAGGGAAACCGCCGCTTGGCAGCGGTAAAGGTTTTGCGTGACCCAGAACTTGCTCGGGCGGCGCGAACGACGGTTCCACCGATGGAGCCAGACAAAGCAGCAACGCTCAATGAGCTGCTGGTGTTTCGTGTTGAACGCGAGGACGACGCGCGGGATCTAATTGGATTCAAGCACATCAACGGACCTCAATCGTGGGACGCCTTCGCCAAAGCTCGTTTCGCCGCGCGCTGGTTAGATGATGAAAACCGGAAACGGGCGTCTGGCCAGCCCAGCATGAACCTTAGTCAGATTGCCAGTCGGATGGGCGATCAGCACATGACGATGCACCGCATGGTCGCTGCGCTCTATGTTCTGAATCAGGCCGAGAAGAACCGCATCTATGATCTTTCAGACCGAAAGCGGAAATCTTTCAGCTTCTCCCACCTTTATACCGGCCTGGCCTATGAGGAATTCACGGCCTATCTCGGAATGCCAAGAGCGGACCGATCGGCCGATCCAAGTTTGGATCCGGTGCCAGAAGGCAAGTTTAGCGAACTTCGTAACCTACTGATATGGCTGTACGGCTCTAAAGATCGGGACTTAGAGCCCGCCGTTAAGAGCCAAAACCCTGATCTTGGTAGGTTACGGGAAGTGTTGTCCTCACCGGCGGCCATCAGCGTGTTAACAGAGCGAAACAACCTGGATGAAGCGATCATCACGGCTACGCCAGTAGATATTCGCTTTCAACGCCACCTCATCAGCGCCAATGCCGAGCTACAACATGCCTTGACGACGCTTGAAGGCTTCGACCCTATTGCGCAGCCGGAGCTTCAAATGATCGCGGATTCGGCGGCAAAGAGAGCAGGCATCGTCAAGACCCAGGTGGATTCGGCGGTCGCTAGCGCTACGCTGTCATAGCAAGCGAAATGTCCCAGGTAGTCAACGCGCCTAATCTTGCCCTTGAAGTTGATGACCTTGTCGACTGGCTAGAGCTCGCCGCGCTTTTCGACCCGTACGGGGTGTCCAGACTGGATGCGCTCCTAGGTTCGCTGGCGGAACTAGAACCGACTGCGGAAGATGACATAGGGCGGCGGGATCAGGGGCGCGAGCAGCTCGTTGAGCGCATCGAGGCTGAGGTTTCATTCCGGCAGAAAACCCTCGAAGACACGTACCCCTACCAGCTATCCGAGTCTGGTGACGAGGTCACCATCAACCTGAGTTGGCGGGATGAACCCAAATTGGTGTTCTACATCGTCTGCCTTGTGGCGGCTCACGCTACGGGATCCTCAATACTGGATAAACCTCCTACCGACGAAATGCTGTTGGAGCTCCGGAACAAGGTATTTCAGATCGTCGCTACCCTAGGTGTTGCTGGTCTAGCCGGTGGACCGGCATTCAGCGTTGGATGGCCTCGTCAATCGGGAGAGGCCATCGTCGAACTGCTGAACCGTGCCGCAGCCGCGGGCGCAGGGTTCACGGTTCGAAATCCCCCGGGCGCTTACACCCCACCCAAAGAGAAGGATGGCGGCATCGACGTCATCGCCTTTACCCTTGACGGGCAGCCGCCACCGACAGTGTTTTATTTTGGGCAAACGGCTAGCGGACGAAACTGGGAAGACAAGCCCGTAGCAAACCGAGCCGACACGTTCACTGCCGCCTACATTCAGGATCACGCGACGGGTAACATTACTCATGTCACTCTAATCCCGTTTCGAGTGATTGATCAGCGACATTGGAATCTCATGCACCAATACCATCGCGCGATTCTCGAGCGTTCCAGATTGCCGCTCAGGGCGTGGCAGGGGCTCCAACTATCCGCAGCAGGGGTACCGGTCGACGGTGCCGATCTCATCGATGATGTTCGGGCGTGGGTCTACGGCTACTGCGCTTATGCGCAGGCGGCATGATCGCCAATGAGTACTTCGCGCTCCTTTCGCTTGTTCTGAAGGCTGTAGCTTACGCAGAGGTCACGGATTGTTTGACGGCTGTATAGGTCCAGAATAAGCGGGTGATTGTCGTAAGTCAGAACCCAGTGGGGCAGCGTACCGCCCTGGAGGACATCACTTAAGGCGATGTGCTTTCCCTCGTCCATCGCGTTCAAATAAAGCCGCCCGCCAGCGGTGACGTACGGTGGGTCTACAAAAAAGAGCGTTCGGTCCAACGAGAGGCGGGCGGTAGAGCGAGATAAGAAAGTCAACGCGTCTTCTTGAGTCAACTTGATGGAATGACGAACTGATCCTAGCCATCGAACTCGATCCGCCAATGCCTCTCTATTGAATCTCGCGTCGATCTTCCAAGTCCCTCGCTGTTCATACCCACCGATCGGCCCTGCGCCGACCACAATGCCAGACCGGCTCGTCCGATTTAGAAAGAACGTTGCGAAACCCAGCTCAAAGCTCGGCTCAGTCGCACCTTCGACTAACTCTCGGCACGCATACCAAGTGAACATGTCCACAGGTGTTGACATGATCTGCGAAGCAAATCGCTCCGACTCAGTAAGAATGGCTTCCCAAGCCGAATATACTTTGAGATCAGCATCATTGAGATGGATTTCTTCGACAGCACCTAACTTAAGGAGAATGACCGCAGCCCCCGCCCCGCCGCAGTATGGCTCGGCATAGATGCGTCGGCCTTCCGGTAACGAATTGAGTCGATCGTTAAGATACCTGTAGAGAAAGGCCTTCCCGCCCGGATACCGAAACGGCGACACCGAACGCATCGTGGGAATGCTCGGTTGCGATGCGGTCACAAGCGAAGCCTCGCTTCTCCCTCCGGAGCCAATCGCCGGTTAGGGAGCCTACCACCACCTCGCACGCAAGGTCGATAACCCCGGCCGAGGCAGAGTGTAGCGGCCATTGTGGGGAGGGGGCTTGGAGGGACACCATACCTAACTTCATCGTCAAAGAGGGCGTGCCCACTCAAATCCCCCGCGTCCGCCCCCACACCCGCACGCTCGCCCCCGCCTCATTGGTGATCTCCGCCCGCAGGCGGCACGGCACGCCCATGTCGGCGCCTTGCAGCACCTCGATCTCCCCGCCGTGGGGCCAGCGGAGGTCGCGCAGGTAGCCGGCCAGGGCTGCGGCGGCGGCGCCGGTGGCCGGGTCCTCGTAGACGCCGCCCGCGGCGAAGGGGTTGCGGGCGTGGAAGCGGGCGGGGGTCTCGGCCTGCACCAGGCTGATGGTGACGAGGCCGGCGGCGGTCATCAGGGCGCGTCCCTGCTCCAGGTCGTAGGCCATCGCCGCCAGCCGCTCTCGGCTGCGTAACGCCAGCAGCAGGTGGCGCGCCCCGGCCTCGATGATCGCGGGCGGCAGGCGGGGGTCGAGATCGGCGGGGGCGTAGCCGAACAGGTCCAGCGCGGCGGCGGTCAGGCCGGCGGGCGCGGGGGCGCTGCGGGTCGGGGGCGACTGCAGGGCCGCCATCAGCGCGCCGTCCTCGCACCAGCCTTCGACGGTGATCTCCGCCGCGTTCAGGTGCAGGGCGAAGACGCCGTCGCCGTGCTTCTCGGCCAGCGCCGCACCCAGCGCGATGGTGGCGTGGCCGCAGAACGGCACCTCCATCGCCGGCGCGAAATAGCGCACGCGCCAGCCGTCCCCCTGCGGCGCGGCGAAGGCGGTCTCGGAATAGCCGACCTCGGCGGCGAGGGCCTGCATGGCCTGGGGGCTGGGAAGGGCTTCGCACAGGACGACGCCGGCGGGGTTGCCTCCGGTCTCGCCGTCGGAGAAGGCGGCGATGCGTTCGATGTGCATGGCGGTCTCCACGGCCTAGTCGATCTCCGCGAACGCCCGCACGGGGAAGGTGCCCATGCCGCGGATCTTCGGCGGCGCCGCGGTGAAGCGGAAGCCGGCGTCGGGCAGGGCCTGGAGGTTGCACAGGTGCTCGCAGATCGGGATCCCCGCGCCCAGCAGGATGGTGTGCACCGGGCGGGCGCGGGCGCGGGTGTCGTCGATGTTGTGGGAGTCGATGCCGACCAGCCGGGCGCCGGCGTCTGCCAGGGCGCGCGCGGCGGCTTCCGTGAGGAACGGGTGGTCCTCGAAATAAGCCGGGGTGCGCCAGTGGCGGTCCCAGCCGGTGGCGACCAGCACCGCCTTGCCGCGCAGGTCGAGGCCGGCGAACGCCTGGGCTTCCACGGCGAGGCCTTCTACGGCCGGTTGGCGCACGACCACGCCGTCGAGCGCGGCCAGGGCGGCGAGGTCGAGCTCCGCCAGGTCGGCGCCGTCTTCGTAGCGGTGGAAGGGGCTGTCGAGGTAGGTGCCGGTGTTGGCGACCATGTCGATGCGGCCGATCTGGAAGCTGGAGCCGTCGTCGTAGTTGGCGCGCGAGGCCTCGCGGCTCCAGTAGTCGCAGATCACCGGCCCCGGCAGGCCCTTGTAGGTGGTCATGCCGGGTTCGATGGCGTGGCTGAGGTCGACGAGGGTGGTGGCGCTAGGCATGACGCGCGGCTCCTTCTGATACTGATGGCGGCAGACGGATGCGTTCAGCGCACCCGCCGCGCCGCCCACGCCGTCACCTTGTCGTGGAAGCCGGGGACGAAGCGGGTGAGGCCGGAGAACTCCTTGTCGCTGCCGGTTCTGGCCAGCAGGAAGTTGTGGGTGGCGCCGGGCACGACCTCGATGGTGACATCGCGCGAGGGGCCCTTGGCGATCGCCGCTTCGAGCATGACGCGGCCCTCCCTGATCGGGGCGATCACGTCGCGCTCGCCGTAGAGCACGTGCCAGGCGCCGGCGAAGCGGGTGAAGTCGGGGCGGGTGTCGTAGCTCATCGCCTCGCGCAGCCAAGGCCAGTCGGGGGCGTCGCGCGCGGGCAGGCCGCCGATGAACTGGGTCATCCAGCGTTCCGTCTCCACCGCCTTGGCCGCCGCCTCCAGCGCCTCCCAGCCTTGGCCGGTGACGGCGTAGTCGTCCATCAAGTCGCGGACCTTCAGCGCGCGGTCGATCTCGGCCGGGGGATAGGTTTCGGCCTGCATCTGCAGGACCAGGCGCCGGCGCTCCTGCTCGCGCACGCCCATGGGCGAGGCGGCGGAGAAATGCTGGATGAAGCGGAGGCCGGGAACGCGGCTGGCGGCCATCGGCATGATCCAGCCGGCCTGGCTGCCGCCGGTCAGGCCGATGCGGTCGGGGCGGATGTCGGGCCGGGTGCGCAGGTAGCCCACGCCCGCGGCGACGTCGTCGGCCAGGGTGGCGAAGCCGGCCTTCTCCCAGTCGCCCTGGGACTTGCCGACGCCGCGCTTGTCGAAGGCGAGGGCGGCGACGCCACGCCGGGCGTAGGCCTCGGCGAGGAAGCGGATGTGGCCGTAATAGCCATTGCGCGACTGGGCGCCCGATCCATGGGCGAACACCACTGCCGGATGCGGGCCTGGGTCTGTGGGCAGGAACAGCGAGCCGGCCAAGCGCGCGCCGTCGCGGCTGGTGAAGGCGACCTCCTGCTCGGTGTAGCCGGTCAGGCGGCGGGCGGCGTAGGGGCGGCCTTCGAGCCTGAGGGAGACGGCCGGGGCCGGGCCATCGGCGCCCGGGGCGAAGCTGACGTGGAGGCGTTCTGGGCCGGCGCAGTAGATGCACGGTCCGGCGGTGAACTCGGTGTTGGACAGGTTGAACAGGAACCCGGTCCGTCCCGACGGCAGCTCCAGGTACCAAAAGCCCGATCCGGCGTTGTTGCGCGACAGGGTGAGGATGCGGCCATCGCCGAGGCCGTAGCTGCCCTCGTAGGCGGCGAGGATCTCCGGCGGAACGCCGCCGGGACGAATGACGAAGGCGGCGGGATGACGCGCGCCGCGCGCGTCGCGGACTTGGCCGGCGTAGCCGTGGGGGGTGCGGCGCAGGTCGAAACGCAGCGTGTCAGCGTCGAAGCTGAGGCGGTCGCTGGAGCTTTTGATGTTGCGGAGCGGCGGCTCGTCGGGCCGCTCGTCGGGCTGGCGCATCTTGCCCGAGACCACGCCTGCCGTCTCTGTCAGGACGAGAGAGGTGACGGTGAAGGCGCCGGGGCCGCCGTAGCCGCCGCCGTAGGTGCGCTCGACCGTTCCGGAGGCCGCCGCGCCGAGCAGCAGCACGCTCAGAATGAGCAGGACGGCGCGCGAGGAGCGGATGGCAAGCTTGGGTCTCAACATTGCGGTTCCCCGCCTCGTTGCGCGGCCGAGCCGCGTCCAACCCAGAGCCAAACGGAAGCTTTGGTCAAGCTCGGACACGGGTGCGGCCGCGCCGGATTGAAAACCCCGCCCGCTCGGCTAGAGAACGGGCGCAGCCGCAAGGAGCCCCGATGGCCGACAAGGTCCGCCCCGATGCCAGGAGCGCGCTCGAGGGTCTGCTGTTCGACGGCATGACGGTGATGAGCGGGGGCTTCGGCCTTTGCGGGATTCCGGAGAACCTGATCACCGCCTTGCGCGACTCCGGCGTCAAGGACCTGACGGTGATCTCCAACAACGCCGGAGTGGACAATTTTGGGCTGGGCCTGCTGCTCTGGACCCGCCAGATCAAGAAGATGGTCTCCTCCTACGTCGGCGAGAACAAGGAGTTCGAGCGGCAATACCTCTCCGGCGAACTGGAGCTGGAGTTCAATCCGCAAGGCACCTTGGCCGAGCGCATCCGCGCCGGCGGCGCGGGCATCCCCGCCTTCTTCACCCCCACCGGCGTGGGCACCCTGGTGGCGGAGGGCAAGGAGGTGAGGAATTTCGAGGGCCGCGACTACGTGATGGAGACGTGGCTGCGCGCCGACCTGTCGATCATCAAGGCCTGGAAGGCGGATGCCGAAGGCAACCTCGTGTTCCGCAAGACCGCGCGCAACTTCTCGCCGATGATGGCCGCGGCCGGGAAGCGGTGCGTAGTCGAGGTGGAGGAGATCGTGCCGACCGGTTCGCTCGATCCGGACTGCATCCACACGCCCGGCATTTACGTCGACCGCATCATCCACGGGGCCTTCGAGAAGCGCATCGAGCAGCGCACGGTGAGGAAACGGCCTGAACGGGCGGCGCCGGCGGCCGTGGGAACGGAGGTGTGAGGTGATGCGGACCAAGGCGGGCTTGCCGGTTCCCGAAGACCTTGCGTGCGCCATTGACGGCGACTTCGAGTGCGAGGCGCATTGGGCGCGGGCGCGGCCCTCGTGCCAGAAGCGTTACGCCGAGCACGTCGCCGAGGCGAAAGGGCCCGATGCCTGCGCCCGGCGCGTGGACGCCGTGCTGCGCCAGATGGCCGACTTTCATGCCCGCCACGCGGCGCCCGCCGCCATGCGAAAGGACGCCCATGCCCTGGACTAGGGACCAGCTCGCGGCACGCGCCGCCCGCGAGCTGCGCGACGGCTTCTACGTCAACCTCGGCATCGGCATCCCGACGCTGGTGGCCAACCACATCCCGGAGGGGATGGAGGTCACCCTGCAGTCGGAGAACGGCATGCTGGGCATGGGCCCGTTCCCCTACGACGACGAGGTTGACCCGGACCTGATCAACGCCGGCAAGCAGACCATCACCGAGCTCGATAAGACCAGCTATTTCAGCAGCGCCGACAGCTTCGCCATGATCCGGGGCGGCCACATCGACCTGTCGATCCTGGGGGCGATGGAGGTGGCCGAGAACGGCGACATCGCCAACTGGATGATCCCGGGCAAGATGGTGAAGGGCATGGGCGGGGCCATGGACCTGGTGGCGGGGGTGCAGAAGGTCGTGGTGGTGATGGAGCACGCGAACAAGCACGGCCAGTCGAAGGTCTTGAAGCGATGCACCCTGCCCTTGACCGGGACGGGAGTGGTGGACCGGATCATCACCGACCTCGCCGTGTTCGACGTGAAGGAGGATGGTTCCGGACTCGCGCTGATCGAACTCGCCGACGGCGTCACGCTCGATGAAGTCTGGGCCAAGACCGAGGCGACCTTCGAGACGGCGCTGGAACCGGCGTGAGCGGGCGCCTGCGCGTGGGGATCGCCGGCGCGCTCGGGCGCATGGGCCAGGCGGTAGCGGCGGCCGTCGATGCAAGCGAGGAGGCCGAAGCAGCCTTGCTGTTCGACCGTCCTGGCACGAAGGGCCATGCGGCCGGCGGCCGGCCGCTTGGACGCGCGGCGGACGCGGCGGACGCGGCGGACGTGGTTATCGACTTCACCACCGCGGAGGCCTCCACCCAGTTGGCGCGCCGGTTCGCCAAGAGCGCCGGCCCCGCCCTGGTGATCGGCTCGACCGGCTTCACGCCCGGGCAGGAGGCGGAGATCCGCGCCTGCGCGGAGCGGTTGGCGATCGTGAAGAGCGGCAACTTCTCGCTCGGCGTGAGCCTGCTGCTCGGGCTGGTGCGCCAAGCGGCCCGCGCCCTGCCCGATTACGACATCGAGGTGTTCGAGGCGCACCACCGGCGCAAAGCCGACGCGCCCTCGGGCACGGCCCTGATGCTAGCCGCCGCCGCCGCCGAAGCCCGGTGTGTCCACCTTGCCGACGCCGAGGTGCGCGCCCGCGACGGCCAGACCGGTCCCCGCCCCGACGGCGCCATCGGCTTTTCGGTGATGCGGGCGGGCGGCATCGTCGGTGAGCACAGCGTGGTCCTGGCCTCAGAGGACGAGGTCCTCACCCTCTCCCACTCCGCCCGCGACCGGGCCCTGTTCGCCCGGGGCGCGGTGACCGCCGCCCTATGGCTCAAGGACAAGCCGCCGGGGCTCTACGGCATGGACGATGTGCTGGGGCTGGAGCGCTAGACGGGCGCGCTAGCGAGCCAGCACCACTCCGGTGAGGACGGCGGCGAAATGGATTCCGGCCGCGGCGACCACGAAGCCGTGCCAGCTATTGCCGCGGAGCGCCGCGACCTGCGCGCCTGAACCGGTGGAGCGCGCGGGCGTTGCAGGGGCATGACCAAGCCCGATCCCGCCGGCGCGCTCGGCCTCGACGCCGCCTTCGTCAAGCGGGCGCTGTTCGTGCTGGCGCTGATCGCGGTGGCCTTCCTGCTCTACCGGCTGATCGACGTCTTCCTGCTGGTGTTCGGCGCGGTGGTGGTGGCGGTGCTGCTGCGCGCCATCGCCGATCCCCTCCGCAGGCGCACCCATATCCCCAACGTGCCGGCGGTGCTGATCGCACTGCTGACGGTCGCGGCGGCACTGGCGCTGGCCGGCTGGCTGTTCGGCCGCCAGCTCGACGTGCAGATCGCCAACCTGACCGAAACCTTGCCGCGCGCCTGGGCTCGGGTGCAGGAGCAGCTGCGCGCCACCCCGGTCGGCTCGCGCCTGCTCGACGACGCCCAGCAGGCGAGCGGCCAGGCGGCCAAGGCGCTGGCCGCCGCGCCCCGGATCGCCGCCGGGGTGGCGGGGGCGCTCACCAACCTGCTGCTGGTGATCGTGGCCGGCATCATGCTGGCGATCCAGCCGCGCGCCTACCGCGACGGCCTGCTGATGCTGTTCCCGCGCGGCCTGCGCCCGCGGCTGAAGGAGGCGCTCGACGCCAGCGGCGTGGCGTTGCACCGCTGGCTGCTCGGCACGCTGGTGTCGATGACGGTGATCGGCGTACTGACCGGCATAGGCCTGGCTGTCGTGGGGGTGCCCTCGCCGCTGGCGCTCGGGCTGTTCGCGGGGCTGGCGCAGTTCGTGCCGATCGTAGGCCCCATCGTCTCGGCCATTCCGGGCCTGGTGATCGCCGCCTCGGGCGGACCGCAGATGCTGCTGTGGACCTTCCTGGTCTACTTCGGCGTCCAGCAGATCGAGAGCAACCTGGTCACCCCATTCGTGCAGCGCCGGATGGTGTCCATCCCGCTCGCCGTGTCGCTGTTCTCCGTGGTGGCTTTCGGGATGCTGCTCGGCGCGCTGGGCGTGCTCCTGGCCACGCCGCTAGCGGTGACGGCGTTCGTGTTGATCAAGGTCCTCTATGTGCGTGACGTGCTGGGCGAGGAGGTCGATGTCCCCGGCGCCGGCGCACAGGGCAAGGACGAACGGCGGCCCGAGGCGGTTTGAGGTCGTGCTCGCTCAATAGAGCACCCGGAACTTCAGGGCGCCAGGGACGGCGCGCAGCGCCGCGATGACCTCGCGGGGGTAAGCGTGGTCGACGTCGACGATGACGTAGCCGGTCTGCTCTCCCGTCTTCAGGTGCTGGGCCAGGATGTTGAGGCCGTGCTCGGCCAGCGCGCCGTTGATCGCCGCCAGCACGCCCGGCTGGTTCCTGTGGATGTGCAGGAAGCGGTGGGCGCCGCCGACCTCGGCCATCTGCAGGTTGGGCAGGTTTACCGAATGACTGGTGTCGCCGCGGTGGAGGAAGGCCAGCAGGCGCTCGGCGACGAACTCGCCTATGCTCTCCTGCGCCTCCTCGGTGGAGCCGCCGATGTGAGGGGTGAGGATGACGTTGGGCAGGCCGCGGAGCGGGCTGTCGAACGGCTCGTCGTTGGAGTTCGGTTCCTTGGGGAAGACGTCGAAGGCCGCGCCGCCGAGCCGGCCGGAGCCCAGCGCCTGAGCGGTCGCGCCCAGGTCCACCACGTGCCCGCGCGAAAGGTTGATCAGGTAGGCGCCGGGCTTCATCCGCTGGAGCTCGCGGGGGCCGATCAGGTCGCGGTTCTCGGGCCGCCCGTCCACGTGGAGGGAGACCACGTCGGCCTCCGCCAGCACCTCGTCCAGCGTGCGGCGGCGCACGGCGTTGCCTAGGGTGAGCTTCTCGCCCGTGTCGTGGAACACCACGCGCATGCCGAGCGCCTCGGCCAGCACCGAGAGCTGCGAGCCGATCGCGCCGTAGCCGACGATGCCGAGCGTCTTTCCCCGCACCTCGCGCGCGCCGGAAGCCGACTTGTCCCAGCGGCCGGCGTGCAGCAGGGCGTTCTTCTCCGCCACGCCTCGCATCAGCGAGACGATCAGCCCGACCGCCAGTTCCACGACAGAGCGGGTGTTGGCGTAGGGGGCGTTGAACACCGCCACCCCGCGCTCGCCGGCCGCCCGCAGGTCGATCTGGTTGACGCCGATGCAGAAGGCGCCCGCGGCCAGCAAGCGGTCGGCGCCCTCTAATGCCCGGGCGCTCAGGCGGGTCTTGGAGCGCAGGCCGAGCACGTGGACGCCTTTCAGCCGCTCGGCCAGCTCCGGCTCGTCCAGCGCGCCCTTGAGCGTTTCCACGCGGTAGCCTTCGGCGGCGAAGCGTTCGGCGGCGGCCGGGTGGATGTTCTCCAGCAGCAGCACGCGCATCTTCTCGCGCGGGTAGGAGAAGCGGGGCTTCAGCCCTTCCGCCTCCAGCACCTCGTCGAGTGAGTTCGCCACACGGTCCGCCACGGCCGCCACCTTCTCCCGCCGCACGACTTCGGTGAAGGCGTGGAAGGCGTCGGCGGCGCCGTCCTGGCGGATTTCGTAGTCGGTCCAGCCGTCGCCGACCACGGCGACGCGGCCCTCCAGAGCGAGCGCGCGCACGGCCTCGGCCTTGCCGCCGCTCCGCGCGAGCGGGACGGCGGGGTCCACGCCCGCCGCGCGGCCGTCGGGGCCGAACACCAGGCGATTGGCCAGCACATGGTCTGGACGAAGGCCGAGTTCGGCCGCCACCGGCTCGACCACCTCCTGGAAGCCGCCGGAGATGATCCAGATCCGGTCCGCGTGGGCGGCGAGAGCGGCGCGGTTGCGGCGGACGGACGGGGTGACGCGGCGTTTGAGCCGTTCGGCCGCTTGGGCGACCTGTTCGCGGGTCGGGCGCAGCAGGGCGAGCCGAAAGCCGAGCGCCTCCCCGAACTCCAGTTCGCCGGCCATTGCCAGATCGGTAAGGCGGGCGATCTCAGCGGTCTTCGCCTCCCGCTCCGGGTCATCGGCCAGGGCGACCTCTGCCAGCACCTCCAGCGTCTCGGCCGCCACCAAAGTAGAGTCAAAGTCAATGATGAGGGCCGCGGCCATGGCGCAGCTTAGCCCGACTCGGGGGCGGGCTGCGCGGCGCTTCGCCGCATGAAATTTTGTTAAGGGGCGCGCGGACCCATCTTGGGGCAGAAGGTTCGCAAACCACCTCGGGATTCCGTTACATGAAAGCCATCGCCCTCGCCGCAGCCTCGACCGCCGCGCTCCTTACCGCCGTTCCCGCCCTGGCCCAGGGGGTCCAGCAGACCGCCGCCTCGGCCAGCGCCACCCAACCGAAGCAGTACGGCGCATGGGGCGTGGACCTGACGGCGCGCGACACGAGCGCCAAGCCGGGCGACAGCTTTTTCGATTACGCCAACGGGGCCTGGTACAAGACGGCGGTCATCCCGGCCGACCAGCCCTCGCTGAGCGTCGGCTACGACGTGTTCAACCTGTCGCAGGCGCAGCTGCGCGATGTGATCGAAACCAGCGCGCGCAACCCCAAGACCGAGACCGCGCAAAAGATCGCCGCCGTCTACAACGGCTTCATGGACGAGGCGCGGATCGAGCAGCTGGGCGACAAGCCGCTGCAACCCGACCTCGCCCGCATCCGCGCGGTGACCACCAAGGAGCAGCTGGCCGAGCTGATGGGCGCCACCCAGGGCGCCTTCGGCGGCTCTGTGTTCGGCGCCTATGTCGATCCGGACGCCAAGGACCCGACCCAGTACGCCTTCATCCTCAGCCAGGCCGGGCTAGGGCTGCCCGAGCGCGACTACTACCTGACCGAGCCGTTCAAGGAGAAGAAGGCGGCCTACCGCGACTACGCCGCGCGTACGCTGAAGATGATCGGCTGGCCGAACGCCGAAAAGGCCGCCGACGACATCCTGGCGATGGAGACCAGGATCGCCGAGGCCAGCTGGCCGATCGCCGAGCGGCGCGACCCGGACAAGACCTATAACCCGATGACCGTGGCGGAGCTGAAGGCGCTGGCGCCGGCTTTCCCGTGGGACGCCTGGATGCGCGGGGCGGGCGTGGCGCGGGTGCAGAAGGTGGTGATCAACGAGAAGAGCGCCTTCCCGAAGATCGCGCAGATCTATGCCGAGACGCCTCTGGAGACGCTGAAGGCCTGGGAGGCGCTACAGACGGTGGACCAAGCCTCGCCTTACCTGTCCAAGCGCTTCGTCGACAATCGCTTCGCCTTCCGCGGCACCGCGCTGCAGGGGCTGGAGGAGAACCGGCCGCGCTGGAAGCGGGCGACCACCCTGGTGGACACCTCGATCGGCGAGGCGGTGGGGCAGGAGTATGTGAAGAAGTACTTCCCCCCTGAGTCCAAGGCCAAGATGGAGGAGCTGGTCGCCAACCTGAAACTCGCCATGGCCGCGCGCATCAAGGGCCTGGAGTGGATGAGTCCGGCGACCAAGGCCCAGGCGCTCGACAAGCTCGACAAGATGCGCGTGCGCGTCGGCTATCCAAACAAGTGGCGCGAGTACTCGGGCCTGCGCGTGGACGCCGCCGACCTCTACGGCTCCAAGCAGCGCTCGAACGCCTTCGAGTGGGCCTACAACACCGGCAAGCTCGGCAAGCCGGTGGACCAGGAGGAGTGGTACATGACTCCCCAGACGGTGAACGCCTATTCCGACGGCAGCCGCAACGTGATCGTGTTCCCGGCGGCGATCCTGCAGGCGCCCTACTTCGATCCCAAAGCCGACATGGCGGTGAACTACGGCGCCATCGGCGGCGTGATCGGCCACGAGATCAGCCACGGCTTCGACGACCAGGGGCGCAAGTTCGACGCCCAGGGCCGCCTGCGCGACTGGTGGACCAAGGAGGATGCGGCGCGGTTCGAGGTGGAAGCCGCCAAGCTCGGGGCCCAGTTCGACGCCTACGAGGTCGCCCCGGGCCTGCACGTCAACGGCAAGCTGACCATGGGCGAGAACATCGGCGACCTGGCCGGTCTGACCATCGCGCTAGATGCCTACCACGCCTCGCTGAAGGGCAGGCCGGCGCCGGTGATCGACGGACTGTCCGGCGACCAGCGCGTGTTCCTGGGCTGGGCCCAGGCTTGGCGCGCCAAGCAGCGCGAGGACGCGGTCAAGCAGCAGGTGGCGTCCGATCCGCACTCGCCCTCGCGCTTCCGCGCCCAGGCGCCGATGCGTAACATCGACGCCTGGTACGTGGCGTTCAATGTCAAGCCGGGCGACAAGCTGTACCTGAAGCCGGAAGAACGCGTTCGGATCTGGTAGGTGGCGTCTCCCCCCCTTCATGGGGAGGGATAGAGCGCGTCAGCGCTCGCGGTGGGGAAGTGGGGCGACTACAAGCGCCCGCGTCTGATACTCACTTCCCCACCTCGGCGGCTTCGCCGCCTACCCCTCCCCATGAAGGGGAGGGAAACAGTTGATGGGGAAGGGGTGCATGAAAAGTATCTGGCTAGCCGCCGTGGCGGCGGTCGCGTTCAGCTTGACCTGCCCAGCGCTGGCGCAGCCGGCGAAGGCGCAGCTGGGGCCTTGGGGCTTCGACCTCGGCGGCATGGACCCGTCGGTGAAGCCTGGCGACGACTTCTTCATGTACGCCGGCGGCCGCTACCAGCGGGCGCTGAAGATCCCGGCGGACAGGCCAGGCTGGTCGCTTCGGCTGGCCGCTGCGCAGCAGACCGAGTCCGACATCCACGACATCCTCGAGCAGGCGGCGGCCAAAGACGGTCAAAGCCCCGGTGTCGAGGCAAAGGTCGGCGCCTTCTACGCCTCGTTCATGGACGAGGCGCGAATCGAGGCGCTGGGCGCCAAGCCGCTGGAGCCGACGCTGCAGGCGATCCGCGCCGCGTCCTCCCGAGACGAGCTGGCGCGGCTGATGGGGAGCGGCAACAAGACCTTCTACGGCTCGCTGTTTAATCTGAACGTCAACGTCGACGTGAAGCAGGTCGACCGCTACGCCGCCTACATCAGCCAGGGCGGGCTGGGGCTGCCCGACCGGGACTACTACCTGAAGCCGGAGTTCGCCGACGCCCGGGCCAAGTACCAGGCCTACATCGCCACGATCCTGAAGCTGGAGGGGTGGCCGGACGCGCAGGCGCGCGCCGCAGAGGTGATGGCGCTGGAGACGAAGATCGCCGAGGCGAGCTGGCCATTGGCGGAGCGGCGCGACCCGGACAAGACCTACAACGCCATGACCGTGGCCGAGCTGGAGGCGCTGGCGCCGGGCTTCGCCTGGCGGCCCTATCTGGCCGGTGGCGATCTGGCGGGCGCGCAGCGCGTGGTGATCGGCGAGAAGAGCGCGTTTCCGAAGCTGGCGGCGGTCTATGCGGCCACGCCACTCGACACGCTCAAGGCCTGGGCGGCGTTCCAGGCCGGCGACAACGCCGCGCCCTATCTGTCCAAGGCGTTCGATGACGCCTGGTTTGAGTTGCACGGACGCACGCTGAACGGGCTGCAGGAGCAGGCGCCGCGGTGGAAGCGGGCTGTGCGCGCGGTCTCCGGCGGCAATGGGCAGAATTTCGAGCGGGTGGACGTGTTCGGCAACATGGGCTGGGCCGTGGGCGAGCTCTACACGGCCAAACGTTTCCCCCCAGCGTCGAAGGCCAAGGTCGAGGCTTTAGTCGCCAACCTCAAGGCCGCCTACCGCGCGCGAATCCAGAAGCTCGACTGGATGAGTCCGGCGACCAAGGCCGAGGCGCTGAAGAAGCTCGACCGGATCACCGTGAAGGTCGGCTATCCGGACAAGCCGCGCGACTATGCCTCGCTGGTGATCCGCCGCGACGACCTGGTCGGCAACGTGCTGCGCACCGCCGAACTCGACTGGCGCTTCTACGGCGGCCGGCTGGCGGAGCCGGTGGACCGGTCCGAGTGGCTGATGACGCCGCAGATGAACAACGCCTACAACGGCTCGTTCAACGACATCGCCTTCCCTGCCGCGATCCTGACGCCGCCGATCTTTGATCCCCTTGCGGACGATGCGATCAACTATGGCGCGGTTGGAGGCGTGATCGGGCACGAGCTGACCCACGGCTTCGACGACCAGGGGCGCAAGTTCGACGCGGAGGGAAAGCTGCGCGACTGGTGGGCGCCGCGGGACGCTAAGGTATTCGACGAGCGGGCCAGGCGACTGGGCGCGCAATACGCGGCGTTCGAGCCGCTGCCGGGGATGCACGTCAACGCCGAGCTGACCATGGGCGAGAACATCGCCGACCTCGGCGGAGTCACCCTGGCGCTGGAGGCGTACCGCACCTCGCTGAAGGGCAGGCCGGCGCCGGTGCTGGACGGGCTCACGGGCGACCAGCGCGTGTTCCTGGGCTGGGCACAGGCGTGGCGTGGGGCGCTGACCACCGATGCGCTGAAGAAACAGGTGACCAGCGACCCGCACTCGCCGCGCCCGTTCAGGGTCAACGGGCCGGTGCGCAACATCGACGACTGGTACGCCGCTTTCGGGGTGAAGCCGGGCGACAGGCTGTACGTCGCCCCCGCCGAGCGCGTGCGCATCTGGTGACGGCCTAGTTCCTGGCTTCGCGAGCGGGAGCGGCGGTCGCGGGAGGCCGCCGCGCCCCTGGAGTCCGGCGGCCGCGCGGACGCAACCGGCCTCGGGCGGCTTCGGCCTGCGCCAGGCGGCGGAAACGCGCCTCTTCCTCGGCGCGCGCCTTCGCCTCCTTCGCTTCCGCTTCCGCGCGGGCGAGCTGCAGCCAGCGGTCGATTTCGGGCAGCCGGCCGGTGCGCACGGCGGCGCGGTAGCGGATCAGCGCCGCCGCCTTCTCGGATGGCCGCCGCCCTCCGGCCGGGTAGGCGCGCCCGGCAAAGGCGGTCAGCCGGTCGGCCAAACCTGTATCGGCGGCGTTGCTGAGCAGGCGCGGGTAGAAGCTCAACTGCTGGGCCCGGTCCATGCGCGCGTTCAGCTCATTCTGGTGCGCCACGGCGGTGTCGAAGGCCAGCTGCGGGTGCCGCGCCGCCACCGTGCCGAAGATTACGCTGGTGATGTTGGCCGGAACCTCGGTGGTCAGGGCGATGTCCAGCACCCGGTGCGCCAGGCGCGGGTCGGCGGTGCTGGCCAGAGCCTCCAGATACTGGCGCTTCTCCTGCGGGTCGGCGGCGCGGCGGGCCAGCCCCCTCAGCGCCTCGAACTCGGCCGGGCGGGCATTGCGCCCGACCACGTCCAGCACCACCGGGCGGATGTCGCCGCTCAGCGACTCCGGGTCGGCCCGGAAGGCCTCGAACCGAGTGCGCGCCTCCTCCACCACCTCGGGCACGGCGAACTGGCCCATCAGCGTGATCAGCCGCTCGCGCAGGATCTTGTCGCCGGCGGACTCGCGCGCCGACGGCTCCCAGCCCAGCCGCGCCATCAGCGGCGCCAGCCGCTCGCCCGCCCAATCGCGGAAAGCCTGGCGGGCGGGGGAGGGGGCGTAGAGGCTGTCGATCTCGGCCAGCACGTCCAGCGTCTCGACCCACACCTTGGGATCGGCGCTGAGCGACAGACGCGCGGTCAGCTCCAGCACATTGGCCACGGGCGCGTAGCCGGCCGCCCCCAGCGCCCAGCTATCCAGCAGCAGCCCCAGCTGGTCGGTCGGCTGCAGCGTGCCGAACGCCTGCGCCAGGCCGGCAAAGGCGTTCTGGGCGTAAAGGGTGCGGAAGTAGCCAGTCTGACCGTAGTTGATCACGATCGGCGCGCCCGCCCCGCTCGAAGCGGTGACCGCCGACTTCTGTCCCGCAACCAGCAGGGTCTGCGCCTCGCCGCCCTTGGCCGAGCGCAGGGTCACCGGCACGCGCCACGCCCGAGCCGCCTTGGACGCCGGGTCGATGCCGAACCGCCCCTGCCGCAGGGCCAATTCCGCGCGCCCGCCCTGGCTGGTCAGAGGATCGGCGCTGATCAGCGGCACGCCGGCCTGCAGGGTAAAGTCGCGGGCGATCTGGGTGACCGGCTTCTTCGCCGCCGCCTCGATTTCGCGCCACAGGTCGTCGCGGGTGGCGTTGCCGTAGGCGAAGCGCTTTAGATAGGCCCGAACGCCGTCGCGGAAGGCGTCGGCGCCGACGAAGGCCTCCAGCATCCGGATCACCGCCGCGCCCTTCTCGTAGGTGATGGCGTCGCCGACCTCGCTGACCTGCTCCAGCGTCTCGGCCGGCTGCACGATGGGGTGTGTCCCCGCCCCGGCGTCCAGCCGCAGCGCCTTGTCCCGGTCGGCGATCATGTCGAGCGCGCGGCTCCACTCGGGGTGGATGGCGGCGGTGGCCTTGTTCTCCATCCAGCTGGCGAAGCTCTCGTTCAGCCACAGGTCGTCCCACCAGCGCATGGTCACCAGGTTGCCGAACCACTGGTGCGCGATCTCGTGGGCGATCACGATGTAGGCGTACTGCCGATCCGCCTCGGTGCTGAGCTGCGGGTCGGCCAGCACATAGGGCTCGAAGAACAGGATCGCGCCCCAGTTCTCCATCGCCCCGAAGCTGCCCGACCCCGGCGCGGCCACCAGGTCGAGCTTGGGCAGCGGGTAACGCACGCCGAAGTAGGCGTTGTACCAGCGCAGCTGCTCGGCCGCCGCGTCGAGCGCGAAGCGGGCGCGGTCGGCCACGCCCCGGCGCACCACCACGCCCACGTCCACGCCGTCGACGTTGCGGCTGATCCGCTCCAGGTCGCCCACGGCCACGAAGTTGAGATAGCTCGACATCTTCGGCGTCGGCTGGAAGCTCACGCGCTTCAGCCCCCCGGCCATCGGCGTCGTGGAGGCGACCGGCATGTTCGATATGGCCGTCCGGTCCTGCGGGATCACCACCGAGGTCCGGAACACCGCCTTCTGCGCCGGGTCGTCCCAGGAGGGGGCGAAGCGGCGGTAGTCGGCGCTCTCGAACTGGGTGATCAGCAGGCGGCGCGTTTCAGCGGCCTCGGTCTGGTAGTCCTGCGAAAACAGCCCGAAGGCGCCGGTGTTGATCTTGCCCCGATAGTCGATCAGCAGGTCGTGCCGCCCGGCGGGCACGGGTTCGGGGAAGGTGAAGGTCGCGGTCTGGCGCCGGGCGTCCACCGCCACCCGCGCGGTAGTGCCGTCCTCCAGCACCGCCCGGTCGATCGTGAGGTCCGCCGCGTTCAGCGTGATCCGCCGCGCCTCGCTTCCGAGGGTGACGGTGATCTTGGCCGAGCCTCGGAAGCTGTTGGCCCGGATGTCGGGCGTGACCGTCACATCATAACTGGCCGGGGTGACGCCCGCGGGCAGCCGCACCTCCGAGCCCGGGCGGCCCTCGCGCGGCGCGGCTTCCCGGTTGCAGCCGGCGAGCGCCAGCACCACAAGACAGGCGGCGATGAAACTGGAACGCATTACGATCCCCGAAACCGGCGCCGAACCTAGGCGAGCCGCCGCCGCCGCGCCAGCGGAGGGTTTCCGGATGTATCCCGCCGCCCTGTCCCCGCAAGAACAGGGCTCGCTGGTGGACGAAGTTCTGGCGGCGGCGGAGGCGGCCCCGTTCTACCGCCCCGTCACCCCGGGCGGAAAGCCGATGTCAGTCCAGATGACCAATCTCGGCGCGCTCGGATGGGTCACCGGCCCCGCCGGTTATCGCTATGAGCCCCTCCATCCCGTCACCGGCCGCCCCTGGCCGCCGATGCCGGCCCGGCTTCTGGAGCTGTGGGACCGGCTGGCCGATGCGCCCGGACCGCCGGACGCCTGCCTGGTAAACCTCTACGGCGGCGACGCCAGAATGGGCCTGCACCAGGACCGCGACGAGGCCGACTTCGCCTTTCCGGTGCTGTCGGTGTCGCTGGGCGACACGGCGGTCTTCCGCATCGGCGGCCCCAGGCGCGCTGACCCGACCCGCACCATTCGCCTGGCCTCGGGCGACGTCTGCGTACTCTCCGGCCCCGCCCGCCTGGCCCACCACGGCATCGACCGCGTCATCCCCGGCTCTTCCCGCTTGATCCCCGGCGGCGGCCGGCTGAACCTGACCCTCCGGCGCGCTGCGTGACTTCATCTGCCGTCGGCTCGGCGCTATGGCTTGCGTGAGAGGAGACGCGCCCATGGCCGCCCTGCACCGCCCTGGAGGCCCCGAGCCCGAGGACTTCGTCCACACCCGCCGCGCCGTCGCCGGCCTGTTCTTCGCCGGCTACGCCCTCGCTTCGGTTTCCGCCGCCGCCGAGCCCACCCGCACCAGCGCCGAAGGACTGGTCACCGGCGAAGTGAAGATCTCCATCGCCGCGGGCGCCCAGCTGCCGGCGTATGTGGCGCGGCCAAAGGGGCGCGGCCGCCATCCGGTGGTGCTGGTGGTGTCCGAGGTGTTCGGCGTCCATGAATACATCCGCGACGTTTGCCGCCGCCTGGCCAAGCTCGGCTATGTGGCCGTCGCGCCCGCCTTCTTCTTCCGGGCGGGGGACCCGGCGCCGCTCACCGACTTCGCCGAAGTGCGCAAGATCGTCGAGACCGCCACGCACGAGCAGGTGATGGACGACATCGCCGCCACCCTGCGCTGGGCGGAGGGCCAGAAGTTTGCCGACGCCAGGCGGATCGCCATCACCGGCTTTTGCTGGGGCGGGGCGGTGGTGTGGATGGCGGCCGCCCGCTTCCCCCAGATCAAGGCCGGCGCCGCCTGGTACGGCAAGCTGACCCACCCCGCCCCCGACGGCTTCCTCGGCAAGGAGGAGCGGCCCTGGCCGGTGGATGTGGCGGGCGAGCTGAAGGCGCCGGTGCTCGGCCTCTACGCCGGCGAGGACAAGGGCATCCCGCCCTCCGACATCGAAGCGATGCGGACGGCGCTGAAGGCCGCCGGCCGCAGGGACGAGATCGTCGTCTACCCCGGCGTGCAGCATGGTTTCCATGCCGACTACCGCGACAGCTACGACAAGGCCGCCGCCGAAAGCGGCTGGGCGCGGATGCTCGCCCACTTCCGCGCCAACGGTGTGCCGCCGGGCGCGGCTTAGGCCTTGGTGTCCACCGATGCGCCGGCGGCCGCCGCCCCGTCGCCCGTAGCGTAGCCGCCCCCGCTCTGATCATTGGCCGCCTGCGGCTGGGACGGCGCTCCCTTGGCCGCGACGATCACCATGGCGGGGCGCAGCACCCGGCCGAACAGTTCGTAGCCGGTCTGCATCACCTGGATCACCGAGCCTGGAGGCGCGTCTTCCGAGGGTTGCTCCATCATCGCCTGGTGCAGGTGCGGGTCGAACTTGCCGCCCTTCTCCGGCGCGATCTTCTTCAGCCCGTTGCGCTCGAAAGCGCCCTGCAGCGCCTTCTCGGTCATCTCGATGCCGGTGACGAAACCCTTCACCGCCGCGTCTTCATCCTCGCGCGGCGCGGCGGCCAGGGCGCGCTCCAGGTTGTCGGCGGCGGCGAACAGCTCGCGGGCGAAGCGCTGGATGGCGAAGGCGCGGGCGTCGTTCATCTCGCGCTCGGCGCGGCGGCGGGTGTTCTCGGCTTCGGCGGCGGCGCGCATCGCCTTGTCGCGCCACTCGGCGATCTCGGCCTGCAGCTGCTCGACGCTCGCGGCCGAGCCCAGCTCCTCGGCCGTCGCGCCGGAGCCGTCGGTTTGCGCCGGCGTGGTCTCGTCGGTCATGTCCTATGGTCCTCTCGCATGGTGGGGCGGGGCCGCCCCGGATGGAGATCGCCGCAGATATAGAGGCTGAACGCGCGAGCGGAAGCGCCGCGGCGAGCCTAGGCGCCTGAGCGGACGCCGCGCTGGACGGTGAACGCCACGCGCCGCAACGCGGCGGCGTCGACCAAAGGATCGCCCTTCAGGAAAACCAGGTCGGCCAACACGCCGCCGCGGATGCACCGGCCGCCCAGCGCGGCTATCACCGCCTTCTTCAGCGGCTCGCCGCTCCGCACGCGCGCCTCGGCCTCTTCCGCCGCGAGCGGCCCCGGCAACGCCGTCAGGCCGACGGCGTCGATTACCTCCATCCGCGCCAGCTTCATGATCTCGAGCTGCTTGGCGGGGAACACCATGGCGATCCGCTCGCCCTCGAGGATCAGCGCCATGTCCGGGCGCGGCGCCGCGCCCGAGCCATCAATCAGCGTCATTCCCTTGTAGAGCACGGGTCCCGCCTCGCCGGCCGCCGTGGCAGCTCCTACCCCGAACGCTGCGGCCGACGCCACGCCCGCGAGCAGCCGCCGACGGGTCACGCCGCCGCCGCCGGGAAGGACATGTCGCAGCACACCCCGCCGGGCTCGAAACGCAGTTCCGCCCTCCCGCCGTGGCCGCCAAGCGCCGTACCGATCAGGCGCGAGCCGAAGCCCTTAGACTGCGGCGGCAAAACCGGCGGGCCATCGCGCTCACGCCAGCGCAGCCGCACCTGCCCGGCCTCCGCCTCCCAGTCCACATCCACCCGCCCCTCCGGACCCGAGAGCGCGCCGTATTTGGCGGCGTTGGTGCCGAGTTCGTGCAGCATCAGGGCCAGCGGCACCGCCAGGTTCGACTTTACCGCCACGTCAGGCCCGCGCGCGCCGCCGCCGTTGCGCTCGATCCCGAACGGCTCCAGCGCCGCCCCCACCAGCGCCCGCAGGTCGACTACGCCGTCGCCCGTCGCGGCGGTCAGCAGGTTCTGCGCCTGGGACAGCGCCTGCAGCCGCGCCTCCAGCGTCTCCTGGTATTGGCCTACGCTTTCCGCTGAGCGGGCGGACTGGCGCACCAAGGCCTGCATCAGGCCGAAGATGTTCTTGACCCGGTGCTCCAGCTCGCGCGCCACGGTGCGCGTCTGCTCCTCGGCCAAGCGCCGGTCGTGGATGTCCTCGATGGCGCCCACCCATTCGCGCGCGCGCCCGTCGGCCTCCACCACCGGCACCGCGTTGGCGCGCACCCAGCGGAAGTCGCCCGAGGGGGCGTGGTGCAGGCGGAACTCCACGGACACCGGCTGCTTGCGCTGCGCCTGCTCGGGCGTGAGGAAGGCCAGCCGCCGCAGGTCGTCCGGGTGCACCAGCTTGGACCAGGCCATGCCGCCTTCGTCGTCCGCCGCCATGCCGGTGAAGGCGCGGAACTCTTCGTTGCGCTCCAGCGCCTTGCCCTCCGCGTTCAGCCGGAAGACGATTTGCGAGGTCGCCTGCGCCAGCGAGCGGAAGCGGTGCTCGCTGCGCGCGCGCAGCCTGAGCGTTTCCGTCAGGCCGTTGCCCACCGCCGCGATGGCCCCGCCTGCGATCAGGAAGGCGGCGGTGACGATCAGGTCCGATTGGCTCATCGAAAGGCGGCCGTGGGGCGTGATGAACAGCCATTGGCCGAGGATCGAGGCCAGGACGAGCGCCGTCAGTCCGGCCCGCCAGCCCCCCAGCACCGCAGCCACCAGGATTGCCGGGTAGAAAGTGAGGTAGCGGATGTCCTGGTCGATCAGGGTTTGGATGGTGGCCGCGACGAGGGTGGCCGCCGCCACGCAGGCGAGCGCGACCAGCTGGTCGGCCCACCAGGACCGCCGCCGCAGCGGCACGCGCCTCACCCAGCCTCGAAGCAAACCTTCCCCGCCCGCAAGTCTTGGCAGGCACAGAACGCCCACGGCGGCGCTTTCCGCAACAACTATCGAGCGGTCGGGCCTCCGAGGGCCTGCGACTTTCCGGCGCAGCAAGGCTTTGTCGCAGGGCGCGCCCGCGCTACAGGCACGCCATGCAGCGAGACGACTTCTATGCCCGCGTGTGCGCCACGCTGGACGACATCGAGAGCCAGGGCCTGACCAAGCCCGAGCGCGTGATCACCACTCGCCAGGGCGTGGAGATCGAGGTGCGCCGCGCCGACGGCCGCGTCACCCGCGCCCTGAACTTCTGCGCCAACAACTACCTCGGCCTGGCCGGCGACGAGCGCGTGGCCGCCGCCGCCGCCCAGGCCGCTGCCGAATGGGGCGCGGGCCTGGCCTCGGTGCGCTTCATCTGCGGCACCCAGGAAATCCATAAACGGCTGGAGGCGGAGATCGCCGACTACCTCGGCTACAAGGACGCCATCCTGTTCGCGGCCGCCTTCGACGCCAACGGTGGGGTGTTCGAACCCCTGCTGGGCGAAGAGGACGCCATCGTCTCCGACTCCCTGAACCACGCCTCGATCATCGACGGCGTGCGCCTCAGCAAGGCTAAACGCTTCCGCTTCGCCAACAACGACATGGACGACCTGGAGGCGCAGCTGAAGGCCGCGCGCGAGGGCGGCGCCCGCACGATCATGATCGCCACCGACGGCGTCTTCTCCATGGACGGCTACATCTCCAACCTGCCGGCGATCACCAATCTGGCCGAGCGCTATGAGGCGCTGGTGCTGGTCGACGACGCCCACGCCACCGGCTTCCTCGGCCCCCAGGGAATGGGCTCCCCGGCCTTCCGCGGCGTCCAGGACAAGGTCGACATCCTCACCGGCACCTTCGGTAAGGCGCTCGGCGGCGCCATGGGCGGCTACATCTGCGCCTCCAAGGAAGTGGTCGAGCTGCTGCGCCAGCGGGCCCGCCCCTACCTGTTCTCCAACGCGCTGGCCCCTTCAGTCTGCGGCGCCACGCTGGAAGCCATCCGCATTGCCCGCTCCGACGAGGGCGACCAGCGCCGCAACCAGATCTTCGCCAACGCCGAACGCTTCCGCACCGGCATGGAGGGGGCCGGCTTCAACCTGCTCCAGGGCCAGCACCCGATCGTGCCGGTGATGCTCGGCGACGCTCGCGTGGCCCAGCAGATGGCCGCCGCCCTCCTCGACGAAGGTATCTACGTGATCGGCTTCTCCTTCCCCGTGGTCCCGCGCGGCCAGGCCCGCATCCGCACCCAGCTCTCGGCGGCGCACACGCCCGAGCACGTCGACCAGGCCATCGACGCCTTCCGCCGCGTCCACAACCGCATCGGAGGCGCGGCGTGAGCAACTCCACCATGAAGGCGCTAGCCAAGACCGCGCCCGCCGAGGGGCTGGAGCTCATCGAGGCGCCGATCCCAGAGCCTGGCCCCGAGGACGTGCTGATCCGCATCAAGCGGACCGCCGTCTGCGGCACCGACATCCACATCTGGAACTGGGACGAGTGGTCCCAGAAGACCGTGCCCGTCCCCCTGATCACCGGCCACGAGTTCGCCGGAGAGATCGTCGAGGTCGGCAAGGAGGTCGACCGGCCGCTGAAGCTCGGTCAGCGGGTTTCGGGCGAGGGCCACATCATCGACCTGAACAGCCACGCCGCCCGCGCCGGCCACTTCCACCTTGATCCGAACACCCGCGGCATCGGCGTGAACCGCCAAGGCTGCTTCGCCGAATACCTGGCGCTGCCCGCCTTCAACGTGATCCCGCTGCCGGACGAGGTGAGCGACGATGTCGCCTCATTTCTCGATCCCTTCGGCAACGCCGTGCACACTGCCCAGCAGTTCGACCTGCTCGGCGAAGACGTGCTGATCACCGGCGCCGGCCCAATCGGCATCATGGCCGCCGCCGTCGCCCGCCACGCCGGGGCCCGCGCCGTGGTGCTGACTGACGTGAACGACTACCGGCTCGGCCTGGCCGCCAAGCTGTCGGACGTGCGCGCCGTCAACGTCGCAAACGAGGACCTGCGCCAGGTGATGGACGAACTCGGCATCGAGGTCGGCTTCGATGTCTGCCTGGAGATGTCCGGTGCGCCCTCGGCGTTCAACCAGGCCATCGACGCCCTGCTGATGGGCGGCAAGCTCTCCCTGCTCGGCATTCCGGCCAAGCCGATGGAGACCGACTGGGGCAAGATCATCCTCAAGGCGCTGACCATCAAGGGCGTCTACGGCCGCGAGATGTTCGAGACCTGGCGCAAGGCGCTGGGCCTGATCCGCGCCGGCCTCGACCTCGAACCCCTGATCACCCACCGCCTCTCCTACGACCGCTACCGCGAGGGCTTCGAGGCGATGAAGTCAGGGCAGTCGGGAAAGGTGGTGCTGGAATGGGCGTGAAGCTCGCTTTGATGGCGGTGCTGACCGGAGCCGCGCTCGCCTCCGCCGCCCACGCCGAACGCCCCCGCTGGGCTATCGTGATCCACGGCGGCGCCGGCGTGATCGAACGCGCCGAGATGAAGCCCGAAGTCGAGGCCGCCTACCGCGCCGCCCTGACTCGCGCGGTCACTACCGGCTCAGCCGTCCTCCAGAAAGGCGGCTCTTCCCTGGACGCCATCGAGGCGGTGATCCGCCAGATGGAGGACGACCCGCTGTTCAACGCCGGCAAGGGCGCGGTGCTGACCGCCCAGGGCAAGGCCGAGCTCGACGCCTCGATCATGGACGGCAAGAGCCTGAACGCCGGCGCGGTCGCGGGCGTCACGACGACGCGCCACCCGATCTCCCTGGCCCGCCGGGTGATGGAGAAGTCCGGCCACGTCATGCTGATCGGCGAGGGCGCGGAGGCCTTCTCCAAGGCGCAGGGGCTGGAGCAGGTCGATAACGGCTTCTTCCTCACCGAGCGGCGCTGGCAGGCGCTGGAGGACGAGCTGAGGAAGCGCGGCGATCCCCTCCCGCCTCGCCCCGCCGCCCTGCCGCGGCCCAGCGCCGCCAACGAACGTCAGCCCGATGACCACCGCTACGGCACCGTCGGCGTGGTGGCGCTGGACTCCGCCGGCGACATCGCCGCGGGCACCTCCACCGGCGGCACCACGGCCAAGCGCTGGGGCCGGGTCGGCGACACCCCGGTGATCGGCGCCGGCAACTACGCCTCGAACGACAGCTGCGCCGTCTCCGGCACCGGCAAGGGCGAATACTTCATCCGCCTGATGGTCGCGCGCGAGATCTGCGCGCTGGTCCAGTACAAGGGCATGAGCCTGCAGGCCGCCGCCGACGAGGTGATCCAGAAGCGCATGCCCGCGCTGATGGGCAAGGACGGCGGAGTCGTCGCGCTCGCCCCCGACGGGACCATGGCCTGGAGCTTCAACACTTCGGGCATGTACCGCGCGAAGGTGGCGGCGGGGCAAAAGCCGGTCGTGGCGATCTACGCCGACGAGCCGTGATCGGGGCAGCTAGCGCCGGCTCGACGCCGGCTCGATCGGGGCGACTGCACGGGCCGGCGCGGGCGGGCGCAGGTAGAGCATGAAGGCGACCAGGCCCGCGACGGCCAGCGCCAGGGCCAGGATCAGCCAGCGCAGGGGATAGCGCGGCTCCCGGGGCTCGCCGGGCGCGGTCAGACGCCCCGCCAGCGGCGCACGGCGCCCACGTCCACATGGACGAAGTTGGAAACCGGATAGTAGCCGACACCGCCCCGGCCCAGGCTTGCCGCGGCCGCGTGCAGGCGATCGAGGTCGACGCGCTCGGCGCGGATGTCCGAGGCCATCCCTTCCATGTGCAGGCTGCGCTTGGCCACCCCGCCGCCGCCGCGCTCGCGCAGCATGGCGTTGGTGTGGGGCGAGCGGTAGCCGGAGATCAGATGGAATGGCCGGTCGATCTCCAGACGTCCGGCGATGCGGTCGAGATAGTCGAGCAGGCGGCCGTGGATCTGGTGGACTTCGCCGTTCCTGTGGTCGCGCATCACGTGGTTCACCTCGGCCATGGCGTCGGGCAGGTAGCGGCCGTTCTCCCAGTAGACCGCGTCGATGCGCTCGTCGGTGTGGGTGTTGATCAGCGACACGCGGCGCACGCCGTAACCCTGGGCATCGGGGACCACCGGATCCAGGCCCAGATAGGCGAGGTAGGGCACCGGCTCCGCCTGGGCCCCGCCGCCGATGCCGAAGCTGGCGGCCGCGGCCGCGCCGAGGCCGCACCTGAGGAGGTTCCGTCTGTCCACGCCACACACGCGCCCGCAAGCGGGCGTCCCCGACTCTTCACGGAGATTAACTGTTCGTGGTTAGCGGAAGGTCAAGCCTGCACCCCCCGCCCTGCGGCGATACGCTGCATCAGCTCCTTGTCCCAGCCGTAGGGGTCGCCGCGGAAGTTAACCTGGCCATCGGGGGTGACGTAGGCGGTCCAGTAGAACAGCAGCACGGTGACGTCGCGCGGCAGCTGGGCGCGCACGGTCTTGCCCTCCTCCAGCGCCGCCTCGATGGCCTCGGGCGTCCAGGTTTCGGAGCCGCCGAGCAGCAGTTTCGCCAGCGGGACCGGCTTCTCCAGGCGCACGCAACCGTGGCTGGCCAAGCGGCTGTAGCTGGCGAACTTGGAGCGCGCCGGGGTGTCGTGCAGGTAGACGCCGTAGGGGTTGGCGAAGTCGAACTTGACCCGCCCGAGCGCGGCCTTGTCGCCGGCCTTCTGCTGCAGGCGGGTGGAGCCGTCGTCGTTCTTGATCACGATAAAGTCATTGGCGGCGAAGTAGCCGGGGTTGGCCTTCTGCTTGGGCCACAGCTCCTTGGTGGCGATCGAGGTCGGCACGTTCCACGGCGGATTGAGCACGATGGAATGGATGCGCGATTGCAGCAGGGGCGTCTCGTCGCCCGGGCGGCCGGTGACCGCGCGCATCGACATCACCGGCTTGTCCTCACGGAAAATGGTGAGGATGGCAGCGGCGACGTTCACCTGGACCCGGTCGGCTGGGAGTTCGGCAGGCATCCAGCGCCAGCGCTCCATGTTGGCGACGATCTGCTCGACCCGGCGCTCGACCGAGAGGTTAAGGGCGGTAAGCGTGTTGGCGGCCACGACGCCGTCGGGCAGCAGGCCGTAGCGCTTCTGGGCGCGGATCACCGCCTCGTGCAACGGCGCGTCGAAGGTGGCGCCGCCGGCCGCGACGGAGGGGTCCTCCACCGCAAGACGTGCGCGCAGGGCCGCGACGCGCGCGCCCGAGGATCCCAGCTGCAGCGGCTCGCCCTCGGGGATGCGCTTCCAGCCGCCCTTGGCAGCGAGGGCGCGGTAGCGGGCGAGGCCGCCCTGCAGGGAATCGTAGCCGGAGTACGGCGGCGGCAGGGTCGCCAGCCACGCCTGCAGCCTGTCGTCGGCCGCGGCGCGGACGAAGCCCGGCGCCGGATCGAAGGCGGCGGGGCGCAGGCCCCATTCTTCCAGGAAGCCATCTTCCGGCAGCCGGCCGACCTTCACCGCCTTGGCGTAGCGCAGGGTCGCGGCGATCAGTCGCGTCTCGCCCTCGCGCCGTTCCGCAGGGTCGGGGGAGTCGAGCAGCTCGTCGATGCGGCGCTCGCCGAACTCGCCGGGCTCGAAACCGTGCGCCGGGGCGCGCTCCAGCGTCGCGCGCAGCAGGTCGACCTGCCCGGGGCTCAGCGCCACGTCGGGCGCGGGCGCGCGTCGCGGCTGCGGAATTGCGGCCTCGGCAGGCGGTCCGCCGGCTAGCGGGGGCGTCGGCTCCTGCGCCCATGCGGGGAGCGAAAGCCCGACGGCGAGTCCGGCCAGGCCCAGAGCGGCAAGGCGAACGTTGAGCATGGTCTGGTGTCCTGACTCGAAAGCCTTTGATCGCCGTTCAATATAGAGGGACCGGCGGCGAATGCTGTTGTTGGCCGTGCAACAGTGACCCGGCAATGAACAAGCTTTGCGGAACCTGCCGAAAAGCTGGCGCACACGGGCGCGGGAGCCTAGATTGACGCCATGAGCTCGGCCGAGGATTGGGCGCGCGGCGCCGAGGAGCGGGTGCTCGACGAGGCGCTGCGGCTGGCGCCCGCCGTGGGCTGGACCTTCACCCTGGTGAGGAAGGCGGCCGGGGCGGCGGGGATGGCGCTGCCGGAAGCCGAGCTGCTGCTGCCGAACGGCGGCCAGGATCTCGCGGCCTTGTTCGCGCGGCGGGTGCGGACGCGGCTGATGGCGCGGCTGGCGGATGTCGATGCCGCGGGGTTGAAGATCCGCGAGCGCATCCGCACGGGCGTGCAGCTGTGGATCGAAGAGGTGATGCGGGAGGAACCCGCCGCCCGCCGTTGGGTCGGCTTCCTGTCCCTGCCCCAGAACCTGCCACTCGGCGTGCGGCTCTACTGGGCCGCCGCCGACGCAATCTGGCGCTGGGCCGGCGACACGGCGACCGACGAGAACCACTACTCCAAGCGCGCCATCCTGTCGGGCCTGCTGACCTCGACGCTCGCGGTGCGCCTGTCGGGCAGCCCCAGCGCGGCGGCCAAGCACCTCGACCGCGGCATCGAGACGGTGATGCGCTACGAGAAGTTTAAGGCGCGGTTCAAGGGCAAGACCTGGGGCTCGGATTTCGCCTCCGCGCTCGGCCGCATCCGCTATGGCCGCGAGCGGCCGGTGCGCGCGCTCTGAGCCCTTTCGCCTGAGCCATGACCGCCCGCCCGCCGATCCTCGCGCTGAAGGACGTCCGCCTTCAGGACGGCCCGGTTCGGCTGTTCGAAGGCGTGGACCTGGCGCTAGAGCCCCGCGCCCGCGCTTGCCTGGTCGGCCGCAACGGCGCGGGCAAGTCGACCCTGCTGCGCATGCTCGCCGGCGAGATCGAGTCCGACGAGGGCGAGCGCTTCCTCCAGCCGGGCGTCAAAGTGGTGCGCGTGGCCCAGGAGCCGACGGTCGAGGGCGCCACCCTGCTCGCCTACGCCACCTCCGCCGCCGCCGCGGCTCACGAAGCGGAGGCCGAACTGCAGGCCTTCGGCCTCGACCCCGTCAAGGCGGCGGAGGGACTGTCGGGCGGCGAGGCGCGGCGCGCGGCGCTGGCCAAGGCCTTCGCCGAGGACCCGGACGTGCTGCTGCTCGACGAGCCGACCAACCACCTCGACATCCTCGCCATCGAGACGTTGGAACGGCGGATCGCCCAGTTGAAGGCCGCCGTGCTGGTGGTCAGCCACGATCGCGCCTTTCTTGAGCGCATCACCCGCGCCTGCTTTTGGCTGGAAAACCGGCGGGTCCGCCGGCTGGACGCCGGTTTCGCCCGCTTCGAGGATTGGGCCGACGGGATCCTCGCCGAGGAGGCCGAGACCGCTCGCCGCCAGGACAAGCTGCTCGAGCGCGAGACGCACTGGCTGGCCCGCGGCGTCACCGCCCGCCGCGCCCGCAACGAAGGCCGCCGCCGCCGGCTGATGGCGCTGCGCTCGGAGAAGGCCGACCGGCTGCGCCAGCAGCAGGGCTCGCTGTCGCTGGGGCTCGACTCCGGCGGCTTGGCCGGCAAGCGGGTGATCGAGGCCAAGGGCCTGACCAAGGCCTTCGCTGAGCGGGTGCTGCTCAAGGGCTTCTCCACCCGCGTCCTGCGCGGCGACCGGGTGGCGGTGGTCGGCCCCAACGGCGCGGGCAAGACCACCCTGGTCAAGCTGCTGCTGGGCCGGCTCCAGCCCGACGACGGCTCGGTCAAGCTCGGCGCCAACCTGGAGGTCGCTTACCTCGACCAGGCGCGCGCGGCGCTCAAGCCCGGCCTGACGCTCTGGGAGACGCTCACCCCGCTCGGCGGTGACCAGGTGATCGTGCGCGGCCGCCCCCGCCACGTCGGCGCCTACGCCCGCGACTTCCTGTTCCGCGACAGCCAGCTGCGCCAGCCGGTCGAAACCCTCTCGGGCGGCGAGCGCAACCGCCTGCTGCTGGCCCTGGCGTTGAGCAAGCCCGCCAACCTGCTGGTCCTCGACGAGCCGACCAACGACCTCGACATGGACACGCTCGATCTGCTCGAGGACCTGCTCGCCGACTACGGCGGCACCCTGCTGCTGGTCAGCCACGACCGCGACTTCATCGACCGCCTCGCCACCTCCACCATCGCCCTCGACGGCCGAGGACGCGCGGTGGAGACCCCTGGCGGATGGGCCGACTTCATGCGCCAGAACCCCGGCTTCTTCGGCGCCGCGCCCGAGCCCGCGCCGGTCCGGCAAGAGCCGAAAGCCGCCGCGCCAAAGGCAGCTCCCGCGCGCAAGCTCTCCTACAAGGACGCCCGGCGCCTGGAGGAGCTGGAGCGGCTGATGCCGGAGCTGCAGGACGCAATCGCCGGAATGGAGCGGCGGCTGGAGGACGCCGGGCTCTACGCCCGCGACCCCGCCGGTTTCGACCGGCTGATGGCCGAGCTGGGCGCCGCCCGCGCCGGCCTCTCGGCATCCGAGGAGGAATGGCTGTCGCTGGAGGAGAAGCGGGAGGCGCTCTCGGCGTGACGGGCCGGTTCCCGCCGCCTTCGCAAATGATGTGGACAGCGCCGACGCCTTGCCCCGCAAGGGCTGGCGGATTCCATCAACAGCCTTGTCCACCGCGACGAACGATGTTGTGCACACCACCGGCGAAGGGCGCTGTTGCGCCCGGTGCGGGCCTGAGCCACCCTCCACTTGCCGAGGGAATTCAAGGCCCCGGCGGACGGAAAGGCCGGTCGGAAGCGCAAGCGGAAGACCGGAAACTCCGGAAGCCGGAACCATCGAGCCGAGAGTGGAGGCGAAAGCCGAAGCTGGAGGTTCGGAGGCCGAAGCAAAGGGCGAGAGCCCAGAGCTTCGTGGCTGCGAACGGCCGTCAGGATCCGGGTCACCCCCGCCGAACCTGACGGTCAACCCGAAGCGTTCGGGAGGCGAGAGCCGCCCGTGCGCCGACGGCCTTCAGGCCCAGGTCCGATCCGGACGTGGTGAGGGGACGACGCCATGGCTCACGCCGGAAGCGCCGCCCCCTCAAGCCTGTTTGGCGCTCCCGATCTCCCCAATTTTCCTCTTCATTAGGCGCGGGTTAAGCGCGGCACGGCTATTGCAGCGGCGGGACCGGGAGGCTCCTTCGCATGCGCACCGCCGTCTTCGCTCTCGCCGCCGCCGCGGCCACTTTGTCGGCGGCCGCCCAAGCCCAGGTCCAGGACCGCTATTCGCCCGGCCGACCCGCCGGACGCGGCATCATCTTCGTCTCGGCCCCAGCCGCCACGCCTCCGCCCGCTCCGGCGCCGGAGGTGAGCCGCGCCACCGTGTGGCCGGAAGCCGTCGCGACCAGCGCTTCTCCCCGGGTTCAGCGGACGCTGAGTTGGCCCGGCAAGGTCGCCGGCCCAGCCGAGCGGACGCCCGTGCACTCGCTCGCACCAACCGCGCCTATGGCCACATCAGAGCCCGAGCGGCTCGCCGTCTATCAGCCGCCCGCCCCGATGCGCGCGCCGCGGCCCCTGCCGCAATTCAGGCCGGCCCCAGCGCCAGCCGTTTCTGCCGCCCCGCCGCCCGACGCAGACTACCTCCAGCCTTCAGATCGGGAGGCGACGCAGCGGTTTGCCAGCGCACCCATGCCGGCGACGCGACCGGCGGCTCTGCCTTCGAGCATCTATGCCGCGCCGCCGCCCGCGCCCGCCCGGCAGGCGCCGCTTCCGGCCCCGGCCGTGGGCAACACGCTCCTCAGCCTTCCCGTCGCCGCCGCGCCCGCGCAGCCGGTGGTCCGGCCCTGGGCCGCACCTGTCGCGGGTGATCTCAAGTCTGACCCGCTCGCGGCCGTCGCCCCCGCTCCCCTAGCCGCGGCTCCGGCCGCGCGAGCCGCATCGCCGCAAGCCGCCGCCCTGGCGCCGCCGCCGCTGACCCCCCGCTACGCCCGAGGTGCGCCGGTGAGCAGCTATTCGGTCGCGGGGACCGCGCCGCGCCGCTACTCGGTGCATCGTGCGTTCGGCGAGGCGCCCGACCCGATCCAGATGCCCAAGGAATTCTTCGAACAGGGCGTGGCCGACATGGCCGAGCCGCCGCCGCCCCTGCCGCCGAAGGTCAACGAAAAGGGCAAGACCCAGGGCCAGATCCGGGCCGCCCAGGCCCGGGCCGCCGAGCGGCGGGCGTCGGACCCGCAATAGGCGTCAGCGGGCGACGCGGGGCGCCGCCTCGCGCAGTCGCTCCAGTTCGTTGAGGCCAATGACGCTGAGCGAGCGGCAGCCGTGCTCGCCGAACACGTCCAGCGCCGCAAGCAGGGCTTCCGAGGCGCGCAGGCGCTCGCCCCGGTCGCGGCCGTTCAGGACGGCGCGGGCGGTATAGACCCGCGCCAGGTTCAGCTGCAGCACCGCCCAGGCCACCGGCTCCACCGGACGGGGCAGGGCGGCCAGTTCGGCGCGGAAGGCCGCCTCGGCGCGGTCGATCGCGCGCACATCGCTGAGCGCCTCCGCGCGGCGGAGCAGGCAGCCGGCGCGATTCTGGACGACCGCCGCACGTAGAGCGAGGTGGGTTCCCCCGGCCAGGAGCTGCATGGTGGCGTCGAGCCGCTCAAGGGCTTCGTCATAGCCGCTCTCGCAGCCGGAGGCTTCGGCCAGGGACATCAGGGCGGCGGCCAGGCCGTTCTGCACCCGGGCCCAGTCGAGGGGGGAGTGCTCGGGGCTCAGCTGCTCGGCCGCCTCGTTCAGCAGGTTCACCGCCTGCGCGAGCGGGGTGGCGTCGCCGTGGCACTCACCGATGCCGGCAAGCGCGGCGGCGCGCAATTCCTGAACCCGGGCCCAGGTGAGCGGACGGTAGGCGGGGTCGAGTTCGTGCCCGGCCACCTCCAGGTCGCCCAGCGCCATCTTGTGCAGCAGCGGGTCATGCAGCCGCGCCCCGAAGGCGACCAGCGCCTCGGCGCGTTCGAAGCGCAGCGCGCGGTGCTCGTCGCCCTGCAGTTGGCGAAGCGCGATGTCGAAGCCGGAGGCGCATTCCAGCGCCTCGTCTAGCCCGCCGGAGGCGAGCGTCATGCGCGCGCCGATCACCGCCAGACCACCTTGGGCGGGGGCTGAGGCGTCCGCCGCCTCGGTCAGCACATGGCCGGCGGCGGCGTTCAGGCCCTCCTCGGCAAACAGTTCGGCGCCGAGCATCGCGGCGCGGGCGCGCTCCACCTGAGCGGTGGCGGCCTCGTCGGCGCGCCCTTCTTCGGCGAAGCCCCGGTGCGCCAGTTCGGCGGCGGAGGCGGCTTTGCGCAGCGCCGCGGCGTCGCCGGTGCGGCGGGCGAGCTCGCGCCACACGGCGGCCGATTCCAGGCGGCGCATGGGGCGGTCCCTGGTGGAGACGCGGCCGGCGGCGATGTCGGACTGGCCGGCTTCGCGGCGGAGGAGTTCGAGGTCGAGGAGTTCGAGCAGGGCGCCGTCGCCGAGGGCGAGACCATCACGCGGGGCGGCGGCTCCGAACAGCCGCTTCAGCTCCCGTCCCATCTCGAACATTCGCCCGCTTCCGATCATGTCAGTCCCAAGGCGGCACGGCCGCCAGGGAGGACAACGCAACTGGAGCAAAAGCGGAGCCGTGAGTCCCGAAAAAACTTGCGCGGGTGCGGCGGGCTCGCCGCTGGGACGAGATGCCGCGTGGCCATATCCGGAGCGCCGCGCCATCTTCCGCTCCGCAGTTTGGAGACGGACCGGCTCAGCCATGGCCGACGCGCGCATCTACTATTTCAGCGAAGACGGACGCATCAAGTTCGGCGACTGGATCGCGTGCAAGGATGCCGAGGACGCGCGCGCGATCGCCCGCGAGCGCGCCGCCGAGCACGCCGCGGTGGAGATCTGGAACCGCGCCACCCGCCTGGTCCGCGTCGAGCGCGAGAACGCCGCCTGAGTTAGGGGGCCTGTTGGGCGAGGCCCGCCTGCCTCAGCTTGTTGTGGATGTCGGTCGCCGCGATCGCAGCCTCGCCTTGGGCCACGCTGATCTGGTTTAAGCCGCGCACCAGGTCGCCCGCCGCATACAAGCCGGGGACGGCGGTTTCCTGATGATCGTTGACCTGCAGACAGCCGCCGGGATCGGTGAGCGCGCCGATCTGCTCGGCCAGCTGGCCCCGCGGCGTCGTGCCGAGCGCGGAATAGAGGGTGTCGAACCGCCGCACGCCGCCCGAGCCGAAATCCAGCGCCGCGATCTCGTCCTCGCCGATCAGCAGCCCCTCGATCGGCGTCACGATCAGCTCGACGCCCGCTTCGGCGATCTCCCGCCGCTCCCGATCGGGCAAGGTCTCGGCGGCGCCAACGTGGATGAGCGTCACCTTGTCGGAGTATCCCCGCAGGAAAAGCGCCTCGCGCGCGCCCTTGGCCGAATTGCCGACGATGCCGATGGCTTTTCCGCGCGCCTCGTAGGCGTCGCAGATCGGGCAGATGCGGATCTGTGTGTGTCGCACCGCCTCGCGGAAACCCTCGATGGCCGGTTCGTTGTCGATAACGCCGGTGGCAAGCAGCACCTTGCGGGCGCGCAACGTCTCCCCGTCCTCCAGCGCCAACTCGAAGTTCCAGTCCCCACCGGCCAGTCGCACCACACGGCCGGGCCTGATCCGCGCGCCGTAGCGCTCAGCCTGCTCGCGGATGCGTCCACGCAGCACCGGGCCTTCGACGCCATCGGGGAAGCCAGGGTGGTTGTGGGTGCAGGGAATCCAGTCGAGCCGGCTCTCGCCCGAGTCGATCACCAGGAAGCGCCGCTGGAACCGAGCGAGGTAGATGGCGCCGGAAAGGCCGCCGGGGCCGGCGCCGATGATCACCGCGTCGAGGATATCGCTCACGCCCGCCTCCGTCCGGCCTGAACGGCCAGGAGGGGCCGAGGTTCATAGCGACGCTTGCACCGTCGGCTGCCGCTCAGGGGATAGGTTAAGCTCTTGCGGCGAAGCGACCAGACCGGCCATGCTCGCCGAACCGTTGCAATTTTCAGGACGCTCCGTGGCCCTGTTCACCACCACCGCCTATCCCTTGACCTCGCTGGTGGAGGATATCGACAGCGGCAAGATCGGCCTGCCGGAGATTCAGCGGCCCTTCGTCTGGCCCAACGTCAATGTCCGCAACCTGTTCGACTCCCTCTATCGCGGCTATCCGGCCGGCTACCTGCTGTTCTGGGAGACCGGCGCGGACGCCACCCTGCGCGCGATCGGCGCCAATGCGGGGCAGAAGGCGTCTTCACTGGCCATCGTCGACGGCCAGCAGCGCCTCACTTCCCTCTACGCCGTCACCCGGGCCAAGGAGGTGCTGCGGGCCAATTTCCGAAAGGAACGCATCCGCATCGCCTTCAATCCGCTGGCCAGGCGGTTCGACGTGCACGACGCCTCGGTCGCCAAGGACAAGACCTACATCCCCGACATCTCGGTCCTGTGGCATCCGGAGACCAAGCTCTTCCAGTTCGGCGGAGCTACATCAAGGAGCTGAAGGGCGTCCGGCCGGACCTCACCGAGGACGAGGAGGAGGCGGCGCTGGACGCCATCAGCCACCTCCACAGCCTGCTGCAGTACAGCTTCACCGCCCTGACGCTGTCCTCTTCCGTGGACCCGGAGGCGGTGGCCGAAGTCTTCGTCAGGATCAACGGCGAAGGCAAGAAACTGAACCAGGCCGACTTCATCATGACCCTGATGTCGGTCTTCTGGGACCAGGGCCGGGCCGAGCTGGAGCGCTTCGCCCGCGAAGCCGCCAGACCGGGCGCGGGCGGCGCGTCGCCCTACAATCATTTCATCCGCCCCTCGCCGGACCAGATGCTGCGCGTGGGCGTCGGGCTCGGCCTCAAGCGGGCCCGCCTGCAGAACGTCTACAGCGTGCTGCGCGGCCGGGACGCCGCGACCGGAGAGGTCGATCCGCAGAAGCGCGAGTCGCAGTTCGCCATCCTGAAATCGGCTCAGGAGCGCGCGCTCAACCTGTCGAACTGGCACCACTTCCTCAGCGCGCTGCAGCTCGCGGGCTACCGGCACGAAGGCATGATCACCTCCGATACGGCGGTGATCTATTCCTACGTGCTCTACCTGATCGGCATCTGCGACTACGGCCTGCCCAAGCAGGAGATCCGCCAGGGGATCGCCGAGTTCTTCTTCATGTGCTCGCTCACCGGGAGATACACCAGCTCGCCCGAGACCATCTTCGAGTTCGACATCGCCCAGTTGCGCGGCGTCACCACCGGCGCCGCTTTCCTGCAGAAGCTGCGCGGAATGTGCGGGACGGTGCTGACCAAGGACTACTGGGAAATCTCCCTGCCATCGGCGCTGGCCACCTCGGCGGCCCGCAGCCCCTCGCGCTCCGCCTACCAGGCGGCCTTGATCAAGCTAGGCGCGCGCGCCCTCTATAGCCCGCTGAAGATCGGCGACATGGTCGATCCCGCCGTCAAGGGATCACGCGCCGCGTTCGAGCAGCACCACCTGTTTCCCAAGGCCTATCTCGCCAAGCTCGGCGTCAGCGAGGTGCGAGAGGTCAACCAGATCGCCAACTTCGCCGTCCTGGAGTGGCCGGACAACCTCCACATCAGCGACCAGGCGCCCGCCGACTACGCGCCCGCGCTTGAAGCGGCGATGTCGCCGGCGGAGCGAGAAAGGTCGCGCTTCTGGCACGCCCTGCCGGAGCACTGGTGGGAGCTGTCCTACCCCGAGTTCCTGAAGGCGCGCCGGCTGCGCATGGCCCAGGTCATCCGCCGCGCCTACGAAGACCTGACCGGAAGGGGCGAGGACCCCGCCCCCGCGCCAGTGTCGGTGAGCGCGCTGATCGCAGCGGGTGAAAGCGGCGGCGTGGAGTTCAAGTCGACGCTGCGCACCAACCTCCACACCGGCCAGACTGACGAGAAGATGCACCTGGCGGCGCTGAAGACGATCGCGGGCTTCCTCAACGCCCAAGGCGGGGCGTTGATCATCGGCGTTTCGGACGGCGGACAGGTGCTCGGGCTCGCCGCCGACGCGTTCGAGAGCGAAGACAAGATGAGCCTTCACCTGGTCAACCTGATCCGTGACCGCATCGGGGAGGTGTTCCTCCCCTACGTCCACCCCCACTTCGAGGACCAGGACGCGGAGCGCATCCTGGTGGTGCGCTGCGAACGCGGCCCCAAGCCGGCGTTCGTCAAGGACGGCGGGGTGCAGAGGTTCTACGTCCGGGGGGCCAATTCAACCGCCGAACTCTCGGGCGGCTCGATCACCGACTACGTCAAGGCGCACTTCCAGTGATCAGGCGCGGCGGATGCCCTCAGCCCCGCTCGCGGGTGCGCAGGAACGCCACCTTGGGATACCGCTCGGCGACGTAGCCGGTCTCCCAGGCGGACTTGGCCAGGAACACCGGGGCGGAGTCGATGTCCTCGGCAATCGCCGTGCGGTGCTTGCCCGCGAAGTCCTCGATCGCGGCCGGGTCGCCACCGAGCCAGCGGGCTTCGGCGTAGGGGGCGGGTTCGAAGATCACCTCCAGCGCGTATTCGTTGGCCAGCCGGTCGGCCATCACCTCGAACTGCAGCTGCCCCACGGCGCCGACGATGAAATCGGAGCCGATCAGCGGGCGGAACAGCTGGGTCACACCTTCCTCGCCCAGGCCCTCCAGCGCCTTCTTCAGGTGCTTGGCTTTGAGCGGATCCTTGACCCGCACGCGCTGGAGGATTTCGGGGGCGAAGTTGGGCAGGCCGGCGAAGCGGTAGAGGCCGCTCTCCGACAGGCTGTCGCCCACCCGCAGGACGCCGTGGTTGGGAATGCCGATCACGTCACCGGCGAAGGCGTCCTGCGCCAGCTCCCGGTCCGAAGCGAAAAACATGATTGGCGCGTTCACCGACAGCTGCCGCCCCGTGTTCTGCACCTTCAGTTTCATGCCGCGCCGGAACTCGCCCGAGGCCAGCCGCAGCATGGCGATGCGGTCGCGGTGGTTGGGGTCCATGTTCGCCTGGACCTTGAACACGAAGCCGGAGACCTCGTCCGCGCCCGGTTCGATACAGGCTTCGGCTCCGGCGCGCTCCGCCTTTGCCGGTTTGGGCGCTGGCGCGTGGCCGCCGAGCCCGCCCAGCAGTTGGTCGACGCCGAAGTGGCGGAGCGCCGAGCCGAAGAAGACCGGGGTCATGTGGCCTTCGAGGAACGACCGGCGCTCGAAGGCGGGATAGCCGTGCTGGACCAGCTCGGCGGACTCTTCGAGATCCGCCTGCTCCGCCTCGTCCAGGAACTGGACCACCGCGTTGCCTTTGAGCGCAACAGCCTCGGGGTGACCCTCGTCGGGTCCCGTCGATCCGCCGGTGCGGTGGGCGAAGGGGAGGAAGCGGCCCGTCTGGAGTTCGACCATGCCCTTGAACTGTCGCCCCGAGCCGGCCGGCCAGTAGAGCGGCGCTGGGTCAAGCGCGAGCTTGGAGGCGATCTCGTCGAGCAGCTCGATCGGGTCCTGGGCTTCGCGATCCATCTTGTTGATGAAGGTCAGGATCGGGATGTCGCGCAGGCGGCAGACCTCGAACAGCTTCAGCGTCTGCGGCTCGATCCCCTTGGCGGCGTCCAGCACCATCACCGCCGCGTCGGCGGCCGTCAGCGTGCGGTAGGTGTCCTCGGAGAAATCCTCGTGTCCCGGGGTGTCGAGCAGGTTGAACATCAGCCCGGCGTGGTCGAAGGTCATCACGCTGGCGGAAACCGAGATCCCCCGTTCGCGCTCGATCTTCATCCAGTCCGAGCGCGTGCGCCGGTTCTCGCCGCGCGCGCGGACCTGCCCCGCCGCGCGGATTGCGCCGCCGGCCAGCAGCAGGTTCTCGGTCAGCGTGGTCTTGCCGGCGTCGGGGTGCGAAATGATGGCGAAGGTGCGCCGCCTCGCCGCCTCGCGCTCGATGTGTGGATTGGCCATGGAGGCGGGCGAGTTAGCTACGCTCCGGCTTAGGTTCAAGCTCGGGGCCGGCGCTCAATCCCCGAGGAACAGCCGCCGCTGGGCCGCCACCTGCTCGACAATGAAATCGGCGGTCTCGCGGACCCGGGCGAGGCCTTTCAGGTCCGCGTGGATCACCAGCCAAAAGGCCCGCTCCAGACTCACCTGGTCGGGCAGCACACGCATGAGGCGCAGGTCGGCTCCGGCGATGAAGTGGGGCAGGACGCACAAGCCTGCGCCAGCACGCGCGGCCCCAAGCTGCGCGATCAGGTTGCTGGACTTGATCTGCGCGTCGATGGGGATCTCGCCCTGGCGCAGGTAGTCGAGTTCCGGGCTCTGCAGCAGGTCCTCGATGTAGCCGATGAAGCGGTGGGCGGGCAGATCGGCGCGGCGCTCCAGCGGCGGCGCGGACGCGAGGTAGGCGGGAGAGGCGTAGAGGCCGAGGCGGTATTCGGTGAGCTTGCGCGCAACCAGGCGCCCTTCGCGCGGGGCGCTCAGGTGGATGGCAATGTCGGCCTCGCGCTTGGACAGGCTGAACAGCCCGGCGATGGCGACCAGTTCGACCTTCAGCTGGGGGTGGGCGTCGGCGAAAGCGCCTAGCCGGGGGGCCAGGAAGTAGCTGCCGAAACCTTCGGGTGCGCCGATACGCACGGCCCCGGAGAGCGACAGGTCGGCCTCGCCGACCTCGCCCTGTGCGGACAGCGACAGGGTCTCCATAGACTCGGCGATGGGCAGCAGGCGCTCGCCGTGGGCGGTTAGGGTGTAGCCGGTCGGCGCCCTGTGGAACAGCGCCGCCTTCAGCGCCGCCTCCAGCCCGGCGATGCGGCGCGAGACGGTGGTGTGGTCGGCGCCCAGGCGCTGGGCGGCGGCGGTCAGGCGGCCGGTGCGGGCGACGGCGAGGAAGGTCTTCAGCGCGTCCCAGTCGAAGTCGGCCATATGGGTATTCTTGCACAGCCGCTCTGCGAATACACGCGTGGATTTTGGCGTCCGCGCACGGTATAACCGTCTCACTCAAGAGGTCCCGCCATGCCCTTCGACGCCGAACTGCCGATCAACATCACTGTTTCGCAAGCCGCCGCGGCCCCCGTGGTGGAAGCCGCCGACCCAGCGCTGGAGCTGGCCCAAAGCGACCCTTCGCGCCTTCTCGCGTTCCTCTATGTGTCGCCGCGCCCGTGCGCCGCGCTGGACGCCCTGCTGGCCGCCTGAAGGAGGCCCCATGACCAAAACCGAACTCTGGAACACCGCACCCCAGGCGCCCGACTTCATCGCCGCCGGCAAGGCGATGGCCGAGATCGTCGAGAACGCCGCCGCCGTGCAGCGGGGCTTGGCCGAGCGCGCGCTGAAGCCGGCCGAGGCGCCTTATGACCCGTCCGCCGCGCTGAAGACCATGACCGACTTCGGTCTGGCTTTGTGGTCGAACCCGCTGAAGCTGGCGCAGGCCCAGGCGGAGACCTGGCGCGCCTTTGGCGAGGTGGCCGAGAACACCGCTCGCCGCGCGATGGGCGAGGAGATCGCCCCGGCCGTGCAGCCCGCCAAGGGCGACCGCCGCTTCAAGGACTCCGGCTGGGACCAGCCCGGCTTCGACTTCCTGCGCCAGTCCTACCTGGTCACCGCCGAGCGGCTGCAACAGCTGGTGGACGGAGCTGAAGGGTTGGACGAGGACACGCGCGTGCGCGCCTCCTTCCTGATTCGCCAGTTCATCGCTGCGATCAGCCCGACCAACTTCGCCGCCACAAACCCTGCTGTGGTGCGCAAGACGCTGGAGACCGGCGGGGTCAACCTGCTCCAGGGCGCGGCCTACGCGCTGGAGGACGCCGCCGGGGGCCACGGCCTGGTGCAGCGCCGCCCGGCCGAGAGCTTCGAGATCGGCAAGACCATCGCGGCGACGCCCGGCGCGGTGGTGTTCCGCAACGATCTGATGGAGCTGATCCAGTACAGCCCCACCACCGAGACGGTGGCGCGGCGGCCGGTGCTGATGGTGCCGCCGATGGTCAACAAGTATTACCTGTTCGACCTGCAGCCGCGCTCCAGCCTGCTGAAGTGGCTGGTGGACCAGGGGCAGACGGTGTTCGTGATCTCCTGGGCCAACCCGGACGAGGCGCACCGGGAAAAAGACCTGACCGCCTTCGTCAAGGAGGGCGTGGTCGAGGCGCTGCGCGCGATCGAGCAGGCGACCGGCGAGCGGGCGGTGGACGTCACCAGCTTCTGCATGGGCGGGACACTGCTGGCGATCAGCCTGGGTTATTTGCAGGCGATCGGCGAGGATGACCGCGTGGCCAGCGCGACGCTGATCGGGGCGCTGATCGACTTCACCGCGCTCGGCGAATGGTCGGGGTTCATGGGCGAGCGGGAGACCGAGGCCTTCGCCCGCTACCTGTCGGGCAAGGGCTACGTCGAGGCCAAGGATTTGGCCAAGCTGTTCAGCGTGGTGCGGTCGAACGACCTGATCTGGGGGCCGTTCGTGCAGCACTACCTGATGGGCGAGCAGTCGCCGGCCTCGGACCTGCTGTTCTGGTTCGACGACGCCGCGCGCATGCCCGAGGGCCTGCTGAACAGCTACCTCAAGGACGTGGTGCGCGGAAACGGGCTGTCGCGGCCCGGCGGGGTGACCATCGACGGTAAGCCGATCGATTTGAAGAAAGTGAAGACGCCGATCCACTTCATCTCGATGAAGGAGGACCACGTGTCCGGCTGGCAGGCGACCTACAAGGGCCTCCAGATGTTCGGCGGTCCGGTGACCTTCACGCTCGGGGGTTCGGGCCACAACGCCGGCGTGATCAACCCCCCGGCGGCGGGCAAGCACGGCTACTGGACCAACCCAGAGAAGCCGGCGAGCCCCGACGATTGGATGGCCGGGGCCGAGCGCCACGACGGCTCCTGGTGGCCCTTCTGGCGCGCCTGGGCGACCGAAGGCCAGGAGCAGGTTCCCGCCCGCACGCCGGGCGACGGCAAGCTCCCGGCGCTCGAAGCTGCCCCCGGCTCCTACGTCCGGGTCCGCCACTGACGAACCCTGGCGGCAGGGTTGACACTGCGGCGTCACGCCGCGACATCCCTGCCGCACACGGATACGCAGCCTTCAGCCGCCCCGCGCCAGCGCCGGGCGGCTTCGCCATTGGGAGATTGACGGCATGGCCCTGAGAGTCGCGATCAACGGGTTCGGCCGCATCGGCCGGCTGGTGCTGCGCTCGATCTTCGAGCACGGGCGGCGCGACATCGAGGTGGTGGCGATCAATGACCTGGGGCCGGTGGCCACCAACGCCCACCTGCTCCGCTACGACACCACCCACGGCCGCTTCCCCGGCAACGTAGACGCGGGCGAGGATTGGATCGACATCGGCCTGGGCCGGATCAGGTGCACGGCGGTGCGCAACCCGGCCGAACTGCCGCACCGCGACCTCGGCGTCGACATCGCGCTGGAATGCACCGGCATCTTCACCTCCGCCGACAAGGCGCGGGCGCACATCGAGGCCGGGGCCAAGAAGGTGCTGATTTCGGCGCCGGCGGACGGGGTGTCCAAGACCATCGTCTTCGGCGTCAACCACGACAGCATCACCGCCGAGGACGACATTATCTCCAACGCGTCGTGCACCACCAACTGCCTGGCGCCGGTGGCCAAGGTGCTGCACGAACTCTGCGGCATCGAGCGCGGCTACATGACGACGGTGCACAGCTACACCAACGACCAGCCCTCGCTCGACCAGCTGCACAAGGACCTCTACCGCGCCCGCGCCGCGGCCCAGAACATGATCCCCACCTCCACCGGCGCGGCCAAGGCCGTGGGCCTGGTGCTGCCCGAACTTGCGGGCAAGCTCGACGGCTCCTCGATCCGCGTGCCCACGCCGAACGTCTCGGTGGTCGACCTGGTGTTCACGCCCTCGCGCGACGTCTCCAAGGACGAGATCAACGAGGCCATGCGCGCCGCCGCCGAGGGGCCGATGAAGGGCACCCTCGCGGTTTGGACCGAGCCGCTGGTCTCCAGCGACTTCAACCACACCGCCACCACGTCGAACGTCGCCCTGCCCCAGACCCAGGTGATCGAAGGCAAGCTGGCCCGTGTGCTGAGCTGGTACGACAACGAATGGGCCTTCTCGACCAAGATGGCCGATACCGCCCTGCAGCTCGGCAAGTTCATCTGAGGCTTCTGCAGGGCTCCACCGTGTCAGCAGCCTACCATTTCGTTGAAGCGCCCGCCGGTGAAAGCGAAGTGCTAGGCTGGTTTCGAAGTCTTAATGCCCCGCCTGAAGAGGTGGCGAACAAAATTGGCCGTACTCTGTACTTCCGTGAGTTCGGGCCCTTGGCTCATGCCGCAGACGGCTCAATCGATACGAATAAGTCCCCCGTAATCACGGTCGCCCTACCAAACATCAGGCGCGGTGTACTTTGGAGTGTTGGAGAAGTTCACTTCCTTGCTTCGAACCTGAGGGCGGTCGCAACTCGGTTTGAGGCCGTGCACCGAGCGTTCAAGCAGTGGATCGAAGCCAAGCCGCTGGTCTTCGAAAACAATCGACGAGTGGAGAACCCGCACGCCTACTACCTGGAAGGCGGTAGTCAGAACTTTGGATCGAAGATTTGGGCGATGCCGAGTGGCCTGGAGGCGATACTCGCAGGGCAGTACTTCGTCTCGCATAGGGACAATAACGTGGTGTTGGACAAGGTCTGCCGTTCACTTGCCCTGCGAGGCATTGAATGCCAGCTTGAACAAGGCACCAGGTAGAATGACCTTCCGCTCTCTCGCAAACGCTGATCTGACCGGCAAGCGCGCCCTCGTCCGCGTGGACTTCAACGTGCCGATGTCGGACGGCCGGGTCGGCGACGACACCCGCCTGCGGGCGGCGCTGCCGACGATCCGAGCGCTGAGCGTGGCCGGCGCCAAGGTGGTGCTGCTGGCCCACTTCGGCCGGCCCAAGGGCAAGCCGAACCGGGAGATGAGCCTCAAGCCCGTGGTGGAGCCGCTGTCGGCGCTGCTGGAGCAGCCGGTGGCTTTCGCCCCCGACTGCGTCGGCCCGGAGGCCGAGCGGGTGGTGAACGCGCTGGAGGACGGCGGCGTGGCGCTGCTGGAGAACCTGCGCTTCCACGCTGGCGAGGAGCAGAACGACCCCGCCTTCGCTGACCAACTGGCCCGGCTCGGCGACCTCTACGTGAACGACGCCTTCTCCGCCGCCCACCGGGCGCACGCCTCGACCGAAGGGCTGGCGCGGCGGCTGCCCGCCTATCCGGGGCTGGCCATGCAGGCGGAGCTGGAGGCGCTGGACAAGGCGCTGGGCAACCCGCAGCGGCCGGTGATCGGCATAGTCGGCGGGGCCAAGGTCTCCACCAAGCTCGACCTGCTGAACAACCTGGTCGGCAAGCTGCAGCACCTCGCCATCGGCGGCGGCATGGCCAACACCTTACTGTTCGCCCAAGGGCACGACATCGGCGCCTCGCTGGCCGAGCGGGAGATGGCCGACACCGCGCGCGAAATCCTGGACAAGGCGCAGGCGCAGGGCTGCGAAATCCTGCTGCCGACGGATGTGGTGGTCGCCCGCGAGGTGGCGCCTGGCGCCGAGAGCCGCACCTGCGGGCTCGGCGAGGTGGGGCCCCAGGACAAGATCCTCGACGCGGGGCCTGACAGCGTGCGCCGGCTGCTCGACACCATGGACCGCTGCAAGACCCTGATCTGGAACGGCCCGCTCGGCGTGTTCGAGGTTCCGCCCTTCGACCGCGCCACGGTCGAGGCCGCGCGGTACGCGGCGCAGCTAGCCAAGGGCGGCAGGCTTGTCGCCGTGGCCGGGGGCGGCGATACGGTGGCGGCGCTGAACCACGCGGGCGTGGCGGGAGACTTCACCTTCGTCTCCACCGCCGGCGGCGCGTTCCTGGAATGGATGGAAGGCAAGACGCTGCCCGGGGTGGCGGCGCTGCAAGCATAGAGGCTGGGACCATGGACCTGAACGCACTGAACGACATCGCCAACCGGATGGTGACGCCCGGCAAGGGCATCCTTGCCGCCGACGAGTCGATGGGCACCATCCAGAAGCGCTTCGACCCGATCGGGGTGGAGAACACCGAACAGAACCGCCGCGATTACCGCGAGATGCTGTTCCGCTCGGCCGAGGGGATGAAGCACATCTCCGGCGTGATCCTGTTCGAGGAGACCCTGTTCCAGGACGCCGAGGACGGCACGCCCCTGGTCGAGCTGATCACCGCCGCCGGCGCCATCCCCGGCATCAAGGTCGACCGGGGCGCCAGCCGCATGGCCGGCTTCCCGGGCGAATACATCACCAAGGGCCTGGACGGCCTGTCCAAGCGGATGGCCAACTACCGCGAGCGCGGCGCGCGTTTCGCCAAGTGGCGGGCGGTGATCGACATCGCGCCGGGCATTCCCACCTGGGGCGCGGTCAAGTCCAACGCCCACGCGCTGGCCCGCTACGCCGCCATCTGCCAGCAGGAAGGCGTCGTGCCGATCGTCGAGCCCGAGGTGCTGATGGACGGCGCCCACGGCATCGACCGCTGCGACAAGGTCACCCGCTGGGTGCTGCAGACCACCTTCGAGGAGCTGTTCGAGCAGCGCGTGGCGCTCGAAGGCATGGTGCTCAAGCCCAACATGGTCCTCTGCGGCAAGGGCTGCCCGCAGAAGTCTACGGTGGACGAGGTGGCCGAACGCACCATCGCCGCGCTCAAGGCCACCGTGCCCTCGGCCGTGCCCGGCATCGCCTACCTCTCCGGCGGCCAGTCGGACGAGGAGGCCACCGCCCACCTGAACGCCATGAACAAAATCGGCGGCTTCCCCTGGAAGATGACCTTCTCCTACGGCCGCGCCCTCCAGGCCGCGCCGCAGAAGGCTTGGTCGGGCAAGCGCGAGAACGTCGCCGCCGGCCAACGCGCCTTCGCCCACCGCGCCCGCATGAACGGCCTGGCCTCGCTCGGCCAGTGGGACGCGCCGCTGGAGCAGGCGGCGTAAAGCCGCCGCGGCCGTGCCGCCGCGCGGCTTGATCAACACCTACGCCGGGAGCCCGCTCGACCGCGCCAGCGAGCGGCGCGGGGACGTAGAATGGCTGGCGGGGCGGCTGAAGGCGACGGGCACGCGGGTGCATGCGCTGTGGCGCGGTCAGCCACTGGTCACCACGCGCGGGGGCGGCGTTCGGCTGGCCGAGCTTGAGCCGGGGCCGGCGGTGTCGCTGGCCGGCGACGAGCGCGACCTGCTGTTCCTTGGGCTCGACGGCGAGACGGCGGTGTTCGCCGTCGATCTCGACGGCGGCTCAGATCCGTCGGAGGGGCCGCTGAAGGGCCGCGGCCGTTTCGAGGACTTCCGCAAGGTGACCCCGCTGCTCGGCGCGGGGGACGCTGCGGTGGCGGCCACGGCGCGGGCGCTGTTCGAGTGGAGCAGCCGCCACCGCTTCTGCGCCAACTGCGGGCAGCCGACGCTCGCCACGGACGCCGGCTGGCGGCGCGACTGCCCCGCCTGCCACACGCAGCACTTCCCCCGCACCGACCCGGTGGTGATCATGCTGCCGGTGATCGGCGACCGCTGCCTGCTGGGGCGCCAGGCGGCCTGGGACCCCGGCCGCTTCTCCGCGCTGGCGGGCTTCCTCGAACCCGGCGAGTCGATCGAGGAGGCCTGCGCGCGCGAGGTGGCCGAGGAGTGCGGCCTGACCGTCACCGCCGTCGCCTACCACTCCAGCCAGCCTTGGCCCTTCCCCTCCTCACTGATGATCGGCCTCACCGCGCAGGTCGCCGAGGGCGAGGCGCGGCCTGACCAAACCGAGCTGGAGGCGGTGCGCTGGTTCACCCGCAACGAGGCGCGCGCCCTGATCGCCGGCGAATTGCCCGGCCTGTCCGCCCCCTGGCCGCACTCCATCGCCCACCAGCTGATCCGCGCCTGGGCGGCGGGGTGAGGCGGTTGCGCCTCATCCCTGCCCGTGCCACAGACACGCCCGCGAAAACCGGCCCTTCCGGCGCGGCTTTTCCTTCTCCGCAACGGCTTCGATAAGGCCTGCCGTCTGACATGAGCGACCTCGGGTTCAACAAGATCGCCGCCGGCGTGCTGGCGACGGGCCTGGCCATCTTCGGCCTGCGTGAGATCTCCTCGATGGTCTTCCACAAGGAAGCCCCGGCCAAGCCCGGCTACTTCATCGCCGTGCAAGAAACCGCCGAGGGCGGGGCGGCCGCCGAGGCGCCGATCGACTGGGGCACGGTGATCCCCGTCGCCAACGTCACCGCCGGCGAGGCGGTGCACCAGAAGTGCGTCTCCTGCCACACCTTCGAGGCCGGCGGCCCCAACGGCACCGGCCCCAACCTCTACGGCGTGCTGGGCCGCAAGCCCGGTTCGCACCCCGGCTTCGCCTATTCCGAAGCCATGACCAAGTTTGGCGGTGACCACCCGGTCTGGGATTACGAGCAGCTCAGCGAATTCCTCAAGTCGCCGCAGCAGCACATCAACGGCACCAAGATGACCTTCGTCGGGCTGAAGAAGCCCGAGGACCGCGTCAACATCATCGCCTTCCTGCGCACCCTGGGCTCCACCGGCTTCCCGATCCCCGCTCCGAATCCGGCCGCCGCCGCCGGCAGTTCTGATGTGGCGGCAGCCGCGGCCGCGGGCGGTTCGGACGCCGCCGCCGCCAGCGACGCCACAGCCGGCGCACCCCAGCCCAAGGGCTCGCCCACCGTCGTCGGCACGGGGGAAAGCACCACCAACGTCGCCGGACCCCGCCAGACGCCCCAAGCGGGGGCCGCCAAGGCTCCGACCCAGGAACGCCGCGACGCCGGCCGCTCGCCGGGCTAGCGTTTCAGCACAGTGGACGGCGGAACACCGTCGGCCCGCCGCTCCCCGCCGCCAGCCGCCTCGAGGTGATCGCCTCGACCGGCTCGACCACCACGCTCATCGTGGAGCCGGTGGCGTGGACCGCCCGCGCCTCATCCAGCATCATCGCCACGTGCCCCGGCCAGAACACCAGGTCGCCCCGCCGCAGCTCGCTCTCGCCGATCTCCCGCCCCAGCGCCGCCGCCTGCTGGTCCGCGTCGCGCGGGCATCCCCGCCCGCAGGCGAGCAGCGCCTGCTGCACCAGCCCGGAGCAGTCGACGCCGGTGATCTCCCGCCCGCCCCACAGGTAGGGCGCGCCCAGGAACCGCTCCGCCACCGCCGCCGGGTCGCGCTCGAACCCGCCCACGGGCGCGAGATGGCCGGCGAACACCCAGCCGGCGCCGGATGTCTCGACCCAGCCGCCCGCCTCGCGCTCCGCCGTCACGAGGCTGTTGATCGACAGCGGCAGCATCACGGGCGCCTTCTTGTCCGGCCGCTCAAAGCCCAGTGTGCGGATGGCGGACACGCGGTGGGTCGGCGCCGCCAGTTCCCCGTCCAGCGCCTCGGCGCGGACGTAGCCGACGTAGCCGTCGCGCGCGGCTTGCCCCCAGGCCCAGCCGTCGCGAGTCTCCAGCACTTCAAACCGCTCGCCGAACAGCAGCTGGTCCTGCTGCACGGCCTCCGCCGAGGGCGCCTCGCGGATAGGCGCGGAGGTCACGCGGCATCGGCGCGCCCTCATCGGCGCATACCGCTGCGCCGGGACCAGGCCCTCCAGCCAGGCCGCCGCGAGGTCCGGCCGCGCCAGGGTGGTGCGGCCGTCGGGGCTCATCCGTAGCGGCCCTTAATCCAGGCGTAGAGCGCCCGGATCGCCTGCGCCTCGGCGCCCACCGGCCAGCCCGGCCGCCCCTTCGGGTTCCAGGCGAAGATGTCGAAGTGGATCCACCCCCGCTCGGGCGCGAAGCGCTTGAGGAACAGCGCCGCGGTGATCGACCCGGCTTGTGCCCAGGCGTCGCCGTCGTTGCGCAGGTCCGCGATCTCGCTCTCGACCGCCTCGGCGTAGCCCGGCCACAGCGGCATCCGCCACAGCGGATCGGAGACCTCCCGCGCCGCCGCCTCCAGCCCGCGCCAAACCTCGTCGTCGTCAGTGTAGCAGGGCACGACCTGCGGCCCCAGCGCCACCCGCGCCGCGCCGGTGAGGGTCGCCAGATCCACGGTCAGCTCCGGCTCGTGCTCGGCCGCACGGGCCAAGGCATCGGCCAGGATCAGCCGCCCCTCCGCGTCGGTGTTGCCGACCTCCACGGTCAGGCCCTTGCGGGTGCGCAGGACGTCGCCGGGCCGCATGGCCTCGCCCGAGATTGCGTTCTCCACCGCCGGGACCAGCACCTTCAGCCGCACCGGCAGCCCCGCGTCCATGATCATCCGCCCCAGCGCCAGCGCATGGGCCGCCCCGCCCATGTCCTTCTTCATCAGCCGCATGCCCGAGGAGGTCTTGATGTCCAACCCGCCGGTGTCGAACACCACCCCCTTGCCGACCACGGCGACCACCGGCCCCGCCTCGCCCCAGGCGATCTCGATCATCCGCGGCGCCCGCCCGGCCCCAGCCGCGCGCCCGACCGCGTGCACAGCCGGATAGCCCGCCTCCAGCAGCTCGTCCCCGACCGTCACCTCGATCTGCGCGCCGTATTGCTCCGCGATCTCGCGCGCGACCGTCTCGAGCTGCAGCGGCCCCATGTCGTTGGCCGGCGTGTTGACCATGTCGCGGGCCAGCGCACAGGCGTGGCCGATCCGCCGCGCCTCCGCCAGCGCCGCCTCCGACGCCACCGCCAGCCGCACCCGCTTCGGCTCCGCCTTTGGCTTGTAGCGGTCGAAGCCGTAGCTCCCGAGCGCGAAGCCCAGCGCCAGCCGCGCCTCGTCGATACCCTCCGGCGGCGCCTCGACCGCGTAGTCGCCGGCCGGCAGCTTCGCCGGCAGCGGCCGCGCCGCCATGGCGTCGAACGGCGGCTTGCCCAGCCCCGCCAGCACCAGGCGCGGAGCGCCCTCGGCGCCGTTCAGCACCAGCACCTGACCGCGCTTGCCCTTGAAGCCCGCATCCGCCGCCAGCCGCGCCGCTCCCCCGCCCGCGCGCTCCAGCTCGCCCGCCAGCCCGGCTTCACCGGCGAACCGCACCGGCACGGCCGCGCCCGGCCCCGCCTCCGCCGCGCTGATCATCATCTCCATCCAGCTGGCGTGGCCAAATCGCGCCGCCCGGTCAAGCGCGGCGTGGGCTCGCCGGGCCGGCCGATCAGCGCTAACTGCCGCGCATGCTGCAGAAGCGCTCGATCAACCTCTCCGGCCATTCCACCTCGATCGCGCTGGAGTCGGAGTTCTGGACGGTGCTGGAGGAGATGGCGGCCGCCGACGCCCTGCCGCTGGCCGCCCTGCTGCGCCGCATTGACGAGACGCGGGGGCTGAGGCCGCTGGCCTCCGCATGCAGGTTGGCGGCGTTGTCGTGGCGGCGCGGCGGCTAACGTGCGATCGCCGGGATGATCTCCCCGCCCACGATCTGGTCGCGCCAGCGGCCCCAGATGCCTCCCTGGCCGTAGTTGCCGGCGGTGTACGCCACCACCAGCTCCGCCTGCGGTACGACGATCAGAACCTGGCCGCCGTTGCCGCTGGCCTCGTAGGCGCGGTAGCTCTTCCCGCCGACCTCGATGGTGTTCAGGTGCCAGGCATAGCCGTCGAAGCCCTTGCTGTAGAAGTTGGGAAACTCCTCGGCGCCCAATCCGGTCGTCTCTGGCGAAATCTCCACGTGCGGCGACGTCGACAGCGTCACCCAGTCGCTGCCGACGATGCGCCGGCCCCGCCAGATTCCCCCGTCCGCGTAGACTTGGCCTACCTTGAGGAAGTCCCGCGGCCGCAGGAAGGCGCCGCCGCCCTGATACCCTTCGCCGGTCGGCATCAGGTTCCAGTAGTAGGGGCCGAACTCCAGCGGACGCGCCACCGTACGGTCGAACAGCTCGGGCAGCCAGGTACCGGTCGCCGTCGTCAGCGCCCCGCCCACGAGGTTGGTGTTGGCGGAGCAGTAGGCGTAGCGGGCGCCCGGATCGTGCTTCATCGGCAGATCCAGCGTGTATTTCCACCAATTCGGCTGCCGCGTCTGCGACTGCATGGCGTCTTCCCTGCCCAGCGACTTGTCGTCGTTGTCGTCACAATCCAGCCCGGAGGTGTGGGTCATCAGATGCGCCAGCGTGATCCTCGCCTTGCGGGGATCGGGATTGGCGAAGGGACCGAGGCCCGACATCACGCCGTAGATCGATGTCTGCGCGGACAAGGGCGCTCCGTTCATCATCGCCGCGCCCAGCATCACCGAACTGAAGGTCTTGCCGGCTGAGCGCAGGTCGTGCGGATCGTCGCGGCCGTAGCCGAAGAAATACTCCTCCAGCACCAGCTTGCCGCGATGGGCCACCAGGAGAGAGTGCATCAGCGGGGCGCGCCGCACCGCCGGATCCACATCGATCAGCCGTTGGACCAGGCGGCTGAGGGCGGCCTCGTCCATCCCGACCTCACCCGCGCGCGCGGTGGTCCAGCCGTCGCCAAGCGCGGCCGGCGGGCGATAGGCATATGCGGGCTCGCCCGGCGGCCTCGGAAAGAAGGCCCCCGCTTGTGCCGGTTCGCGCCGCGTCAATTCGAAGGCGCGCTCCACGTCCGGCAGGAAGATACGCAACCGCTCCGGCCCATGGAGGACGGCGCCCTCCACCGCGATCTCGGGCGAGGTCTCGCTGGCGCGGATGCCGAAGTGGACGGCATCGCCCTTGCGGGTGACGCGGTAGAGCGTGGCGCCGCCATTGGCGTTCATCTCCGGGTTGCGGATGGCGCCGACCAGATGGCCTTCCGGGTCACGGTAGATCTTCACATAGAGGTTGAACGTGTTCTTCAGCGGCCGCACCTCGCCGCGCCACGTGCCTTGCCCCGCGGCCTTGAGTGTAAGTGGCGAAGCGAACGCCTGCCCCGCCCCGCCCGGATCCTGCCGATCAGGCGGGCCTCCCGCCGGCTGCAGCCAAAAGCCGTCCAGCTGACGGCCGCTTTCGGACAGCCGGCCCCGGAACCCGCCTTCGCCTGCGAAGCTGAAGCGGATTTGGTCGTTTGGGGACTGGAAGCGCGTTTGACGGCCGCCCAGCGAAGCGAACCAGCCCTGGCCGTTGCGCCTCACCACGAGGTCGCCGTCAAGCCGAGTGCTGAACTCGGTCCGGACCACCCAAAGGCCGATCAGCGCCTCGTCCGCCGGCGCCTCCGCAGCCGTGCCGGAGGCGGCGGCGAGCACAAAGGCAAGGGCGCAGAAACGTTCCAGCCGGCGCTTCCCCCGGTTGCGGCTCATGGAGCTGTCCTCGCCGTTCATTGTTCCGCCGCCCTGATCAGCAAGGTCCGGCGCATGCGTCGGTCCGCTGGCGCTTCGCCAGCCATGCCAGCACCGGCGCCTTGCCGCTCTGCATGTTGCGGCGCAGGCCCTCGCAGCCACCCTCGAGGTCGCCCGCCTCCAGCGCGTCGAGGATCAGGTCGTGCTCGTCTGCCGCGTTGCGGACGTTGCCGCCGTCCGACATCAGCGCCAGCTCATAGCGGCGCGTGCGCCAGATGAACTGCTCGATCAGCCCTAGCAGGATCGTGTTCGGGCACGCCGCCACTAAATCCAGGTGCCATTCGTCGTCTAGCGCGATCACCTGCCGGGGATCGTGCTCCCGCCGCATCCGCCCATTCAGCGTCCGCAGCTTGCGCAACTGGCCGGCCGGAGGAATGCGCCCCAGCCGCAAGGCCGCGGGATCGAGTATCGCCCGGATGGGATAGAGTTGCTCCACCTCCTCGGCGCTCAGCGGGCAGACATAGAAGCCCAGCCTGGGAAGACTGGTCACCGCCCCTTCGCCGGTCAGCCGGGTCAGGGCTTCGCGCAACGGCGTGCGGCTGACCCCCAGCTCGGCGGCCAGCCGCACCTCGTTGATCCGCTCGCCTCCGGCGAGGCGACCACCCACGATCCGGTCGCGGAGCGCCGTCGCGACCGCCTCGCTGATGTTCTGACGAACCAGCTTCTGTTGCATACTGTATACAGCAATAGCGGACGCAGGCTGTCAAGGGCTGCCGCTTCCTCGGCTCAGCTGCGGCTGAACAGCATCGCCAAACCGACAAAGGCCAGGATCACGATCACCGCGATCAACGCCCAGGCGAGCTGCGGCGCGCGCACCGTCCGGTCCGCGCGGGCGTCCTCGGGTTCGGGTACGCGGGAGTGCTCGGGGCGCATGAAATCAGCCGCGGTTCGCTTCCGGTGGGACTGGGACCGGCTGTCCCGCCCCATCCACCGAAGCTCCGGACGCCCCGCCCGGCAGCGCTTCGGCGTTGCCTTGCTGGTCGCCGCCGGTCACCGCCGGCGCGTCGGTCTTGGGCATCACCGGCTGCTCCAGTGGCGTGGCCATCGGCATGTCGCCGCCGGTTGGCGTCTTCATATTGCCCCGCGCCTGGAACACCGCGAAGGCGGCGAGGGCCGCCAGCGCCAGCAGGATGATCCACACCAGAGGCGCCAGGTTGCGCGTGCCCTTGCGCGGCGGCTCGGCCAAGCCTCGCGCCGGCTCGGCCGGCTGGGCGTCGGCGCTGGCGGCCGCGCGATCGCGCACCTCGGGCGTTCCGGGATGGTAGGACGTGCCGGGCTCGTAGTCGCTCATCTTCAGTCTCCTCAGCCGGCGCCGCCGGACGGCAAGGGCGCGGCCGGCGCGGCAGGCTGCGCATCTGGCCCGGCTGCATCGCGGGCCGCCATGCGGATGTCCACGCCCGGCGGCTGTCGCCCAGAATAGGTCATCCATCCGAGCGCCAGGAGCGCCCCCAGCAGCACGGCCGCCACCAGCGCCGCGAACCGGAAGCTCCCCGAACGCACGTGCGCCGCCATCCTAGCCGGCGCCCCGGGCGCCGCCGAACAGCTCGCCCTGCACCGCCGCGCTCGCCTGGCGCAGGTCCTGCGCCCGCCCGTCGGTGGCGGCGAAATAGGCGCCCATGGTCAGCGCCACCAGCAGCGCCGCCACCACCAACGCCAAGGGAGGCGTGGGACCGCCCGGCCGACGCTGCGCCATCACTTGAACTCCACCAAAACTTCCGCCTCTCAACGGCGGCGCGAGACGGGAGTTCCGGCTCGGGGATGCGGCCGCGCCCGCGCGTGCTACATACGTTCCCGCCGCCCGAGTCCCGCCCTTCGCCCGTGTCCCAAGCCGCCCCCCGCATCTCCGACCTCGCCCGCGCCGGACCGCCGGTCAGCTACCTCGAGGGGCTGAACCCCGAGCAGCGCGAGGCGGTGGAGGCGGTCGAAGGCCCTGTGCTGGTGCTGGCCGGCGCCGGCACGGGCAAGACCCGCGTGCTGACCACGCGGCTGGCGCACATCCTGGCGCTGGGCCGCGCCCGGCCCTGGGAGCTGCTTGCGGTCACCTTCACCAACAAGGCCGCGCGCGAGATGCGCGAGCGCATCGCGGCGATCATCGGCCCAGCCGCCGAAGGGCTGCGCTGGGTCGGCACCTTCCACGCCGTGGCCGCCCAGATCCTGCGCCGTCACGCCGAGCTGGTGGGGCTGAAGTCGAGCTACACCATCCTCGACCCCGACGATCAGGAGCGGCTGATCAAGCAGCTGCTGGAGGGCGAGAACGTCGATCCCAAGCGCTGGTCGCCGCGCCTGCTGGCCGGGCTGATCGACGGCTGGAAGAATCGCGGCTGGACGCCGGAGAACCTGCCCGCCGCCGAGAACTCGGCCTTCGCCGGCAATCGCGGCCAGCGCCTCTACGCCGCCTACCAGGCCCGCCTGCGCGTGCTCAACGCCGCCGATTTCGGCGACCTGCTGCTGCACAACATAACGATCTTCCAGCGCCACCCCGACGTGCTGGCCGAATACCACCGCCGGTTCAAATACATCCTGGTCGACGAGTACCAGGACTCCAACGTCGCCCAGTACCTGTGGCTGCGGCTGCTGGGCCAGGCGCACCAGAACGTCTGCTGCGTCGGCGACGACGACCAGTCGATCTACGGCTGGCGCGGCGCCGAGGTCGACAACATCCTGCGCTTCGAGCGCGACTTCCCCGGCGCCAAAGTCGTCCGGCTGGAGCGCAACTACCGCTCCACCCCCCACATCCTCGCCGCCGCCTCCGGCCTGATCGCGGAGAACAAGGGCCGGCTCGGCAAGACCCTGTGGACCGAGGAGACGTCCGGAACCAAGGTCCAGGTCCGCGGCGTCTGGGACGGCGAGGCCGAATCCCGCCTGGTCGCCGACGAGATCGAGGCCTGGAAGAAGGGCTCCTCCCGCGCCGACGGCCCCGGCCCCCGCCGCTACTCCGAATGCGCCATCCTGGTGCGCGCCTCGTTCCAGATGCGCGCGTTCGAGGAGCGCTTCGTCCTCCTGCAGATCCCCTACAAGGTCGTCGGCGGCCCCCGCTTCTTCGAGCGCGCCGAGATCCGCGACGCCCACGCCTACCTGCGCCTGATCCAGTCGGAGGACGACGACCTCGCCTTCGAGCGCATCGTCAACCAGCCCAAGCGCGGCGTCGGAGACACCACCGTCGCCAAGCTGCTCCAGCTCGCCCGCGCCAAGGGCCTCTCCGCCTCCATCGCCGCGCGCGGACTGATCGCCAGCGACGAGCTCCCCGCCCGCACCCGCACCTGCCTGTCGAACTTCCTGCGCGACACGGACCGCTGGCGCGCGCTCGCCGCCGTCACCGCCCACCCGCAGCTGCTGGAGACCATCCTGGAGGAGTCCGGCTACACCGACATGCTGCGCGCCGACAAAGGCCCCACCAGCCAGACCCGCCTGGAGAACCTGAAGGAGCTGGTCCAGTCGATGGCCGCCTTCGACACGCTGGAGGCGTACCTGGAGCACATCTCCCTGGTCATGGACCTCGACCGCGAGGCGCAGGGCGACGCGGTGTGGATCATGACCCTGCACTCGGCCAAGGGGCTGGAGTTCCCGCTGGTGTTCCTGCCCGGCTGGGAGGAGGGCGTCTTCCCCTCCCAGCGCAGCATGGACGAGAAGGGCGAGAAGGGCCTGGAGGAGGAGCGCCGCCTCGCCTACGTCGGCATCACCCGCGCGCGCGAGCAGGCCCGCATCTCCTTCGCCGCCAACCGCCAGGTCTACGGCCGCTGGACCAGCCAGCTCCCCAGCCGCTTCGTCGACGAACTCCCCGTGGAGCACGTCGAGGCCTCCAGCGAGACCGGCTACTACGGCGGCGGCCCCGGCATGGCCGAGCGGTCGAGCCGCTGGGACGAGCAGGCGACCTTCGGCAGCGGCTACTCCTCCCCCGGCTGGCAACGCGCCCAGGCGAGGGCCGCCTTCGGCGCCTCAGGCTCCCCGGTCCAGCGCGCCTCCACCCTTGGCCGCCGCACCGACCCCATCGAAGGCGAAGGCCGCCTGGTGGCGGTCTCCGACCCCAGCGCCGCGACCAGCGGCTATGCCAAGGGCGACCGCGTGTTCCACCTCAAGTTCGGCTACGGCCGGGTCACCGCGATCGAAGGCAACAAGCTGACGGTGGCGTTCGAGAAGGCGGGGGAGAAGAAGGTGATCGACAGCTTTGTGGAGCGGGGGTGATGGCCACTCGGCCAAGCTCACTCACCGATGGCTCGCCGCCTGTCCGAGCCGGCATAATGCAAAGATGTCCCTTTTGTCTGGCTCGCTTGGAGCGTCAGCCTGCGGTCGGGACTGAACTGATCATGTTGAGCTCGCATGACATTGGAGAACGCGGTCGAGTAACAGAATCGGGCAAGGCCGGGTCAATGGGTACGTTTCTCGTGCAAATGGATTATGATCCATTGGGACGTCTGACCATAATCCATCCGACCTTGGACATATACCTTGATGCAGCTTCCTATAAGGTTCCAGATTGGGCGCCGCCCCTCTCGATTGACGACGCATTGGGTCTACACGAGACCGCTATCGAGGCTCTGAACTCCCAGGCAGTTGTGGGATATCGCTCAGCTGATGAACTGGCCGAAGGGCAGGCTACTGCCGTTTGGTGGCGCAGGCTGCCTATCGACGCCGATACGATATGGCCGATGCTGCAGGCGCATGGCGCAGCGCCCCGGGTACGCAAGGAATTTCGGCATCTATTTAGCTTCGGCCATCGCCTGCTCGTTCGGAATCACGGACGAAAGCCGGTCCGACGGAAACAGATGAAGCCATTTGAAGTCGGGCGATATATGACCGAAAAGGACAGAGAGCTCTGGAAGAGGTTACGATGGGCTTAGTAGACAGCGGACGTGACTGGTGCAGGTCGACCAATGCGACGTCCTGCCGATCCGGATGTGTGACGTACAACTAGTTCCATGCTGTCGATCGACACGATCGCTGAGGCTAAATCCTTCATAGCGCTGTTAGCGCCAGGAATGATCATACTATGGGTTCGCGCCCGTTTTCTTGGGCATAGCACAAGTACCGCGCTATCTGAGAGAATTCTGGCGTATCTTGCTATCTCGGCAGCCTATTTTGGTGTCGTTTCTCCCATAATTGGGTACGCAGGAACAGCGCTGCCTATTACCCGCTGGGCGTTGAACGCCTTGGAGTATGGACTAGTCCCGGTGACGATTGGCTTGATGCTCGCAGTCGCCAATCAGTGGGAACTTGGCAGGCGACTGGCAAATAGGATCGGATTAAACCCGATCCACGGAATTCCTACCGCTTGGGACTGGAGCTTCCATCAAGCTAGCAGCGGGGCGTGGCTGCTCATCACACTAAAGGATGGCTCCGAAGTGGCAGGGCTTTACGGGGAGCAGTCGTTTGCGTCCACGAGCCCTGCAGAGCGGGACATATATCTTGAGCGGGTTTACGCTCGTGTCGATGGCGGGGCTTGGGAGCCACTCCCGGAGGACCGTGGTATTCTCCTCAGGGGAGAGGAGATTCGATTCGTGGAATTTTTTGGAGAGCAGTCCGATGAGTAGAGGGCGTCCCATTCATGATGGCCATCGGCCCGGACAAGCCGGTAACCAGCCCAGTCGGACCCCAGGCGGCAAACCACCTTCGACTGGTAGCGGGGTAAAACCGGCGCCGGCGAAGAAGTAGGCCCTCTCGGCCCAACCCTCCTGTTGTCGGAGGTTTGCGCGATAGCGTGTTCAAGCCGCTCCTTCGCGAATCCCATACTCATGTCTGATCTTTAACTTGCTCCTCTCCTCGGCCGCGCCAACCTGTGGCGGGCTGAAGGGGAACATCATGACCATTCACATTCGTCGCGCCGCCGCTGCCGCTCTGGCCGCCGTGCTCCTTGCCGCGCCTGCCCTCGCCCAGCAGCCCCCCTCCGCCGTCACCCTCACCATCAACCCCGATCCGCCCTGCCTCGACACCCGCCCCAACGGCTACCTTAACTTCGACCTGGTGATCCGCAACGGGACCGCGCGCGAGGTGAAGGTGCGCGAGCTGCGGGCCAAGGTGCTGGGGCCCAAGGACGAGCTGCTCGAGCAGCGCATCGCCTGGCAGGACGCCGTCTCCATCCTCGGCCCGCACCGCACGGTGGCCGCCGGCGCCGAGGGCCTGCTGTACAACCCCTTCCACTTCAACACGGCCGGGCAGCCGGGCGCGCGCATCCGCTACGAGCTCACCTTCGAGAGCGGCCCGCCGGCCGAGGTGACGGTGCGGCCCCGCGCCTGCGTCACCCGCGCGCGGCTGATCTCGCCGGTCGCCGGGCGCGTCCTGATCCACGACGGCTTCGACTTCCTCTCCCACCACCGCCGCCAGGCTTTCCAGATCGAGCCCCAGTTCAAGGCCTTCGGCCTGGTCGACAACTGGTACCGCTTCGCCCTCGACTTCATCCCCATCGACGAGAAGGGCGCGATGTTCCGCGGCGAGGGGGGCGCTTACGAGGACTGGTACGGCTGGGGCATGCCGGTCCAGGCGGCCGGCGACGGGGTGGTCACCCACGTGCGCGACACCATCCCCGACAATGCGCTCGGCAGCGAGGCGCGCGACGCCAAGCGCCTGTCGCAGGATGAGATGGATTCCGATGGCAACTACGTGCTGGTCGACCACGGCACCGGCGAGGTCAGCGCCTACAGCCACCTGCGCCGGGGCAGCGCCCGGGTGAAGGCGGGCGAGCGGGTGAAGGCGGGCCAGCCGATCGCCGCCATCGGCAACTCCGGCGCGACGCCCGTGCCGCACCTGCACTACGAACTGCGCGCCGCCCCCGGCTTTGGCGTGCGCGGGGTGCGCAGCCTGCCGCCGTACTTCCACGGGGTGAAGGTGCTGGGCACGGGCGAGGGGCCGGGGCCGGTGCAGCTGAACACGGGCGACGTGCTGATCGCGCGGTGACCGGGATGGGCGGTCCCGATAGACGACGCTCTGTACCTATGGCCGCGGTGAGACCGCCGGCGCCGCCGCACCCGCCTTGCAATAGACGTAGCCCTCCAGCTCGGTCCCGGTGGCGAGCCGTGAGCCTACCCCGACACCCTGATAGACGTACGTCGCCCGGTTCATTTGTTCTCTGCGGTCGACGCGAAACACGTTCGTCCGCTCCGCCCCGCCCGGGCAAAGCTCGCCCGCCCGCCGGTCGAAGAAAGCGCGGAGCTCGGCCACAGCGGTAGTTGGCGGCATCGTCACGAGCACGGTGAAGCCGCCGTCCGGGTTGTGGCGGTCCTGATAGCCGTGCGGCGCCTCCGGCCCAATGGGCCCATAGGCCACCGGCTTTGGCGTCGCGCAGCCCTGCAGGATCAGGCCCGACGCCACCGTCCCCGCGGCGAGGACGCATCCGCGCCTCAAGGCTTCGCTCCGACCACCTTCGCCTGCGCCTTCAGGCCTTTGACGTAGTTCACCGTGCTCCTGCTGACCGCGACGGTGTTCCCGTAGGTCGCGAACTGACTCACGTCGGAGGCGGAAGAGACATAGGAGCCCGCCTCCACGCCCTTGCCGACCCGGCGCACCGTCCGCTGGTCGGACACCGTCTCGAGCAGCTCGTCCTCGCCGTTCACCGAGGGGATGGCCGTCCGGTTGACGTCCAGCATCACGTAGCGGGCGATGAAGTCGTGCGCGCGGCCGATCTCCTGCTTGATCCGGGCGCCGTCTTTGCTGAGCCACTCGCGCGTCAGGAACAGCGAGGTCTCGGTCGGCGTCAGCTTATTGTCGTAGGCCAAGTCGATCTCGCGCTGCATCGACTTGGCTTCCTTCGACCCGTCCGCGGGCGGAGCGCCGGCCGCGTCCTTGGCGCTTTCGCGGATGTTGGCGATCAGCCGCTCGCGCAGCTCCGGCGTCAGCTCGGGGATCGGCAGCGGGGTCGAATAATAGGTGAAGGTGTTGCGGTAGAGCGGCCCCTTGGTTTCGCTCTTGGGCACGGACTTGAAGGTGTAGGGCGTCCTGTAGGGGATCGCGGCGTTGCTGTAGGTCGCCACCGAGACGATCCTCAGCACGCTGGAGTCCTCCGACAGGGTGTAGGACGTGGTGATCTCGACCGCGTCGTCCATCGGCCCCGGCGTCACCGACTTGTAGGTCAGCAGCACCTCGGGGAAGGTCACGCCCGGCCCCGCCGCGGCCTTGGCCGCTTCCTTCCTCACGGTCGAAACCAGCGAGGCGTTCAGCGCCTCCACCGTCTGCACCTCGGCGACCTCGTTGGCCTGCTTGTTGGCGCGCGCGGAGGGCGCGGCGTTGATGATGGCGGCGGCGATCGCGCCGGCGATGGCGCCGATCAGCCCCGCGCCGCCGCCGTTCACGTCGGTGTAGAACCAGGCCTTGGCGACGCCCTGCTCGCTGCCGGTGACGCTCACCGGCGTCGGCCCCATCGCCGCGATGCTGGCCTGGGAAAGCGGCCGCGCGTTCGGCACGGGCTCGACGGTGGCGCACGCGGCCAGCACAAGGCACAGCGAAGCCGCCAGAACTCTACGCATAGGATCCCCCAACACTGCTCGCCACGCGCGAGCGGCGCCAAGCTCTCTGGGCGCTTGATTTCTGTCAACGGCGCGGACAGGCCCTGAACAATTCGCCGCAGGGTGCCTGACTTTCCGCCGAGTAATGATCCTCGCGGGTGAAGCCTGAGCGGTGGCGCTAGCCGCCAGCGCCTGACCCGCCCCCGCCCCGCCTGTCCCTGAACGCCGGCAGCGACCACCCCCACAGCAGCGCCCCGGCCCTCAGCGCGAACCCGCACACGGCGCCCGTCGCCGCCGCGGCCCAGGGCGCCAGCCCCGCCCATCCCGCCGCCAGGAACACCCCCGAAGCCGCCAGCGCGGCGGTCACCGTGATCTCCCGGCGCAGCAGCACTGACGGCTCGCCCGCCAGCACATCGCGCAGCACGCCCCCGAAGGTCGCCGTGATCGCCCCCATCAGCACGCAGACCAGCGGCGACAGGCCGAACGCCGCCGCCTTGGCCGCGCCGATCACCGCATAGGCCGCCAGCCCCACCGCATCGAGCCACAGCAGCGCCCCGAACAGCCTCGGCCGCGGCCCCAGCACCCAGATCGCCAGGGCCGCCAGCGCCGTGACCGCGATGTACCCGGCGTCCCCGACCCAGAACACCGGCGCCCCGATCAGCAGGTCCCGCAGCGTGCCGCCGCCCAACCCCGTCATCGCCGCGAAGAAGGCGAAGGTGACCAGGTCATGCCCCCGCCGCGCCGCCGCCAGCGCCCCGGTGGCGCCGAACACCAGCACCCCGGCGTAGTCGAGCAGGCCCAGCAGCGTCTCGGTCGGCATTCGCCCTTATAGCACCGGCGCGGGCCGGCCTACGCCGCCGCGGCCGCCGCGGCCGCCCGCTCCCGCGCCGCCTTCCGGAACAGCCACGCCGATCCGAACCACAGCGCCACGAAGACCCCGTTCAGGACCACGATCACCTGGGGCCAGTTCTCGGTCCCGGCGCCCCACCCTGCCGCCAGTGCGATCACCGCGGCCAGCGCCTGGGCCGCCCCCATCGCGGCCAGGGCGCGCGCCATCCCAGCCGGCCGAAAGCGCGCGACGACGGCGCCGGCGATCCCCACGGCGAGCACGCCGCCGTACATCAGGTTGGCCGGGTCATCCTCGCTCCCGATGATGCCGACCGCGAGGCTGATCCACACCAGGAGGAACGCCGCCCCGACCGCGACCGCCGCGCCGGCCCGATACGCCAGACTGCCCGACATCCGCATCGCCAGCTCGAAGGCGCCGCAGGCGGCGAGCAGCATCGCGCCCCAGACGACGAAATCGCCCGCGCTCCAGCCCATTTCCTCCCAGAACCGCTCCGCCGCCACCGGCAGCAGGAACAGGACCGCCGCGCCGCCCCAGGCGCCGATCCGCATCAGGCTGCCGAGTCCTCCGCCGCCGCTTTCCGTGGTGTCCGCCATTGCCTTGCCCCCGCTTGGAACGCGGCCCGCACTCTGCTTTGCGCGCCCCGTGAGCGCGGCATCGGCAGATTCCGGGACTTCGCCGCCAATGGCAAGCCGCCGATGATCAGGCTATGCCCGTCTCACCATGAGGAAAGCATGAGCGACGCCCTCATCCGCGAACTCCGCGCCTTCGGCCTCGCCTACCCCGGCGCCCACTCCAAATCTCCCTGGCCCGGCCACGACGACCTGGCGGTGAAGGACAAGACCTTCGCCTACCTGCCGGCCGAGGGCGAGCCCTTCAGCCTCTCGGTCAAGCTGCCCTTCACCGGCGCGGAGGCGCGCGAGCTGCCCTACGCCCAGCCCACCGGCTATGGCCTAGGCAAGAGCGGCTGGGTCAGCTTCACGCCCTCGCCGGACCAGATCCCGCCGCTGGAGCAGCTCAAGGACTGGATCGACGAGAGCTACCGCGCTCAGGCGCCCAAGAGCCTGGTCAAGCAGCTGCCCGCGCGGAGATAGATCGCCCTGGACAGGCGCGTGTTAGGGCGGAACCCTGGCCGTTATCAGCCGGCCGTCCCCGCCGCGATCAGGTCCTGGACGACGCCGAAGGCGAGCAGGCTGCCGGCGACCAGCGTGATCAGGCTGAACACGCCCGAGAGCGCCGCCGCCCACCATAGCCAGAGACGCTCAGGGGGCCGGTAGACGGCCGTGAACAGATAGAAGTAGCCGCAGATCGCCCCGGCCAGCGCCAGAATCAACGCGGCCCAGATGCACACGACCGCCGCCCCCAGCCGGCCGGCGGCCTCAGCGGGGACCGGCCGCGCCTGCGCCGCCAGGGACAGCACCGCGATCAGCCCGCCGCCGCAGGTGGTGATCAGCGAGGTGAAGGCCAGGCGTGCGAAATCCGCGACCGCCTGCGCCCGGACGGGATTGGACGCGGGATCGTTGGTCGGCGTCGGCGCTGGTGGTTCAGTCATGGAGGCCCCCGGGGTTGGAGCAGCCTAGCGCGTGCCTCGGGGGAAAACAGCATGCGTCATGGGGAGTCGTAGCCTCTCCTCCTGTGCTCAGGATTGGGAGTCGGTAAGCTACCTAGAATTTCTGGAGTTCCAACTCCGCATGTCCGCCGTTCACACGCGCAGGAGGTGGATTGGTCATGAGTAAGGCAGCGTTGATCAGGCGGTTGGCCGGAGAAGGACTGACGGTGTCCTCTGTCGCGCGCGAGGCAGGGGTTTCTTACCAGCATGCCTACAATACCCTCCGGCGTTCATCCCTCCTTCCGGCCTCGTCAAGACTTGGAGCAGTTCCGCCTCCCATGAGGAAGCCCTTGCTTACGGCGGAAATCCTCTCTGCTGGCGGGTTCGACGTGTCGGCGCATTGGGTGCTCGACGAGACAGGAGACTTGGGATTGGACCAGCCGCTCCCCCGCGTAAGGGGAGTTTACGCCTTCGTGCGCGAGGGTGCGGCACTGTACGTCGGCGTTGCAATGTCAGGGCTGGCGACGCGGCTTCGATTTTACATGAAGCCTGGTCCGAGGCAGCAGACCAGCATCCGGGTGAAGGCGAAGTTGCTTCTGGAGCTGGCGTCCATCCCCACCATACACATCTATACAGCCTCACCCGAAGACCTTACTTGGAACGGCCTGCCTGTGAGCGGAAGCGCCGGCTTGGAGGTAGGTCTGATCGCCGCCTATTCGCTTGCGTGGAACATTCGGGGCTCCGGCTAGGATTGTAGCCTGCGCCTTGGAGTCGACTCTTCGCGACTTTCCGGTGCTCGTCCGTAAACAGCGGATGCCAACGCGGCTGTAGGGCGAGCGCCTCCACGCTCAGGTCCAGCCGCTCTAGCTCCCAAAGCTTGCCGAAGCCCTCGGACGCTTTCCCGCTCAAGAGCTTGTGCGCCGCCCCCACGGCGCCGCGCTCGTCAATCAGAACGAGCAGGTAATGGGGCTGGTATCGACACTCCGCAGAGGCTCGCCTGTAAATGTCGCGCATCGCCCCCTCAAACGCCTGTTCCTCCGATTGAGCCATGCCAGACCTCCCCTTCTTTCTCTTGGCGGCGAGCGTGCCGGACGGGATCGGCAAGTCAAGGACGCGCCGCAGGCGCGCCGCGGAGCGGTGGCGCCCCGCGCCATCCTTGAGTTGCCGCTCCCGCCCGGCGAAGATCATCCATGAGATGGAAGGGGCTCTCCTCGTGTGGCGAGGCGGAATGGGGACTAGGTAGGCTGTCCCCATCATCCCTACTTCTTTGGTTCGTCTTCCCTCGCGTTCCCGATGCGGAAATCACATCCGGATGCTATACTCACCAGGCTTCAATCCCGCGTGCGAAGCCGCTAGCTCAAGGTAACGCTTCACCTCTGCGGCTGAATTGTTTGTAGACATATACCAGCCGGGCTTCAGCTCGATTGAGAATTTTTCCACTAACTTAGGGTTATCATAGAGCGCGTCCTTCTTGCGAGCCACCACCCGTTTGCTTCTAGGCTTATGGTTCTCTAAGCGTTCGAGTGTTCCTGGCGACATATCTTCCAGTAGCCGCAAGGCGCCAGCAAGTAATTGCCTCAGGTTTGGGTAGCCATAGCTTTGGCCCCGCACGGAGATGGCGAAATCCCCAGTTTTCCTTCCGCCTTCGTCCGGCGTCGCTGGCGTGATCGGAGAAGGTTTGCTGCTGACTGCCACTCGTTCGAGGCGTTCATTGCCGAAATCGAGTCGGGCAGTGGGACTGGGAAACCGACCAAAGAGCACCTCTCCTGAGCCGGACAACCAAACTGCGGCGTCCTTGTCCGTTCGAAGTGCCTCAGTCACAAGGCTGGATAGGCGAGAAGCGGACATGAGTTGGGCCATACATACCTCCTTTGGTTCTGATAAGAACCTTATAAGGACGCTCATAGCTCCTTGCAAGACCGGCGGCGTGGGCGCAGGTGCAAAACGGGCGGATCGTTGCCGATCCGCCCGTGAAGACAGTTTTAGGTAACGGGACGCCTACTCCGCCGGCTCGTCCACCCGCTCGCGCCTCGGCTCGCGGTCGCCGCCTTCACGGTCTCCGCCACCCCGACGCGGTCCCCGGTCGCGCCCACGATCACCGCCCCGTCCACGATCCCGGTCGCCGCGCGGCCGGTCTCCGCCGCCGCCGCGTCCGCCCTCGTCACGCTCAGCCGGTTCGAACTGGCCCGACAAGTCCTCGCCGGTTTCCTGGTCGACCACCTTCATCGACAGCTTGGTCTTGCCGCGGTCGTCGAAGCCCATGAGCTTGACCTTCACTTCCTGGCCTTCGCTGAGGACGTCGGCGGGGTTGCCGACGCGTTCGCGGCTGATCTGGCTGACGTGGACCAGGCCGTCCTTGGGGCCGAAGAAGTTCACGAAGGCGCCGAAGTCGACCACCTTGACCACCTTGCCGGTGTAGATCTGGCCCACCTCCGGCTCGCTGGTCAGCGACTTGATCCAGTCCATCGCCGCGCCGATCTTGGCCGCGTCCGAAGCCGCCACCTTGACCAGGCCGTCCTCGCCCACGTCGATCTTGGCGCCGGTGGTGGCGACGATCTCGCGGATGATCTTGCCGCCGGTCCCGATGATGTCGCGGATCTTGTCGACCGGGATCTGGATGGTCTCGATCTTGGGCGCGAACTCGCCGAGCTCGTGGCGCGGCGCGGTCATGGCCTTGGCCATTTCGCCCAGGATGTGCCGGCGGCCCCCCGCGGCCTGGGCCAGCGCCTGGCGCATGATCTCCTCGGTGATGCCGGGGATCTTGATGTCCATCTGCAGGCTGGTGATCCCGTCCTCGGTGCCGGCCACCTTGAAGTCCATGTCGCCGAGGTGGTCCTCGTCGCCCAGGATGTCGGAGAGCACCGCGAAGCCGTCGCTCTCCAGGATCAGGCCCATGGCGATGCCGCTGACCGGCTTCTTCAGGGGCACGCCGGCGTCCATCAGCGCCAGCGAGGCGCCGCAGACCGAAGCCATCGAGGAGGAGCCGTTGGACTCGAAGATCTCCGAGACCAGGCGGATGGTGTAGGGGAACTCCTCGGGCGTCGGCAGCATCGGATGCACCGCCCGCCAGGCCAGTTTGCCGTGGCCGACTTCGCGGCGGCCGGGCGCGCCCATGCGGCCCGTCTCCCCGACCGAGAACGGCGGGAAGTTGTAGTGCAGCATGAACTTCTCGTAGGTCTTGCCTTCGAGCGCGTCGACCAGGCGCTCGTCCTCGCCGGTGCCGAGCGTGGCGACCACCAGGGCCTGGGTCTCGCCCCGGGTGAACAGGGCCGAGCCGTGGGCGCGCGGCAGCACGCCGACCTCGGAGACGATCTGGCGCACCTGGTCGAGGTTTCGGCCGTCGATGCGCTTCTTGGTGTCGATAATGCCGCGGCGGACGACGTCGGCTTCGAGTTCCTTGAATACGCCGCCGAACTTCTGCGGATCGATGCCGTCGGGGTTGGTGTCGGACTTGGCGAACTGGGCCAGCGCCTTGGCCTTGGCGGCGCCGATGGCGTCATGGCGCTCGGACTTCTTGGTCAGGGTGTAGGCCGAGGCGATGTCGGCGCCGATCAGGCCCTTGATCTGGGTCTTGAGCGCGTCGGTGTCCTCCGGCTGGAACTCGAACGGGTCCTTGGCCGCGTGCTCGGCCAGTTCGATGATCGCGTCGATCACCGGCTGCATGCCGCGGTGGGCGAACATCACGCCGCCCAGGACGTCGTCTTCCGAAAGCTCCTGGATTTCCGATTCCACCATCATCACGGCGTCCTCGGTGCCGGCGACCACCAGGTCCATCCGGCTTTCCTTCATCTGCTCGAGCGTGGGGTTGAGCACATACTCACCGTCGATCATGCCGACACGGGCGCCGGCGATCGGGCCCATGAACGGGGCGCCGGAGATCACCAGGGCGGCGGAGGCGGCGACCATGGCGACGATATCGGGGTCGTTCTCCAGGTCGTGGGCCATCACCGTGGTGACCACCTGGACCTCGTTCTTGAAGCCCTTGACGAACAGCGGGCGGATCGGGCGGTCGATCAGGCGCGAGGTCAGGGTTTCCTTCTGGGAAGGGGCGCCCTCGCGGCGGGGGAAGGAGCCGGGGATCTTGCCGGCGGCGTAGAACTTCTCCTGGTAGTTGACGGTGAGCGGGAAGAAGTCCTGGCCGGGCTTCTGCACCTTGGCGAACACGGCGGTGGCCAGCACCACGGTGTCGCCGTAGGTGGCCAGCACCGCGCCGTCGGCCTGGCGGGCCATGCGGCCGGTTTCCAGGGTCAGCGTGCGGCCGCCCCACTCGATGGTCTTGCGTTTGATGTCGAACATTTTCGTCTTTCGTGCGTGTCCCCGAGGCCGGATTGCCTGTTGCGGGGGCGGGCGCGTCTGGCGCCCTGTCAAAGCCGCTCCGCCCCGCGAAGGCGGGGACCCAGGTGTTTTGTCGGAGAGCGGGAGGCTGTCAGAAAAAGCCTGGGTCCCGGCGTTCGCCGGGATGAGCGGAATAGGTGTTACCGGCGCAGGCCCAGGGTTCCGATGATGGCCTGATAGCGGTCGGCGTGGGTGTCCTTCAGGTGGTCGAGCAACCGGCGGCGCTGGGAGACCATCTTGAGCAGGCCCCGGCGCGAGTGGTTGTCTTTCTTGTGGGTCTTGAAGTGCTCGGTCAGGTTGGCGATCCGTTCGGATAGGATGGCCACCTGGACTTCGGCGGAACCCGTGTCGCGCTCGCCGCGCGCATGGGTGGTGATGACTTCAGCCTTGCGTTCGGCCGTAATCGACATCGGGGTCTCCTTCAGAGAGGTTGAACACGCGCACGGGGGACAATTTCCCCGCCCGCATCTCGCCGATGGCGACCGGCCGATCCCCCTGAACAGCTAAGACGGTGCGGTTCGCGCCTAGGCGCGGCCGCAGCGTCTCGACCTGTCTGGGAAGCAGAACGACCGCTCGCCCTTGCGAGAGCCTGAAGGCGTCTTCGTCGGTGACGGCCAGGGCCGGGATGTCGTCCAGCGCGGTCGCCACCGGAAGCAGGGCCTCCGAGCCGCGCCGCATATGGCACATCTCCTCCAGGGTTTCCAGCGTCACCGCGTTTTGTTCGGTGAAGGCTCCGACGCGGGTGCGGCGGAGGGCGGAGACGTGGGCGCAGGCGCCCAGCGCGGCGGCGAGGTCGCGGGCGATGGCGCGGACGTAGGTGCCTTTGCCGCAGGTGATCTCCAGGGTGACGTGATCGGCGTCGGGCGCCTCGACCATGCGGGCGGAGTGGATGGTGACGGTGCGCGGCTTGAGGTCCAGTTCGATGCCTTGGCGGGCGAGGTCGTAGGCGCGTTCGCCGTCCACCTTCACCGCCGAGAAGGCGGGCGGGACCTGCTCGATCTCGCCGATGAACGCTGGGAGCGCGGCCTCCACGGCCTCTCTCGAAGGACGCACGTCCGACTCCGCCGTGGTCGCGCCCTCGGCGTCGAAGCTGGCGGTGGAGCGGCCCCATTCGATCGTGAAGACGTACGCCTTGTCCGCGTCCATCAAGAATGAAACGGTCTTGGTCGCTTCCCCCAGCGCGATCGGCAGGATGCCGGTGGCGAGCGGATCGAGCGTGCCCGCGTGCCCCGCCTTCTGCGCGTCGAACAGGCGGCGCACCATGCTGACCGCGCGGGTGGAGGTCAGGCCCGCCGGCTTGTCCAGGCACACCCAGCCGGAGACGGGCGCGCCCTTGCGGCGGCGAGCCATCAGCGCGCCTCCACCGTCCCAAGCTCGACCAGTTGCACGGCCAGGCGGCTCATGACGTTCGACACCCGGTTGTCGCGGTCGAAGCTGGGGTCGAAAGAGGCCAGTGACGCCAGAGCGACCGGAAAGGCCCGCGCCGCGGCGCCGATGATACCGGTGACTTCATCCGGCAGCAGGCCGTCCTGGACCGCGTAGCCGTTGGCCGGAGCCACCGCGTCCGGATCGTGGACGTCGGCGTCGACGTGGATCAGCAACCTGCGCACGCCCGCCGCCGCCAAGGCGGACAGTCCCGCGTCAATGGAAGCGTGCCCGCGGCGAATGTCCTGGACCGCGAGCCGGCGCACGCCCCAGCCGTCGAGGTTGGCCGCTTCGGCGTCCCCGACATCGCGCGCGCCGATCAGCAGGATGCGAGGGCCCGGGATCGGGCGGAACCCTTCCAGCCGGCCAAGTTTCGCCATCCAGGCGCGGCCCTGCAGCATCGTCAGGCCCATGCCGTCGAGAAAGCCGCTGGTGGTGGTCTCGGGCGTTTCCCCGTCGGCATGGGCGTCGAACCAGAGGACGCCCAGGTCCGGGGCGGACAGTCCCGCGGCGCCGCCCACGCTGCCGGTGTTGCAGTTGCCGCCGAGGACGAGGGGAAACTCGCCGGCCGCGACCGCCTGACGAACCTCCCTCGCCACCGCTCGTTGCAGCTCGAAGGCGGCGGCGATCTCGGCGTGGAAGCCAGGCTCCAGTTCGACAGGAACGTGACGGCTTTCGGCGCCCGAGCTCTCGATTGCCTGAACCAAGCCGGAGCGGATCAGCGCGGCAGGGCCGGCGCCCATCCGCGCGAGGCGGTGGCCGGAGTCGTATGAGGCTTCAATCAGCCGAATGGCCCCTCGGCTCATTCGGAGCGGTCCTCAGTCTCCTCCAGGTCCCGGCGCACCTCCGGGCGGTTGAACAGGGCGTGCATCCGCGCCGCTTCGTCGAAGCTTTCGTCGTGGACAAACTTCAGGTCGGGGGTGAACTTCAGTTCGATCTGGTGGCCGAGACGGCCGCGCAGGAACTTGGCGTGACGGTTCAACGCGTCGACCACCTCGGGCGCATGCACGCCGCCCAGCGGCTCGACGAAGCAAAGCGCGTGCTTGAGGTCCGGACTCATCCGCACCTCGGTGACGGTGACGTGCGCCTTCTGCAGCGCCTCGTCGTGCGGCGCCTCCTCGAGCAGGATCTCCACCAGGGCGTGGCGCACCAGCTCGCCGGCGCGTAGCTGGCGTTGTGAAGGGCCCGGGGCCTGGCCCTGGCGGCCACCGCGCTGGTCGCGTTTCATGGCGCCTTCCTGCCCCCGGCGGGGCGGCAAGTCCACGGCTGCGACAACGTGCGCCGTATCGCGCCTGCGAAGTCAGGCGCATCGTGGGCGCATCGCACGTCGGGGGACGTGAGCGTCGCCGTCGCGGGTTTGGCTCTGGAGCCACGGCCGCGGTCGCAGCCCCGGGGGGAGCTGCGGCCGCGGCCCCCGATCTCAGCGGCCGATGCGCCGCCTCATGGCGCCAAGATCGCCCTCGAAAGCGATCAGCCGCCAGACCCCGTCCTCGTTCTTGAACACGAAGCTGCACTGGCGATCGATCACCACGCACGCCCGGCCGCCCGGCAGGTTGCGCAGCTCGCGCGAGATGATCAGGGGATTGGGGATGGCGGTCTCGGGACCGTAGCCGGCCAGGCGCGCGGCGGCGCGGAACACCTGCGGCTGCACCAGGGCGTCGACGCCGGCGTCTACCAGCGGCCCTGCGAGAACGGCGGCGCCCGCCGCGAAGCTTTGGGGGCCGCCATGGCGGGCGCCCTCCTCGATGACTCGGCTGCGCAGCTGCGCCTTCAGCGCCGGGCGGTCCACGTGACGGTCGAAGGCCGCGCGGTCGCCGTCACGCACCGCGATCAGGAAGGCGTGCACGTCGGCGGCGGCGTCCACTCGTTCGACGGTCGCGCAGGCGGAGAGGACGAAGAGGCACAGGGCGAAGGCGAGCGGGCGCAGCATGGTTTAATCCGCCGGGTAACCGAAGCGCTCGACCCAAGGCTGGAGCAGGGGCAGGACGGGCCCGAGTTCGGCCTTGTAGCGGCGCCACTGGCCCATGCCGTCGCGGTTCAGGCCTTTGGCGACCTGCTGGGCGCTGGGGGTGGCGACGCTGCGGTCGCGCACCCGCTCGGCGAAGCCGTGGAGCGCCGGGTCCCAAGGGAGGCCGATAAAGCGGCAGATGGCGCGGGCCTGGGCCTCGAAGTCGTCCACCAGGTCCTCGTGACGGACCACCTTGAGGTCCAGCGGCAGGCGGGCGCGGTAGAGTTCGGCCAGGCGCATCACCGCGTCATAGAACTGGGCCGCGCCGTTCAGGGTCAGCAGCTGGTACATCGACGGGTTGATGCGGAAGCGGCGGCGGAAGCCGCTCAGCACCACGTCGCGCGGATCGCGCCGGGCGAACAGGACTTTGGCGCGGGGGAACAGCCAAGCGATCAGCGGCAGCTTCACCGTGTTCAGCGGCAGCTTGTCGACGAACACCCGGCCGCCCGGCTCGACTCCCGCCTCACGCACCCGCGCCCAATAGGCGTCGCGCAGCCGCTGCAGCTCGCCCTCGCCGGCCAGCGTCAGGCGGTCCAGACCGGCGGGGTTCTTCATGTACAGGCGCGCGGCGTCGGCCAAGGTCTCGCGCTCTTCCAGCGCAACCACGCTCGGGTGGCTGGCCAGCACCTGCTCCAACAGAGTGGTGCCGGAGCGAGGGAAGCCGACGAGGAAGACGTGGCCGCCGATGTCCGGCGGCGATGCGGGCGCGTTGCGGCGGGGCGGCCAGACCGGCGCCTTCTCGAAGTAGCGGATCAGCCACAGCGCTGCCTCCAGCACCGACTGCCGGCCGGCCATGCGCGGGGCGTGCAGCTTCTGGAGGCCCCCGTTGGCGGAGGTGTAGGCGGCGAAGGCTTCGGCGGTGCGGTTCTGGGCGTCCAGCACGTCGCCCAGCAGCCCCTCCGCGATGGCGCGCTCGGCGGGGCCGACGCGCGGGTCCGCGAGCAATTCGCGCAGCCGCGCCTCGGCGCCGGCGTAGTCGCCCGCCGCCATGTCGGCGTTGGTCAGCGCCATGACCGGCACGGGCAGACCGGGCGCGATCGCCAGCGCCCGCTCGGCATACTGGCGCGCCTGGTCGTATTCGGCCTTGCGCGCGGCGACGCTGGCGAGGCCGGCCAGGGAGCCGACGTGGTCGGGCTGCAGCGCCACGCCCTGCTCATAGCTGGCGCGGGCGTGGTCGAGGCGACCCAGCGTCTCCTCGGCGGCGCCCTTGTTGTACCATGCGGGCGCGAAGCGGGGATAGGCGGCGACGGCGGCTGCGAACGCCTCGGCCGCCGCCTCGTGCTCCTGGGCCCCGGCGTAGGCCAGCCCGAGCGCGTTCAGCACCGATGGGTCCAGGGGCGCCAACTCGCGCGCGCGGATCAGGCGGCTCAGCGCCTCGTCGAAGCGTCCCTGCTGCTCCAGGCCATAGGCGGAAAGGTTGAGCAGCATCGGATGCTCCAGGCCCTCCGCCAGCGCCTGCTCGGCCAGTTCGGCGGCGCGCGGGACCTGGTTGGTGCGTATCAGGCTCTCGATTTCGCCCAGCCGCTCGGCGTCGGGAACGGCGCGAGCCGGGGCTTGTGTTTGGCTCATCCCTCGCCGCCTTCGGTCGCGTAGCCGAAGCGCCGCACCCAGGGCTCCAGAGCCGGCAGCACTGGGGCGAGCTCCTGCTCGTACCGCCGCCAGCGCCCAACGCCGGCCGCGGCCTTCTCGTCACCGCCGGGGACGGCGCCGGCGCTCCATTCAACGCCCAGATATTCGCCAAGCCCCTGCCCGAACCGCCGTGGGTCCCGCGCCAGCTCCTCGTAGACGACCGCCCGCACATCGAGCGGCAGGCGGCGGAGGTAGGCGTCGTTGAGCTGCATGGAGGCGTCGAACAGGTCGGCGGCGGACTGGAGGTCGAGGAACTGGAAGGTCAGCGGCGTGACCGGGAAGCGGCTGCGGTAGCAGCTGAGCACCACGTCGCGCGGATCGCGCCGCGTGATCAGCACCTTGGCGTGGGGGAACAGCCGCGCCACCAGCGGCAGGGCCAGCGAGTTGAGCGGCAGCTGATCGACGAACACGGGCCTGGACAGGTCGCCCCCGAGCCGCCGCACCTCTTCGAAATAGCTCCGGCGCAGCCGCGCGGCTTCCTCCGCATCCAGGACGGCGAGGCGCTGCAGGCCGCCGTCGGGGTCGAGGTAGGTCTCTATGGCGGAGACGAAGGTGTTCCTGTGGGCGAGGGTGGCGACGCCAGGCTGGGCGCGGAGCGCCTGCTCGACCGCGCCGACGCCGGAGCGGGGGAAGCCGAGCAGGAAGACGTGGGTCGCGGGCTCGCCGTCCTCCGCCTCCACTTCCGGCTTCGGCCAAGGCTCGGACGCCTCGAACCAGGCGGACATCCGCCGCACGGTCTCCGCCGGCGAGACCGGCGCCGCCATCGCCACCTCGCCTGCGTATTGCTGCCTGAAGATGTCGTTGGAACGCCGGTAGGCCTCGAAGGCTTCCGCGGTGCGCTCCAGGCCGTCCAGGGCGTCGGCGATCAGGCCCTGGACCAGTGCCTGGTTGGAGGAGCTCAGGCCCGTGCTTTCGTTCAGCTGCTGCGCCGCAGCCAACGCCCCTTGGTAACGGCCGTCCAGCACGTCCGCCTGGATCAGCGCGAGACGGGCGGTCACCGAGGTCGGCGAAGCGCCGAGCGCCCGCGCGCCCCAGCCGCGCGCCGTCTCGCCCTCGCCGGCGCGGGCCGCCAGCCAGGCGCGTTTGGCGGCCGCGTCGGCAAGCCTTGGCTCCGCCTCGAACGCCTGTTCGTAGGCGCGCGCGGCCTCGGCCATCTCTCCACGGGTCTCGTGCAGCCTCGCTTTGGTCAGCCAGGCGGGGGCGTAGCGGGGCTCCGCCGCCACTGCGGCCTCCAGCTGCTCGATCGCCTCGGCCTCGCGGCCGATGGCGGAGAGGCACTCGGCCAGCACGGTCAGGACCTGCGGCTCGCGCGGGGCCAGCGCGCGGGCGCGCTCGGCCAGGTTCACCGCCTCCAGCGTCCAACCGGTCTGACGGCGCTGTTCGGCGACCAGGGCCAGCAGCAGGGGGTGCTCTATGCCGGCGTCGAGCGCGCGCTCGGCGGCGGAGACGGCGCCGACCATGTTCTGGCCCTGCAGCGCCAGATCGACCTCGCGCAGCATGGCGTTGACGTTTTCGCGGGTCAGGGGGCGGGCGGTGCTCATCATTGCGGTCTAGGCCCAAGATCGGGGCGCATCGAGCCCACCGTGTCGGGCAGGCGCCATTCGCCCCGCCATGTGAACTGCAGGGTGGCGCAGAAGCGGGGCTTGCCCCCTGGATCGCGGCCGAACACCTGGATGGCAAGGTCGCGGGCTCGCTTGAGCGGGCCGAAGGCCAGCCAGGCCCGCTCGGCGCCCGGGCAGGCGGCGCGCGCCAGGGCGTCGCCGTTTTCCTTCTTCACGATCTCGTAGAGCTCGCGCTCGCGTACCGGTTTGCCGGCCAGCGCCTCCAGGGTGGCGCCGAGCGCGTCTTCGGAGGCAGGCTGCAGCGGCGCCTCGGCATTGGCGTGATTGGACAGCACCGTGCGCACCTTCTGACCGCGCAGGGGGGCGTCGTCGAAGACGAAGGTGAAGCCGTCCTCCGCCAGCACCCGCGCGGCGGCGTTGGCGGGGTCGTAGGAGTATATGCGCCGCGCCGCCTGCGCAGGCTGTGCCGGCAGGGCGATCGCGGCGAGCGCGAGCAGGGGAAGGGAGAGGGGCGGGAGGGCCATTGCAGAGGCGGCGAGCCAATGTCCGGGGAATGGGACGGCCTTATGACGCCCGCGCGCGGGTTTGGCGAGGCCGGCGGCTCCTCCAGACTGCCGCGCGCTGCTAGAGGACGGCATGACCGATGTGTTCGCGCCCGAGAAGCGCTCGGCGGTGATGCGGCGGGTGAAGGGGCGCAACACCGGGCCCGAGCTGAAGGTGCGCAAGATGCTCTGGGCCATGGGCGCGCGCTACCGGCTGCACCGGCGCGACCTCCCTGGCGCGCCCGACATCGTGCTGCCCGGGCGGCGGGTCGCGGTGTTCGTGCACGGCTGCTTCTGGCACGGCCACGATTGCGCGCGTGGGGCGCGGGCGCCCAAACAGAACGCGGAGTACTGGCGAGGCAAGATCGGGCGCAACCGCGAGCGCGATGGGAGCCATGCCGCGGCGCTTGCGGCGCGCGGCTGGACGCCGGTGACGATCTGGGAATGCGAGCTGAAGGACGAGACGCGCCTGTCCGCCATGCTGGCGGACATCCTGGCCTCGCCGCCTGTGCGTGGGAGCCGTGAAGGTCACCGCCGTCAGCGGCCTGGCCAAGGGTTGGGAGGGGGCGATTCCCCTGCTAGCCAAAGGCCATGATCGGCTTTCGCGCGCGCGGGCTCGCGCCGGGTGGAGTGGTGGAGGTCGCGGGCGTGCCCGTGCGCCTTCGCGTCGATGCGCGGGCGCGGCGGGTGAGCCTGCGCCTGGACCCGGTGCGCCGTGAGGTGGTGGCCACCGCGCCTTCACAGCGGCGGCTGGCCGACGCGGTGGCGTTCGCGCGCGAGCGCTCGGCCTGGATGGCCGGCCTGGTGGCGCGGACGCCCCTTGGCGACCCGCTGTCGCCGGGCGGGTTTGTCGAAGTGCTGGGGCGGCGCTGCAGGCTGGAGGCGGCGCCGGTCAGGCGCGGTCTGGGCCTGGCCGAGGGTCCGGAACTGGTGCTGCGGGCGCATGGCGAGGGCGAGGCGTTCTCGCGCTCGTGCGTGCGGGGGCTGAAGGCGCATGCGCTGAAGGTGCTGCGGGAACGGACCTACGCGCACGCGCGGGCGCTGGGCGCGCCCCTGCCGGAGGTGAAGGTGATGGACGCGCGCTCGCGCTGGGGCTCGTGCAGCCCGGCCGGGCCGGGGCGCATAGCGGCGGTGCGCTACAGCTGGCGGCTGGTGCTCGCGCCCTGGGAGACGATGGACTACGTGGCCGCGCACGAGGCGGCGCATCTGGTGCGCGCCGACCACAGCCCCGCGTTCTGGGCCGAGGTGGCGAGGCTGACGCCGCACGCCAAGGCGGCGCGGGCCTGGCTGCGCGAGCACGGGCCCCGGCTGCAGGCGGTGGGGCGCTGAGGCCGCGTTGCGGAGGGGCGGGGGCGAGGCTAGTCAGGAGGGATGAGCGACACGCCTCCCGCCGCCGAAACGCCGCCTGATCGCCTGTCGGTCAATCCCAAGAGCCCGTTTTACGACGGTGCGCTGCTGGCGCGGGGTGTAGGCATCCGCTTCCGGGGCGAGGAGAAGACCAACGTCGAGGAGTATTGCGTCAGCGAGGGCTGGATCCGGCTGGCGGTGGGCAAGAAGACCGACCGCAAGGGCGATCCGCTGACGATGAAGCTGTCCGGGCCGGTGGAGCCCTATTTTCAGAGCTGAGCCGTCACGGACGCGTGAACGGGTAATCCGGGCGTACGACGCCGCCGTAGCTTGGTAAGGTCCGGTCCCCCGCCGCCTTCGCCCTCCAGGATCGGCGGCGGGGGGCCGGGCTTTCCTTAGCCCAAGCCTTCCTCGCGCAGGGCCTGCGCCACCGACGGGTGCTCGCGCAGGCGGCCCATGTAGGCCTGCAGCGCTGGCCAGGGCGCCAGGTCGATTTTATGGATGCTGGTCCAGTTCAGCACCGCGTAGGCGTAGGCGTCCGCGGCGGTGAACGAATCGCCGAACAGGAAGGGGCGGCCATCCAGCTGTTTCTCAAGGAAGGCGAACTTCTTGCCGAGATTGGCGACCGCGCCCTCGCGCACTTCGGGGGGAGTCGTGGGATTCCACAGCGGGCCGAATCCCTTGTGGATTTCGGTGGCGATGAAATTGAGCAGTTCCAGGAAGCGCCAGCGCTCCAGCCCGTCGCCGGCTGGGACTAGCCGCGAGCCCGGCGCCTTGGACGCCAGGTACTGGAGCAGCACCGCGTTTTCGGTCAGCACCTCGCCCTCGTCCGTCTCCAGCGCCGGGACCGCGCCCTTGGGGTTGATCTCGGCGTAGTCGCGGCCGTCGACGGTTTTGCCGTTGGCGCCGAACTCGACCTTCTTGAGCTCCAGCGGCAGACCGGCCTCGATGGCGGCAATATGCGGGGCGAGCGAGCAGGCGGCGGGAGCGTAGTAGAGCTTCATGGTCGGGGTTCCCAAATCTGTAACCGCTTCTAGTGCGGTTTGCCGGATGTGGGGGTGTCGCCGTGCGGCGGCAAGGCCCTGACATGCGAACTCCCGCCGCGTCGCCGCGGCGGGAGTTCATTGGCCGTCGCTGGGGACCTTAGAGGACCCAGCCGTCGTCCGCGGTGACCTCGCCGTCGATCAGCAGGGTCAGGTCGGCCAGCCCGTCCGCGTCCGCCTGGAACACCGCAGTGGTGATCCCGGTGACCGCGTCGTAGCTCAGCGTCGCCTCGCCGGCCGCGCCGGTGAAGGTGTCGACGAAGACGAAGGCCTGGTTTCCCTCGGCGGCCGTGTCGGCGTCGATCTTCGACAGATCGAACACGTCGTTGCCGACTTCGAAGTCGCTGACGCTGACGGTGGAGCCGTCGGCCCGGACGAACATGAAGTCGTCGTCGCCCAGCCCGCCGCTGACGGTGTCGTCGCCGCCGCCGCCGATGACGGTGTCGTCGCCGTCGCCGCCGGAGATGTCGTCGTCGCCCTTGCCGCCGTTCAGCTCGTCGCTGCCCTCGCCGCCGTCCATGTCGTCGCCGCCGCCGCCACCGACCAGAGTGTCGTTGGAGTCGTCGTCGCCGCCCGACATGGTGTCGTCGCCGCCGCCGCCCTTGACCTCGTCGTCGCCGTTGCCGCCGTCGAGGTCGTCGCCGCCGCCGCCGCCGGAGACGGTGTCGTCGCCGTTGCCGCCGTCGAGGTCGTCCGAGCCGCCGCCGCCGCCGCCGACCAGGTGGTCGTCGCCGCCGCCGCCCATGACGGTGTCGTCGTCGCCGCCGCCGGACATGGTGTCGTCGCCCTTGCCGCCGCTCAGCTCGTCGTCGCCGTCGCCGCCGTCGAGGTCGTCGAGGCCGCCGCCGCCGGAGACGGAGTCGTCGCCGGAGCTGCCGTCGAGGTCGTCGCCGCCGCTGTTGCCGGTCAGGTCGTCGTTGCCGTCGCCGCCGGAAAGGGTGTCGTCGCCCGAGCCGCCGTGGACCAGGTCGTCGCCGAGGTCGCCGTCCATGTGGTCGTCGCCATCGTCGCCCGAGACATGGTCGTCGCCGTCGCCGCCGTCGAGGTCGTCGCCGCCGCCGCCGCCGTGGACGCTGTCGTCCCCGCCGGAGCCGCCGAGCGTGTCGTCGCCGTCGCCGCCGGTCAGGTCGTCGTCGCCGTCACGGCCCGAGTAGATGTCGTCGCCGTCGTCGCCGTCGAAGGAGGGCGGGCCGATCACCGGGGCGTAGCCGCCGAAGTTGGCGGCGGTGAAGTCGGTCGCCACCGCGTCGTTGATCTCGAGCAGGAAGCCCCAGTTGTCGCCGCCGCCGTCGTAGTCGATCTGCAGCATCACCTCGTCATCGTCGGCCTGCGACAGCTGCAGGTAGCCGGCCTCGAACGGGTTGACCACGCCGTCCCAGGTGGTCTCGCTCTGCAGGAAGGCGGTGAAGTCGACCACGTCGCCGCCTTCGCCGGCGGTGAAGTTGTCCACTTCGAAGTCGTTGGTGATCACCGCGCCCGCCTGGATGCGGACGGTGTCGGAGCCTGCGCCGAGGAAGTCGATCTCGAGCTCGCCGCCGACGTTGGCGACGTTGACCGTGTCAATGCCGTCGCCGGTGACGACCTCGACTTCCATGCCGCCGTCGACGTTGAACAGGTCGTCGCCGGCGCCGAGGTCAACCTCGGCCTCGACCACGTCGCTGCCGGTGAAGGTGACGGTGTCGTTGCCGCCCAGCGCGAAGATCTCCAGCTCCAGCGGAGTCGTGTCGGACGCGTGCAGTTCGTTGATCGTGTCGGCGTTCTCGGTGCCGATCACGGTCTCTTCGTTCTCGTCGCCGCCTCCGCGCGAGATGGTGGGGGCGCTCATGGCGCTGGGGCTGTCGGCCAGGGTGCGGACCGAGACGATGCGGGTGGAAAGGTTCACTGGTAACTCCTGCTGAAGGCGCTGCGCCGCGGCGACAACGCTCATGACTCGATGCTTATTCCCGCTCGGACCCTGGCTAATTCCTTCCCAAAAATCAGCCAGTTGCGGAGGCGGTCACATATCAGAACAGGCGCTGTCACAGTTAGGGGGGCAAGCAGCGGCATGGCGCCGCAGGCGGGCGAGGCTAAATCGTGCGGCGGTAAGAAGCAGCGGCCTACGTCCCGGTTCGCGCGCCCGGCCGCCGTCGAGCTCTACGGGCGCGACACAGCCGACGGCGTCAGGACGAACCCTGTGGGCTACGCGGCGATTCCGCCGGGCGCGCGGCGCCCATGGGAATCGAGAAGGGCGCCTTGCGCCGGCGCAGCCGGGTGAGCCGTCGCAGGCGCCGCCAGAAGCGGGTCTTCTGCGGCTCCGGATAGGGCTGCAGGTTGCGCACGAACTCCTCCGCGCAGGTGCGCCAGGAGAACCGCTCGGCGTAGGCACGCACCGCGCCGGAATCCAGCTTCAACGCCTCCAGGCAGGCCTCGCGCAGGCCGCCCGCGGTGCTTTCGGCCAGAACGCCCGCGCCGGAGCCCGGGATGATGTCGATAGGCCCGGGCGCGGGGAAGGCGGCGACTGGCGTGCCCGTCGCCATCGCTTCCAGGATCACCAGGCCGAAGGTGTCGGTGAGCGAGGGGAAGACGAACACGTCGGCGTCGGCGTAGGCGCGCGCCAGGTCCTCGCCGAACTTGGCGCCGGTGAACACGGCCCGCGGGTGGGCGGCGGCCAGCTCTTCCTTCTGCGGCCCTTCGCCCACCACCACCTTGGTCCCCGGCAGGTCCAGCTTGAGGAAGGCTTCGATGTTCTTCTCCACCGCCACGCGGCCCACGTAGAGGAAGACCGGGCGCTCCACGCCCTCGAACACCGGCTCCAGCCCGGGGCGGAACAGCCCGGTGTCCACCCCCCGCGTCCACGGCGACATGTTGCGGAAGCCGCGCTTTTCCAGCTCCGCGCGCATGGTGGGCGTGGCCACCATCAGCCGTCCCGAGGGCGCGTGGAACCAGCGCATGAAGGCGTAGCCGGCTGAGAGCGGCAGCGGCAGCCGCGCCGAGACGTACTCGGGGAAACGGGTGTGGTAGCTGGTGGTGAACGGCAGCTTCCACTCCAGGCAGATGCTGCGGGCGGCCAGCCCGATGGGCCCTTCGGTGGCGATGTGGATGGCTTCGGGCTCGAACCGGGTCATGCGCTCGCGCACCGCCTCGTGGCAGCCCACGGCGATCTTGATCTCCGGATAGGTCGGCAGGGGGACGGTCTTGAACTGGCTGGGCGCGACCACCTCCACCTCGTGGCCCATGGCACGGCACTCGGCGAGGGTGCGCGTCAGCGTGCGCACCACCCCGTTGACCTGGGGCTCCCAGGCGTCGGTCGCCAAGAGAATGCGCATAGGGCCTCCGGTTGTGGCCGCTCTAGCACGAGGCGGCGGGGGAGGCGCTACACTTCAAGGCGGGTATCTTCCCCGTCCTCACCCGAGAATGCGGGTGATCCCTGCGGCCTCGCCCGATTCACCGGCGCCGCATGGGTCGCCCGGTTGAACCGGGGATACGATGAATGGCGGCGGCGGCGGCTCAGCGGCTGGCGATCAGGGTGCGGCCGGTGGGCTGCGGAGCCGGCTGATACCACTGCGCCGCCTGCGCCTGGGCGCTGGGGGCGGAGAGGACGGCTCCCAAGGGAACCTCGCCCAGTGCGCAAGCGGCGACGGCGCGGCCGGCGGAGACGGACTCGACCGTGCAGGTGAGCTTCTTGCCGAAGGCGGCGCTCATAACCGCCGCCTTGCCCCAGGCGGCGCTTTCGCTCGCCATCGGCCGCAGGTCGGCCTTCGCCAGGGTGACTTCCGTCCAGCGGTCGGGGGTGGGGCCATCGGCCAGGCACAGGCGCTCGCCGTCGATCACGTGGAGCACCACGCCCGTGACCACCTGCCCCGGTTGGGCCGCGGCGCCGCGGCAGACGCCCGGCTCGGCCGGCGCGCCGGAAAGCGCCAGGGCGGCGGCGGCGATAGGGAGGAGGGACACGTGCGGATTCCTTGAGACGCCCGCACGATCAACAGCCGAAAAGCCTCCGTGTTCCCGCGTTAACCACCTAATTTTTCGAGCAGTTCCGCGGCGAACTGGGACAGGGTGTCGTCCCGCGCGCCCATGACCACGATCCGGTCGCCGGAGCGCGCCAGGTCAAGCAGCCGCCCGCCCGCTGAAGGCCGGTCGGGGAAGGCTTCGGCGGACCGGCCCCGCCCCTTCACCCCGTCCACGATCGCCTCGGCGCCGACCGAGCGGTCGACGGTGCCGCCGAAGTAGACCGGCTCGGTGATCAGCAGGACGTCCTCGGGCGCCAGATGGCCGGTGAAGGCCTCTGTCAGCGGCTCGCGCATCAGCTTCAGCGGCCCGTATCCGTGGGGCTGGAACAGCACCAGCAGACGGCCGGGGAAGGCGTGCAGCGCCGACAGGGTGGCCGTGATCTTGTCGGGGTTATGGGCGAAGTCGTCGATCACCGTGACCCCGCCGGCCTCCCCGACCAACTCCAGCCGCCGGCGGATTCCGGTGAAGCCCGCCAGCGCTTCGACCGCTTCATGAAGGGGGACGCCGGCGGCGCGCGCGGCGGCGAGGGCGGCCAGGGCGTTGGCGGCGTTGTGCGCGCCAGGCATCGGCAGGCGGATGTCGGCCGTCTCGCCCGTGGTTTTTTCCAGCACGCGGAAGCGGACGGCGGCGGGCTCGAGCGTCACGTCCTGGGCGGTGAAGTCCGCCGCCTGGTCCATGCCGTAGGTGATCACGCGCCCGCGCGGCAGCGTTCGCGCCAGGGCCGCCGTCTCCTCGTTGTCGAGGTTGAGGGCGGCGGTCCCGGCCTTGGCGGCGAAGTCGCGGAACAGGACGCGCAACTCGTCCATCGATTTGTGGTCCAGCGAGACGTTGTTCACGACGGCGACCCCGGGCCGGTAGCGGGCGATGGAGCCGTCGCTCTCGTCCACCTCGCTGACAAACACGCCGCCCTGCCCCACGACCGCGCTGGCGAAGGGGACGTCGGCGGTGGCGAACGGCTTCATCACAGCGCCGTTCATCACCGTGGGGTCGCGGCCGGCCTGGTGCAGGATCCAGCCGATCATGCCGGTGACTGTGGACTTCCCGCTGGTGCCCGCCACCCCTATCGACAGGGGCGCCGCGTTGAACATCCGCGCCAGCAGCTCGGCTCGCGTGAGCAGCGGGGCGCCCACGCGCCGCGCCGCCTGCACGTCGGGCACGCTCTCCTCCACAGCGGCGGAGGTGACCACCGTGTGGCCGGCCCTGACGCCCGAACCGTCCTGCGGATGCAGGCCAATCCCGCGGGCGCGGAGGAAATCGAACTTCTCGGGCGTGCGGCCTTGGTCGAGCGAGCGGTCGGAGCCCTCCACCGTCGCGCCCTGCGCCTGGGCGATCAGGGCCAGGGGCAGCATTCCGCTGCCGCCGACGCCGCAGAAGAAATAGGATGTGGGGGGACTCATCGGCGGGTGGTTATAAGCCGACCCGAGGACTGGCAAGCGAGGCGGCGGCATGGGCGAGAGGCGCTTCAGGATCGGCGTGGTCGCGCCCGGCGGCCGCATCGCCGAGGAGATCGCCGAGCGCACCGCGGCCGCCGCGGCGCAAGCCTTGGGGGAGGACGCGCCGGAGATCTGGTTCCACCCCCAGTGCTTCCACGCCTGGGGCCACTTCGCCGGAGAGGACGAGGCGCGCGCCGCGGCGTTTCTCGATGTGGCCAACGACCCGGGTTTCGACGCGCTGTGGTTCGCCCGGGGCGGCTACGGCGCCTGCCGCATCGCCGAAGGCGTGATCGCGCGGCTTGAGGCGCCCGCACGCGCGAAGGCTTACCTCGGCTACAGCGACGCCGGTTTCATGCTCGCCGGCCTTTACCGCGCCGGAGCCGGCCGATTGGCGCACGGCCCCATGCCTTGCGACGTGGCGCGCGAAGGCGGCTCCGACGCGATCGCTCGCGCGTTGAATTGGTTGCTCCGGGGCGATGGAGCTTCACTGGAGCCGCTGGCCGCTTCGGGGGTGAAGAGCGCCGCCTTCAACATCACCGTGCTCAGCCAGATGCTGGGCACCCCCTTGCAGCCCGACCTGTCCGGCCACGTGCTGATGCTGGAGGAGGTGGGCGAGTACATGTACCGGATCGACCGGTCGCTGTTCCACATCACCTCCAACCCCGCGATCCGAGAGGCAGCCGGCATCGCGCTTGGCCGCTGCGGCGCCGTGCCGGAGAACGACCCGGACTTCATCCGCACCGAGGAGGAGGTGGCGCGCTACTGGTGCGAGCGTTCCGGCATCCCCTACCTCGGGCGCGCCGACATCGGCCACGACGCCGGCAACAAGGTGGTTCCGTTCGGCTGACGGGCTTGCCACGGGCCGCGCTCGCCCTCATCCAGCGCCCCATGACCCAGACCCCCGACCCGATTCCCGTGCTGGTGACCGGCGGCGCCGGCTACATCGGCAGCCACGCCTGCGAGGCGCTCGCCCGCGAGGGCTTCCTGCCGGTCACCTACGACAACCTCAGCCGCGGCCATCGGCGGCTGGTGAAGTTCGGGCCGTTCGAGGAAGGCGACATCCGCGACCGCGAGCGGCTGCTGGAGGTGATGGCGCGGTGGAAGCCGCGCGCGGTGATGCACTTCGCCGCCTTCACCTACGTGGGGGAGTCGGTGGAGGACCCGTCGATCTACTACGACAACAACACCCGTGGCGCGCAGGTGCTGCTGGACGCCATGCGCGCCTCGGGCGTGGAGCTGTTCGTATTCTCCTCCACCGCCGCCACCTACGGCCAGCCGCCCGAGCAGCCGATGACCGAGCGGACGCCGACCGTGCCGATCAACCCCTACGGCCGCTCAAAGCTGATGGTGGAGCAGATCCTGCGCGACTACGACACCGCCTACGGCGTCCGCTCCGTCTCGTTGCGCTACTTCAACGCCTGCGGCGCCCATCCCACCGCCGACATCGGCGAGCTGCATGAGCCCGAACCGCACCTGATCCCCCGCGCGCTGATGGCGCTGCAGGGCAAGATCGAAGCGCTGGACATCATGGGCACGGACTATCCGACCCCCGACGGCACGGCTGTGCGGGACTACATCCACGTCTGCGACCTGGCCGACGCCCACGTGGCGGCGATCCGCTACCTGATGGAGGGCGGGGAAACCTCGGCGATGAACCTCGGCGCCGGGCGCGGCAACTCGGTCAAGGAGGTGGCCGACGCGGTGGAGCGGGCGACCGGCCGCAAGCTGCCGGTGCGGCTGGCCGGCCGGCGTGCGGGCGACCCGCCGGTGCTGGTGGCGGATCCGTCGCTGGCGCGGGACAAGCTCGGCTGGCGAGCGCGCTGGACCGACCTGGAGCAGGTGATCGCCTCCGCCTGGCGCTGGCACCAGGCCTGCGCCGCTGAGGAGGCGGACGCGACGGGGCCGGTGGAAGCGATGGCGGCCACGGCCGCGCCCTGAGCGCCTTGCCGCCTTCCCGCCGCTCCCCTAAAGCGCGCGCGATTGGCGGCGGGCGCCGCCCCGGAGATATCAGATGAGCGACACCTCGAGCGGCGGCGGCAAGGGCGCCAGGGCCGGGAAACAGAAGGGCGAGGGCAAGGGCGGCGGAGCCCGGCGATCCGGCGGCGCTGCGTCGGAGACCGGCGCCACGCGCACCTACGCCTATGCCTCGGCCGACAAGGCGCAGAAGGTGCTGCGCCGGGCGGTCGGCGCTTTCGTCAAGGCCGGCACGCCGCTGGACGTGCGCCTGGAGGGCGCCAGCATCACCCTGCGGCTGCCGCCCAAGGAGCAGCAGACCGAGGAGTTCCGTAAGCTCGCCCGCCGGCTGCGGCCCAAGACCGGGGGCGGCGGCAAAAAGGGCGGCGCCGAAGACGCTCCGGAAACCGGCGGCGCCGACGATGCGCCGGAAGCGGGCGGCGAGGGCGGCGCGTAATAAGCCGGGGCCGGACGCCGCGGGCGTGGCCAATCCCATCATCCTGATCCCCGCCCGGCTGGCGGCCACGCGGCTGCCGGGCAAGCCGCTGGCCGAGATCGGCGGCGTTCCGATGATCGTCCGGGTGCTGCGCCAGGCCGAGGCGGCGGGGATCGGTCCTGTCGCCGTGGCGGCGGGTGATCCCGGAATAGCCGAACGGGTGCGCGAGGCGGGCGGCGTGGCGGTGCTCACCGATCCGGACCTGCCTTCCGGATCCGACCGCATCCTGGCGGCCCTGGCGCGACTGGACCCCGAGCGACGGCACGACCTGGTAATCAACCTCCAGGGCGACATGCCCTTCGTCGATCCGGAGGTGGTGCGCGCCTGCGCGGTCCTGCTGGAGGGAGGTGCCTGTGACATCGCCACGGTCGTCGCTCCCGAGGCCTCCGCCGCTGACCGAGCGAACCCCGACGTGGTCAAGGCGGTGCTGGCGGTGGCGGCGGACGGGCGCTCGGGGCGGGCGCTGTATTTTACCCGCTCCACCCTCCACGGCGAAGGGCGGGTGTGGCGGCACATCGGCATCTACGGCTACCGGCGCGAGGCGCTGGAGCGGTTCACCGCGGCGCGGCCCTCACCCCTGGAGCGGCGCGAGAAGCTGGAGCAGCTGCGGGCGCTGGAGCTGGGGATGACCATCCGCGCCGTCGTGGCCGACGAAGCGCCGATTTCAGTGGACACGCCTGCCGATTTGGAAGCCGCCCGCCGCGCCGCCTCAGCGGGCTGAGCGTTCCGCCAAGGCCTCGCGCAGCATCTCCAGCGCGGTGCGCAGGCTGCGGATGCGCACCTCGGCGCGGCCGACATCGCCGAAGCATTCGCGCCGGTGGCGGGTCGCCAGGCCCTCGGCGGCAAGGCCGAAGTGGACCACGCCTGCCTGCGCCGGCTCGTCCTTCGGCGGCTCCGCGTAGCCGGTGATGGCGAGCGCCACCTGCCCTTGCGCCCGCGCCAGCGCACCCTCGGCCATGGCGCGCGCCACCGGTTCCGAGACTGCGCCGGGGCTCTTCAGCAGCTGTGGCGGCACGCCCAGCAGCTCCTGCTTGGACTCGTTGGTGTAGGTGACGAAGCCGCGGTCGAACGCGTGCGACATCCCGGGTAAGTCGGTCAGCAGGGAAGCCAGCAGCCCGCCGGTGCAGCTCTCGGCCGTGACCAGCTTCAGGTCCCCTTCGCAGGCGGCCTGCAGCACCTCCAGCGCCAGTTCGTCGATGTCGCCAGGGACCGCGGGCTCGAGCGCTTCCGCCACGGCCGGTCAGGCTTGGGCCTGCGCCTTCATCTGGGCCGTCAGCTCGGCCTTGCGCTCGGCCAGGCGCGCGCCGATCGCCTGCATGTCCATGCCGGCCTTTTTCGCCTCGGGGAACAGCTCCTTCTCCTCCTCCTGGACATGGTGCTCGACCATCTCCTTCAGCACCTTGACCTTGGCCTCCCACATCTCGTCGCCGGGATCCCCGGCCTCGATCTCAGCGATCAGCCGCTTGGCGGCCTGATGCTCCACCACCGCCTCGTCCACCAGGTCGCCCTCGACCTCCTCCTCGCGCGACCGGGGATAGAAGATCTCCTCCTCGATCTGGGTGTGGACCTTCAGCTCCAGACAGATCTGAGCCGCCAGCTTGGCCTTGGTCTTCTCGCCCCCCGTCGCCTCGAACTTGGAGAACAGCTCCTCCACCTCACGGTGGTCCTGTTTCAGCAGGGCGATGGCGTCCGTACCGCCGCCCTTGGCTGCGGTTTTGTCACTGGAGGAGGATTTCTGGGAGGCGGGCATGACAGGCTCCTTTCAGGGGCGCTGTTCGACAACGAGCGTTGCCTTCGCCGGTTCCGGCTTCGCCTGCCGCCGGAACGAAGCCGCCGGGGTCCGGTTCTACGGGTTTTCGCGGCAAGGAGGCTGGCATGGCGGCCACGTCGGCATGGGTCGGCCTCGCGGCGGGTGCCTTGCGCCTGGAGCTGGCGCCGCGGGTCGGTGGCTCGGTGGCGCGCTTCGGCATCGAACGCGACGCCAAGGTGGAGCCGCTGCTCCGCCCCGCCCCCGACGGCCTCGACGACGTCTTGGACGCCGGCTGCTTCCCGCTTGTCCCCTACTCCAACCGCGTGCGCGACGGCCGCTTTCAATTCCGCGGCCGCGAGGTCCGCCTGCCGCCCAACATGGCCGGGCAGCGCCACCCGCTCCACGGCGACGGCTGGCGCCGGGCCTGGGAAGTGACCGAGCGGGGCCCCGCCTCGGCCGAGCTCCTCTACCGGCATGAACCGGCGGACTGGCCCTGGGCCTACGAGGCGCGGCAGCGGTTCGCGCTCGACGAAGACGGCCTGACGGTCACGCTGTCCTGCCGCAACCTCTCCGGCGAGCCGATGCCTTGCGGCCTGGGGCAGCACCCGTATTTCCCCTGCACCGGGGAGACGGTGCTGGACGCCGACGCCGGGTGGGTTTGGACCATCGACGAGGAGGTGATGCCGCTGGAGCGGATTCCCGCCGAGGGGCGGTTTGGCCTCGGACAACGCCGCATCTGCGCCCAGGACCTGGACAACGGCTTCGAGGATTGGGCCGGAACCGCGAACATCAAGTGGCCGGAGCGGAAGCTGGCGCTGACCATCTCCTCGCCCCAGGCCACCCGCTTCCAGGTCTACTCGCCGCCCGAAGGCGGGTTCTTCGTCGCCGAGCCGGTCACCAACGCCAACGCGGCCCTGAATCGGCCGGAGGCGGAGTGGGAGGCGGCGGGGCTCGCCATCCTCCGGCCGGGCGAGGCGGCCTCGATGACGGCGCGCTTCGAGGCGCGGCGGCTGTAGAAACGTGCGGCGCGGAGGCGCTAAAACGCCGCCGATGGCGCGGATCATGACCTACAACGTCCACCGTTGCGTGGGCGTGGACGGGCGGCTCGACGTCTCGCGGGTCGCCCAAGTGATCGCCGCGGCCAAGCCGGACGTGGTGGCGCTGCAGGAGCTGGACGTTGGCCGCGCGCGCACCGGCGGGGTGGACCAGGCGCACGCGATCGCCGCCGAAGTCGGGATGCACGTCCACTTCCACGCCGCGCTGAAGGTTGCCGAGGAGCAGTACGGCGACGCCATCCTCACCACCGCCCCCCTGACCTTCAGAAAGGCCGGCGCCCTGCCGACCTCCCCCTCGGTGCGGGGGCTGGAGCCGCGCGGCGCGCTGTGGGTGTCGGCCGAGATCGAGGGCGCGCAGGTGCAGATCGTCAACACCCACCTGGGCCTGGTGCCGCACGAGCAGCGGGCCCAGGCGGAGGCGCTGGTGACGTCCGACTGGATGGGCCATCCCGACTGCACCGACCCGGCGCTGCTGGTCGGCGACTTCAACGCCACTTCCCAGCACGCGGCCTACCGCACCCTGGCGGGGCGCCTGGCCGACGCCCAGCTCGAGGTGCGCAAGCGCGGCCGCACCCTGCGGACCTTCCCATCGCGCATGCCGATGCTGCGGATCGACCACGTGTTCGCCAGCCGCTCGGTCAAGGTGAAGGCCTGCCATGTGCCCGACAGCCCGCTAGCGCGAGTGGCGAGCGACCACCTTCCGCTTGTGGTCGATTTCAAGGTCGACCGGAGCCGGTGGGTCTGAGAACTTCTTGTCCAGCCGGACCAGCTTCTTTTGCAGCCGCCGCTTGCGCAGGAACGGCCGCCAGGCGTCGAGCGGGTCCAGCGGGTCGCCGAGATGGAAGGCGGCGATGAAGGTGGCGAGCGGGCCCAGCCTTTGCGGCCGCAGGCGCAGCAGCCGCGGCTCCCCCACCGCCTCGCCCTGGTCGATGGCGGCGATCAGGCCCTTCTCGGCGGTCAGCTCCTCGATCAGCGAGGGGGCGTAGCCAACGAAGTGGGCGACGTCGCGGGCGCGGAAGCGGGCGATCGCCTGCCGGTGCGCGTCCGTTTCGGCGATGAAGGCCACGTCGAGCTCGCTGTCGAAGCCGGCGGAGCGGTTGTTCAGGTTGGTGGAGCCCACGCGCAGCATCTCGTCGTCGATGATCGTCACCTTGGAGTGGACGATGATCACTTCGCGCGAACGGGTCAGCGGGCAGTAGGCGCGGAAGCGGCCCCGATGATCGGCGGCCTCCAGCTTGGCGATCATGGTCGAGCGGGTCTTGTCCATGGTCGCCTGGTCGAACCAGCTGGGGCTGGTGCCGGTTGAGACGATCACCACCTCCGGCCCGTCCTCCTCCGCCAGCCGCCGCGCCAGCGCCTCGATGATCACCGGCGAGGTGACGTATTGGTTCTCCAGGTAGATCAGCCGTTTGGCCCGATGGATCGATTCCAGGTGCAGTGCCTCGGTCTCGCGCACCTCGTGCTGATTGCGCCAGGCCGGCAGGGTGCGGGCGATGCCGATCTCGACATCCTCGAACTCGGGCGCGACATGCTCGGGCCAGGGGTCCGACTCCACGTCCTCCGGCGGCGGAGGCGCGGCCGCCCCGGTGGAGGCGAACCAGCGCTCGCGCGCGAGGTCGCCGAGCGCGCGGGCGGCCTCGCCCTGCATCACCATCATCACCTCGTGGCGGGGCGGGTGCTCGACGCCGCTGGGCATCCGCCGGCGGGGGTTGGCGTCCAGGTGCAGCGGGCTGTCCCAACGGTCCACCGCGATGTCGCCGCCGCCGCAGAAGGCCACCTTGTCGTCGATCACCAGCACCTTTTGGTGGTGGCAGGCGCCGAACGGGATCGCCGCGTCGAGACGGAAGTGGACGGGGGAGCCCTCGAACCAGCGGTGGCCGCGGTGGGGGAAGAAGTCCTGCGAAGCCGCGATCGGCAGGGCCGACTTCCAGACCAGCAGCCGCACGTCCAGGTGCGGCCGCTCCTTGACCAGCTGGTTCAGCACCACGCCGATCTCGTCCGGGTGCCCCGGCTCCAGCGCGCCGTCCGGCGACATCTGGGTGCGCGGGTCGAACTGCCAGGCCAGCAGCAGCACCTGGCGGCGCGCCTTGCGCACCGCCGCCAGCGCGGCGGCGAAATAGGCCGAGTTGTCGATCAGCATCGCCGCCCTGTCCGCCCGCGCGGTGCGCCAGCAGGTGCGGCCGGGCTCCAGCCACGCCGGAGCGGTTGCGTCGTGCGCCATGGTGGTCATTTAAGGCCCAGCTTGCCCCCCGCGCCAGCCTTGGCGCATCCCTGGCCTTGACGCCCCGCCGCCGCCTTGGTTCCAAAGCTCCGCCCGTTCCCCCGGAGGCCGACCCGCCGATGAAGATCGCCCGCATCGAGACCTTCCCGCTGCCGCCGCGCTGGCTGTTCGTGCGGGTGGAGACCGACGACGGCGCGGTCGGCTGGGGCGAGGCCAGCCTCGAGGGCCACACCGAGGCCGTGGTTGGCGCCTTCGAGAGCGTTCGCGACCGCCTGATCGGCGCCGATCCCTTCCGCATCGAGGAGGCTTGGCAGATCCTCCACCGCGGCGGCTTCTACCGCGGCGGTCCGGTGCTGATGTCGGCGATCTCGGGGATGGACCAGGCGCTGTGGGATCTGAAGGGCCACGCGCTCGGCCAGCCGGTGTGGCAGCTGCTCGGCGGCAAGGTGCGCGACCGCGTGGAGGTCTACGCCTGGATCGGCGGCGACCGTCCGCAGGAGGCCGGCGAGGGCGCCGCCCGCCGCCGCGACCAGGGCTTCCGCGCGGTGAAGATGAACGCCACGCCCGACATGGGCTGGATTGAGAGCCCCAGGTTCGTCGACGCGGTGATCGAGCGGGTGGCGGCGGTCCAGGACCAGGGCATGGATGTCGGCCTCGACTTCCACGGCCGGGTCTACAAGCCGATGGCCAAGCAGCTTGCCAAGGCGCTGGAGCCGCACCGGCCGCTATTCATCGAGGAGCCGCTGCTGTCGGAGAACATGGAGGCGATTGCCGAGATCGCGCGTATCACCTCAATCCCGATTGCGCTCGGCGAACGGCTGTTCCACCGCTGGGACTTCAAGCGGGTGTTCGAGGCCCGCGCCGCCGACATCATCCAGCCCGACCTGTCGCACGCCGGCGGCATTTCGGAAGTGCGCAAGATCGCCAGCATGGCCGAGGCCTACGACGTGGCGGTGGCCCCCCACTGCCCGCTCGGCGCCCTCGCCTTCATGTCCTGCATCCAGGTCGGCGCCTGCACCCCCAACGTGGTGCTGCAGGAGATGTCGATCGGCATCCACTACAACGTCGGCTACGACCTCACCGCCTATGTGAAGGACCCCTCCGTCTTCACCGTCACCGAGGGCATGGTCGCGGTCCCCGAGGGCCCCGGCCTGGGCGTGGAGATCGACGAGGCTGCGGTGCGCGAGATCAGCAAGGACGCCCCGCGCTGGCGCAACCCCGTCTGGCGGAGGCCCGACGGCTCGATTGCTGAGTGGTGAGACGCCTCGGGCCCCGGCGCGCTACCTCCCCCGCAACACCCCAACCCGCTCATCGCGGCGAAAGCCCGAACCCAGGTTTTTTCGGCGCCGCCCGCATCCCAGGCTCCGCCGTGCTAAGCTCGCCACACATACTAGGAGCCCCCGATGAAACTCGCCGCCACGGCCCTCGCCGCCGCGCTCGCGCTGACTTCCGGCGCCGCCTACGCCATGGACTGCTGCAAGGACGGCAAGTGCTGCTGCGAGAAGATGATGAAGCAGCCCAAGGGCCAGGGCGACAGCCCCGCCCCCGCCCAGCCCCACGACCCCAGCCAGCATCGCTGAGTGGCGGCGGCGCTCTCGCCGGCGCCTAAGGCAAGGCGAAGACGAACAGCGCGTTCCCCGCTCGTGGCTGTACAGCTAATGCTGGGGAGGGAGACCGGACGCGCCCAATCCGGCTGATAACTCACCCCGCCGCGGCGCCTCCCGAACCGCCAACCCGTTGAACCCTCACCCGAACCTGACCGCGCGGTCGCGGTGAAATAGGGGGAAAACCCCGAACTTATCCCCCTCCCTTCCAGCTCCCCCATACTCCCCTCACGACTTCCGGCGTGGGAGGGGGCAGGGCCCGCACCTTTGCCGCCGGGAGTGCGGTCGAACGGGGAGCCCGGCCCAGCGAGCCGGGCGGCAGGCCGGCGGGGGTTACGCCGGCGGTCCGGGGATGGGGCAGTGCGGCT